>CALJNA010000068.1 GCA_937981955.1 uncultured Granulosicoccaceae bacterium
CTGCAAAGCCGCATCAAGACAACGCAGATACACTTCAGTTTTGCCACTGCCGGTAACCCCATTAAGCAGGAATGGAGAAAAAGTGCCAAGGCAGTGAGTTATCGCATCCACAGCGACAGTTTGTTCCGGCACCAGCTCAGGGCCCGATTCGACCGCCTTATTTGCAGGCAATACCATGCTTGTTCGACTTTCTACCAAACCCCTCTCAATCAAGGGTTTTACCGCACTGCGCCAGCGCGGACTCATGGCTGCAAAGGCTGACGCGTCGACCGGTTGATCACCCGCTTCTAACAACATTTGATACAGGCTGTACTGCAGAGCAGCTTTCTTGGCCGTTGGCGGCGTTTGATCACTGTCTTTAAGGACAAAGATTTCGCGCTGCATTAGTTCGGCCGGTTTGCCTTGTCGAAGCATGACCGGCAAAGCCGAACACAGAACATCACCAATGGGATGATGGTAGTAGCGACTTGCCCAACCGAGCACAGACATAATGTCTTCAGGCAAGAGCGCCTCTTCATCGAGCACCTCGGTTACCGTTCGCAGCTTGTTGGCCGGGTACAAGGACTCCCGGCGCCCCCGAACCACAACAGCGATCACCGAACGACGCCCGAACGGCACCTTTACGCGCGTTCCGGCCACGGGCGGCAAACTGCCGCGCCAACGGTAGTCGAAAAGCAGATGCAACGGAGTCGGAACAGCGACCTGAACAAAGGGAAAGGGTTGATTTGAAGGCTGCAATGCAGAAGAACTCATGGGCTCAATGTACGGCTTTTTCTCTATCCGAAGGGACTAATTCACGCTGAGTTGTCAATCTGGCGTCATAGCGGAAATTGCACCCGGTAAAAAACGGATCGTTATCCACAAAATCTGTGGATAACCTTGTGGATGAAAACACGAAACAAGGCAAAAACCCCTTAAATATGACTATTTGATTAAAATGGCAATTTATTGAACAAAACGTTATTGTCTATTTAAATCAATAAGTTACAGCGCATTCTTAAACTAATCAAACTTGCCACTACACGAAAATGCGACGGGCATCAATAATTTTTGGAGGTGTGCATAAGCCGGAATAAAAATACGTAAGTCAACCCTGTTTAAGCGCTATTTTATTGTCACAGCGATAGCTGAAATCAGCCTGGAAACGCTGCAAACCCGCAACTTTACGGAGTTACACGACTAGGCTTATGCTCTAATCAATTAGTCCAGTGACTTTATGGCACTAATGATTTCCTGAACGGATTGTTTTGCGTCGCCAAAGTGTACCCGGGTCTTCTCGTGTTGCAGCAACGGATTATCAATTCCGGCATAACCTTTCCCGTCCACACGTTTGAGCACGATGACACTTTTGGATTCATCCACATTCAGGATTGGCATGCCGTGCAGCGGGCTTTTCTGATCGCTTCTGGCCGCCAGATTAACGATATCGTTCGCCCCAATAATCAGGGAAACATCGATTTTGCTCATCTCACCGTTGATGTCTGACAAATCACGAATTTTCTCATAGGAAACTCCCGCCTCAGCCAGCAGCACATTCATGTGTCCGGGCATGCGTCCGGCCACCGGATGAATGGCGAATTGCACATTTACACCCCGCTCCTCAAGCAACTGGGTGAGCTCCTGTACTTTATGCTGAGCCTGGGCCACAGCCATACCGTAGCCAGGCACAATCAGGACCTCTTCCGCATAAGCCATGGTTACCGCTGCATCAAAAGCGTCAACCTCATTCACGTGTCCGTATTGCATGGTGGCTTCACTGATCTCATGCGGAATACCGAAGCCTGAGTACAGAATTTCGCTAAGTCTACGGTTAACAGCCTGTGCCATTAAACGGGTGAGCAACACACCAGCGGCGCACACCAGTGTGCCTGCAACCATCATTGCAGGATTTCCGAGCACATAGCCCTCAAAACCGACGGCAAGGCCGGCACCCGCGTTGTACAGCGAAATCAACACAGGCATGTCGGCCGCCGCTATCGGCAAGGTCATGACAATGCCGAACAATAAACACAACAGGAAAAACAACAGCAGCAATACTGGATGGGCGGTATTGGAAAAAGACAATAAAAAACCCAGCAACAACACACTGGCCATAATGGCAACGTAGGCGGTTTGCCTATTGCCAAGCCAACGGCCAAATTTCACCCAACCGCTAAGCTTGGCAAATGCCAGCAGCGAACCGGAAAACGCGATACACCCAATTAGCGCTCCTGCAACACCCAGAATACGCTCAGAGGGGCCATGCTCTGCAGCACGCAGCAATTCAACCGCTGCAATGGTTGCCGCCGCACCACCGCCAAGTCCGTTATACAACGCAATCATTTGCGGCATCTCGGACAACTCAACACGTTTTGCGTGGATGAACGACAGCGCGCCACCGATTAGCATGGCAATTAATATCAACCAGTGATTGCTGGTGACATTCGGGTGTGCAAACGACGCGGCAATCGCCAGCAGCATGCCTGCAGCCGCCACCCAAATGCCGGACCGGGCGCTAATGGGTGAACTCATGCGTCGCAAGCCATAGATAAACAAGGCCGCGGCGAAAAAGTAAGACAGGTCGATAAAGAACGAGCTTGAATTAATCATGACAGTTTATCTCCATCATGATCAGTATTGTCGGTTGAGCCTGCGACATCAGCGCTGGCCTGGCGATCAAGCTCACCGTTTCTCTCAGCCAGCAGTTTCGCCTGCTCTTCGACCCGACGCTTGTTACGTTTTGCGGTGGACTCAAACATGGCAAGCATTCGATCGGTGACGACATACCCACCAACCACGTTAGCGGTTGCGGCCATCACGCCGATAAATCCGATGGTGATCTGCAACGCACCTTCAGCATGACCTAGCGCAACCATCGCGCCTGCCAGTACAACGCCATGAATAAAATTCGAGCCTGATAACAATGGCGTGTGCAGGATTGAGGGCACATTGGCAATCAGAACATAGCCTGCAATGCCTGCCAGCATGAACAGGTACAGTGCAACGAACGCATCCATCAGTGCTTCTCCAGCTCTTGAGCTTGCCTGACCCACTCGGCGATGTTCAATTCTTCATTGTCATCGAGCTGTCGTTCCAGTCGTTCGATATCCACTTCATCAAAACTGGCGAGTTGTGCGTAGGTTTTAATTCTGAACGCATATAGTCGGTTCTGAAGTGCGGGACCAATCCCGTCTATCTGCATAAGATCATCGCGCTCATCATCGTCGTGATCAGTCGATTCCCGATCTGCGTTGTCCGGGTTGCTGTTTGCACCAGAACTGGCAGCGTTTGAATCTTCAGCAGCGCTGTGACCTACAACTGATGAGCTGGATTGGTTGTCGATAGAATCCGACTCACTGTCATCGCTATCTGAAATGGCCGATGACGGGATGCGATCATCATCCTCTTCAAGCCATCCTGCCGTTTGATCAGGCTGCTCTTCTGTGCGCTCACGCTGTTCTGTTATGGGCGGCATACACTCAATTTCCATCAGGTCTGCCGTAGCCTGATGGTAGATGCCACCGTTGTGCGTTAACAGGCACGAACTAAGAATTTCATCACCCCAGTCCAGATGCAGCTGCCCTCGCTCATCGAGCATCAGCTTGAGCATGTTGTACAAATTTCGCGAATACATCTCACTGGCATGAACAGCACCGCTACTGGGCAGGTTCAATGGGCCAACGATAAGTGTATCGCCGTGCATGTATTCTTCACCCACCCTTGTTAACTCGCAGTTGCCACCGGTTTCAGCAGCCATGTCAACGATGACTGTGTCCGGCATCATGCCTTCAACCATGTCTTCAGTGATAATGGTTGGTGCTCGCCTTCCCGGAATAGCAGCCGCACAAATAACCGCGTGTGCCTGCGACATGCGATCGGCCAGTACATCATGCTGCGTTTGCTTTTCCTCTTTGTTCAATGCGCGTGCACGCCCACCGGGGCCTTCCGCCGATACACCGGTATCGATCATGGTCGCACCGAGAGATTCGATTTGTTCTCGCGCCGCACTGCGAATGTCATAGGCTTCCACCCGCGCACCAAGTCGACGTGCCGTAGCAATTGCCTGCAACCCGGCTACACCTGCACCAATAACAATGACGCGGGACGGCCGGATAGTACCGGCGGCTGTGGTCAGCATGGGAAACATGCGCGGTGATAATTCCGCCGCCAGCAAGGCCGCTTTGTATCCAGCGACAGTTGCCTGTGAAGAGAGCACATCCATGGGTTGGGCACGCGTGATGCGTGGTACAAGATCCATCGCAAACGTGGTGATCTGTCGTTGTCGCAGGACCTCGATGACATCCAGATGCAAATACGGTGTAATAGTTGACAGCAACACACTGCCAACCGGCAACAGTGCGGCTTCTTCCATGGTTGGCGGTTTAAGTTTGACCACAACAATCGCTTCAGCAACACATTCAGCAAATGTTTTGAACACCGGTACGTCTTCATAGTCGTCGTCATAGAAACCAGCACCATGACCCGCGCTTGCCTGAATAACCACATCAACGTTGTAGCGATCACGCAGGCGCGCAACCGTATCCGGATCGAGCGCAACACGCTTTTCACCCTTGGTACTTTCCAGCGGTACGGCCAGTTTCAATGCCACGCAGAACGTCCTCTAACAGCCATTTTCAGTTTAATGCGCACGGGGTTGATTTATACTACGAAAGGTATCGGATACACGATGTGGCGAAATACTACGACAACTTCCGCCGTGGCGCTAGCATAACGCATCACGAAAAAGCGAGGCCAGCTCCAGACGCAGCTGTAATGCGTATATTAGCTCAGACTATATAAGAAAGATTCTCTATGAAATACGTGGGAAGACCGGAGTATCAGCACGGAACCGGTGAAAAGCTTGGCGTGCTGGTTGTGAACCTGGGCACACCGGATGCACCCGATACCAAATCTGTGCGTCGTTATCTGCGTCAGTTTCTCAGCGATCCGCGCATTATCGAATTACCGAAAATATTGTGGATGCTCATCCTGCACGGCGTGATACTCCGTGTTCGTCCGGCAAAAAGCGCTGAAGCCTACCGCGAGGTCTGGGACGATGAAACCGGCTCGCCATTAATGAGTGTATCGCTGGCACAGGCTGCGGCACTACAAAACCAGCTCAATGAAAGGTTCGGCGACGACGTGGTTGTGGCGCTTGGCATGCGATACGGCTCACCATCAGTTGACAGCGCTATCACCGAACTCGAATCGCAAAACGTTCGTCGACTGGTGGTGTTACCCATGTACCCGCAATATTCGGGCACAACCACCGCCTCAGTATTTGATGAAGTCACCGCACGTCTGCAACGCACCCGATGGATTCCGGAAACGCGATTCATCAATCAGTTTTGCGATGAACCTGAATACATAAAAGCACTGGCCAACAGCGTGCGTGAAAGCTGGGATCAACATGGACGCGGTGACCTGCTTGTCACCTCCTATCACGGGATTCCGAAACGATACTTGCTAAACGGTGATCCGTACCATTGCCTGTGCCATAAAACCACAAGACTAATGGCGGCAGAGCTTGGCCTTGGTGACAATGAAGTTCGTGTTGTTTTCCAGTCTCGTGTTGGAAAAGAAGAGTGGCTTCGCCCGTATTGCGACGAAACCATGAAAGCACTGCCCGGTGAAGGTATCAAATCAATCGATGTTATGAGCCCGGCTTTTTCTGCCGACTGCCTGGAAACACTAGAAGAAATTGAAGGTGAAAATAAAGAGTACTTTATGGAGAACGGTGGAACGCGCTTTCAGTACATACCGTGTTTGAATGACCGCGTCGATCACATCAGCATGCTTACCGATCTTATAGAACGGCATTGCCAGGGCTGGCCAGAGGTCGATGCACAACGAGATAAAACACAAACTCAGGAACATTGGGCAGAATCGGCAAGACAGGCCGAGAAATTATTAGCGAAATCCTGATTTTCGAGTGTGCAAAGCTTCCTTTAGCGTTGGAGACACTATCCAGCGCTTATCGACAGCTAACCGACATCAGCCAACATGCCGTAGGCTGCATGTTGCATTAGTGCGCCAAGATGCGGGTTAGACCCAAGATACTGACTCATTGCAATTCCAGATAGGTCATTATCGCGATCGACCCAGAAATAAGTGGATGCCGCTCCTGCCCAGCCTCCTTCTCCAACGCTGGTTTTAAACTCACACTGTGCCGGGTTTTGCATAACGCGACCAAATAAGTTCCAACCATAACCACCAAGCTCATTAAAGCCCAACACCATTGGCAATAATGAATCAGGAATTTTGTTTGCCCACATGTTGTCAAATGAGCCGGTATCGAACATGGTTTGTCCATCTGGTGTTGCACCGGTTTTTAACACATGCATAAATTTTATGTAATCTTCCAATGTAGAAAACAGGCCGTGTCCACCACGATAAAATCCACTGTCTTGCCTGTGCGGATATGCCGACTCTACATCCATTTCATTGAGCGTATTGGGTTGATCAGATTCAACCATAACCTGGCCAAGTTCCCTGGAACCGTACATGGGTAACAATCGGTCAAGCTTTTCTGCAGGAACATAAAACGCGGTATCGTTCATGCCGAGCGGCTTAAACACGCGAGCATTCAATAAATCAGGTAAAGCCATACCAGTGACATTTTCAAGCACGTGCGCCAGTACGTCAGTTGCCACACTGTAGCGCCACTGTGCTCCGGGTTGAGATGCCAATGGCATAGTGGTTAATAGGCCAATAACTTCTGCCAGTGACTTATTTGCACCACCACTTATATCAGCTTCGCGATAGCGCTCAGCCACGGCACAATTCGGAAGAAAATCGTAGGAAAAGCCGGCAGTGTGCGTCAGCAGGTGTTCGATGGATATTGGCGTAGCCAACGCTTCATGTTTGCCATTACCACTATCCACCTGCACTGAACCCAGCGCCGGAATGAACTGCTTAACCTGATCGGATAGCTTCAGCTTTTTTTCAGCCATCAATTGCACCGCTACCAGCGACACAATCGGCTTGGTCATTGAATAGATTCGATAGATAGGCGAAGCAATGGAAGCTGTCGCTTCAGGTGTGGAAACCAATCCCTGGCTAAGGATATTGCCATTTTGAACAAGTTGCCATTCAATGCTGCTGAACTGACTTGCATCGATTAGCGACTGCGCCTGTACCTGCAGTTTGTCCTGGTTTGGTGTGTCAGTATTCAAAGATAAACCATCGCCTGGTTGGTGTTAATGTCAGTTACCGTTGAGCCGCTGCTGCCGAATTTTTTTTCGAATAGCAAGCTGAGCTGCTTCAATGCGCGCTTGCGTCAACTCGTCTGGATCATTGTTGCTCAAAGCCAGCATAGCGCCTCGACGAACCTCAATATGTTCAGCATCGTCTTCAACCATATCCATTAATTTTTGATCAGCATCGGGGGTTCGATAGGGAAAGCTGGCAAGCGCATATACGCCAGAACTGCGCACGGCAGGTTCGTTATCATACAAAGCATTGTAAAAAACCGGTGCCAGACTCGGGTCGTTCGAAAGCCTGGCAAGTGTGGCTATGCTGAACCCGCGCACAGCGGTGGACTCATGACTGGATAACGGTGTTAACTGAGTGACCAGAGACTCACGTAGTTCAGGTGTTGTGTTCGCAGGCTGAGCAAGCACATTAATTGTTGCGAGTAACACGTCCGGTTCTGTTTCACTAACCAGAAGATTATTAGCCATGGTCATGGCCTCAGGATTTTTTGATGCAACTCGACTCAGTAAATCCAGACCTGTATTACGTGAACTGTCTATGCCCGAGTAAATCATTTCCTCGGCAGCCGGCAATACGCTGGCATTTCCGGTAGAGCCAAGAATATAAACCAGTCTCTTTAAACGCTCCGGGTCGGTTTCTGCGCGCAGTTCATTAATTAAATCGGCCATTAAGGCCGGATCGTTATTCAGCCGCTCCACCAGCGCAATTAGCTCGTCCTCTTCAACTGGCTTATGGCCAATATCGTAGGCGGCAAGCGGAGGATAGTCTGGAATTAACTGTGCATTGGTACCCTGATCAGATTCAGCAGGTGAGCTTTCAAGCGGTTTGTTTATATCGGGCTGAGCGTTGGACGCTGACTCTAATTCTTTTGGCGCGGCCAGCTCTGGACTAACGACGGGAGTTGCTGAGTCGTCTGGAACAGACTCTGCAGTTGTAGATGTTTGTGGCAGGTGTTTATTGTTAACCACTACCTGATAAACAAGAACCGCCGCAACCAGAACAACTGCGGCGATTCCTATTGTTTTAATAACTCGCATGTGTGTCGGTTTCGCTCGGTGGTGAATGATTCTAGCATTCAACCACCGAGCATCGACTTACACTGTCTTTATTTAGTTTCGATCGGTAGAGAACGAGATAACACCGGTGCCACCTTGGGTATCGGTTAATCTCCAGCTGTCAATCAATTCAGTATCAGCTGATACCCGTCCCAGGAAGTTTCTTTCGTTCGTGCAGTCTACCGCTGAAGCACTATCGTATGGTGCGCGCACACCAAACACATCGTAATTGTTTCCGGCATTGTCCTCATTGCCAAGGAACACGGAGTTCTCTTCTACACGTGTTTGTAAGCGACTCCATGTTTTGGGGCCCACAATGCCATCCACGACCAGAATTTCCCGTGCGTCAACAATGCCAGCACTCTGATTTGCAGTCACTTCCGCATTTTCAGCAGCCTGGAAAGCTCTGACCGCTTCAGCGGTACCAGGTCCAAACAAGCCATCTACAAATGCGATACGTGTTGCTACACCGGCTACCCCACTGCAGTACAGCACACGTTGTATGCCGTTGGCATAGGTGCTGTTAAAAAACGGCGATGTTCCGCCTCCGCCTCTGAGGTCTACGCGAATAGTACAGTTGTCGTTCCAGTTTTCGTTTTGCGAAAACTCATCTGAACCACCCTGGTTCTGGCAGGCAAGTAATTCATCGGCATCCGAAATACCGTCCTGATCTGAATCTACATCGTCGCCACCGGAAACAAAGCCGTCATCGGTTCCACCTTCGTCCAGACCACCGGCATCGAGGCCGAAGTCTCCACTGTCGTCACCGCCATCAAGACCAAAATCGCCGCCATCGAGTTCACCGGAATCCAAAGTGCCTGAATCGGTCCCGTCACCTGATGTACCGCCACCACAGGCAACCAGGAAAACCGACAACAGCATCGCTGTCAAAATCTTGGGCACACTGCTAAGTGCACCTTTATATGTATATTTCATTTAGTAACCTCATTCAGGGTTAGTGAAGAACCCCAACCGGGGTTGCGAACAGGTTGGCAATGACTTATTCAGCGCCCACACCTGCTTGTTAGTGTAGAACATCGACAGCGCTGTAAAGTGCAATACAGCGTCACAGACATCGCTGAGCTGCAATATATTGCATTATTTTAATGTTCTGGATCTTTACAAACACAGTGGTCTTACGGGAATGTCTTCGTGTTTCAACTGGTTCTCTACCCGTCCTTATGCACTGCGCCGCAGTTAGGGCTTGTTAGTGCAGCCCGCTTTATTAGCTCAAGTTATCTTACAAGTAGTCTTTGCAAATTTCCCAACGAGTAATGATAGCGATGCAGTTGTTGCATTAAGAGTAATGAGTACCACTTAAAACCTGTGTACAGACACAAAATTATATGGGTTGCGAGGAACCGTTAAGAGAGTATATTCAGTGTGTTAACAAAGCAAGCAGTCTGTTGTCTTGATTAAATCGAACTTAAAAATACAGTTAGTGGCGTTACCTTTAATGTAATAGTAATTTGAATTCAATCAGCTACCGGAGTAACACATGATCAGAACAATAAAGCTCGCGACAGGATTGACATTTTTATCCTTAACGCTTTCAGTTCAGGCAAAGGATGTGGCTGACGGCTTTGCACCGGAGATTGCCACGGGCATATCCGCCAAGACGATGCAAAACGCAAGCGAATTCATGATTTCTGCGGCGAACCCACATGCCACACAAGCTGGATACGATGTGCTCGTCAACGGAGGTAATGCCATTGATGCAATGGTTGCCACTCAGCTAATGCTGGGCCTTGTTGAACCGCAATCTTCTGGCTTGGGAGGCGGTGCGTTTCTTGTTTACTATGATGCTAAAGCGGACAAATTAACAACTTACGACGGTCGTGAAACCGCACCAATGGCGGCAACACCCAGATTGTTTCAGACCGAAGATGGTGAAAAGCTTAAGTTCTGGGATGCAGTTGTTGGCGGACTTTCGGTTGGTACACCCGGTACTGTCAAACTGATGTATGAGACACATAAGGCGCACGGCAAACTCGCCTGGAGCGACCTGGTACAACCTGCTATCGATCTTGCTGAATCCGGGTTCGAGGTATCGGCACGACTTAATAAGCTCATCACCAACGATGTTGAACGTCTGTCGGTTCATCCAGATACCAAAGCTTATTTTTTTAACGAAGCCGGCGAACCACATCCTGTTGGACATGTGTTAAAGAATCAGGCATATGCAGATACACTGAAAAGTATTTCAGCCGGCGGTGCAGATGCTTTTTATACCGGCCCAATAGCTGAAGGAATAGTTGAGAAAGTCAACAGCGCTGCAAATCCTGGTGTTTTGGCATTGGCCGATCTGTCCAACTACAACATCAAGGAGCGGACGCCCGTGTGTGTCAGTTATCGATCGCACGATGTTTGCGGTATGGGGCCACCATCGTCGGGAGCCTTAACGGTCGGGCAAATTCTGGGTACATTGGAATCATACGATCTCTCATCCCTTGGTCCAACCTCAGTAGAAAGCTGGCGACTGATTGGTGATGCTTCACGGCTGGCATTTGCCGATCGCGGTCGTTATATGGCTGACAGTGATTTTGTACCTATGCCGACCGAAGGCCTCGTCGACCCCGTATACCTGAACGAACGGGCTGGCATGCTAACCGGCTCAAAAGCGCTGGAGGAAGTGTCAGCAGGTACACCGGAATGGGATCATGCGATGCTACTGGCAGACGATGAAAGTATCGAATTTAAATCCACTAGCCACTTCTCAATCGTTGATGCTGAAGGCAATGCCGTCTCAATTACAACAACGATTGAAAATGGATTTGGTTCAAGGCTTATGAGTGGCGGGTTCCTGCTTAACAATGAGTTAACAGACTTCTCGTTCGCAACTCACAAAGAAGGCATACCCATCGCGAACCGGGTAGAGCCGGGCAAGCGACCACGCTCATCTATGTCACCAACAATGGTGTTCAAAGACGGCAAGCCGGTTATGGTTATAGGTTCACCGGGTGGCAGCCGAATCATCGGTTACGTGGCACAAACCATCATTGCACATATTGACTGGGGTATGGACATACAACAGGCTATTAACATGCCGCATGCAGTAAATCGATTCGGCACCTACGATCTTGAAAAAGGAACCGGAGCGGAAAGCTTACAGGCAGAACTGGAATCCATTGGATTCAAAGTAAACGTCCGAGACCTCACCTCAGGTTTGCACGGCATCGTTTTACGCGAAGGGAAATTATACGGAGGTGCAGACCCGCGTCGTGAGGGCACAGTTATGGGAAAATAGAATCAACCAGGAATTTCATCAATAGCACGACCAAACGGCGTCGACCAGGCAGTCGGGGCCAACATTTTTTACACACTTGGGATGATCTTTAGTATCAATAGTTGGTACTAGATAGTGCTCTCTAAGCATCTCATTTACTCGACCCGCCTTTTAATCCGGCTAGTTGACACAACGATTCAACATGTGTGTCTAGCCATTTCTGATCAATGGGCAATCCGGCGATGTATTTTCGGAAGTACAGTACTGCTATTGCCATTTCTACCAAGTTGTCAATTGGCGCTTTTGGGTCCAGCTCACCTCTATCGATAGCAGCAGTGAAAACAGCTTTAACATTGGCGATGCGGTCTCTCATGAAATTATTTATCACGAGTTGCGCGTCTTCATCGATCGCGGCGGCCGCAATAATTTGCGGAGCAACCTTACCCCAGGCAGTTTCATTAAGAGAGTCCATAGGAATACTTAAAATCCAGGTCAAGTCGGCTTGTAGTGGACCATTGGATTTGGGAGCTACGTTAGGAGGAAACGCGGCCAGCTTAAAGGTGTCATTACGCAGCTGTTCGATCGCAGGCCAGTGACGGTACAGTGTACTTCGGGATATTCCGGCTGCCTTGCTTATTGATGCATAGGTTATCGCGAGCACTCCCCGCTCCTGCAAAATACTCAATGCAGTCTCAAGTGCCAATTTTCGCGTGGCTGCCAGACGTGGGTCTTCATTTCTTATCATTTAGCAATAGTACGCACTTGTTGCGCTTCGCTACACTTGTGTACTATAGTTGAGATAGCGAAGCTATTTTATTTCGAGCCGGTGTAATAAAACATATCGGCAACCCATAATCATTCCAGATTGAGGAAATACCAAGTGAAAAAACTCAATACATGTCTACGCACCTACTGCGTTGTGGTAGCGATATTTCTACTACAAACGGCGTTCGTAACAACGAGTGCTCAAGAAGGTACCGGGTCACATATCCTCAACGGCACCACTGTCGACTGGACTTACAATAAATCCGACGCCCGTATGGTTGTTTCCTTTGTCGATGGGCTTGGTCAGTATGAATGGGTTGCAGGTCGCCGAAAGGGCAACTCCGATAGCGAAATCCCCTATTCATCACGAGAAATCAGTCCCAACATTTTTTTAATGTCGTGGATCCAGGCCGACCGCCCTGACTTCATCACAATGATCTTTGACTTCAACAGCATGACGGTCTCGACGACTGGCTTGATTGGCTACAAGTCAGAAAATGAGCGCTTTCTTTTTATGGACGGCGTTATCAACAATGTTGAGCGCTAATATCCTAATACCATCCTGATGCAGAAAAAATGAAGGTGATGTGCCCGGGCGGAGTCACTACAGACTGAGTGACCCGGCCTAACATCTTCTTTGGGCCGAACTGAGACAGCTTAGGTTCGATCAAGTCCAAACTTCTACATATAAAGTATCTGAACAATAAGCCCTAACGACAAGATCTAACGACGAAAACCCGTTTCCATTGTGAAATAAACAGGATTCAGGTGTTTAATCGGATCTTGAAGTTTTTCAATTTCCTGCGCTGGCGCATGAACTTCTAATAAGTCGAGCTTTGCAATTTCCAGGGCTTGTCCTAACAACTCACCTACATTATCGAGATGATCTAGAATTCCCTGCGCACTTTGATAGCCCTCGCGACAATGAGCTCGTTGCCCGCTGAAACTGAAACCATAAAACACAACATCACTTTCAGTTTTGGTCTTTTCAACCATTTGTTCGCCCAGAGCTTTGAACTCATCCAGTTTTCCATCCTGGACCGTAAAGTAAGGTACCAATGTACAAACTGCGTCTTCGAGTGCCATAAGTGCTCCGATTATAAGTGTTGTTGGAAGGACTGGTTTTGAGTTACCGGTATTAGGATTACAGCTTTAGCGAAATCGCCCATGTTCCTGCAAAACCTCTATGTCATAGCCGTCAGGGTCTTTGACAAAAAAGAATTTTGCAAATAGCGCCCCGTCTCTTTCAAAGGTTACTATATCTCTGGGCGCATATCCAAGCTTTTGCAACTTAGCATGCTCAGCATCCAAATCGTCAACACAAACGGCGAAATGACCATAGCCAGAACCCAGATCGTATGCGCCAGCCTGATCTTTGTTCACGGTGAGTTCCAATTCGAAATCAGATTCCTGGTTTTTCATGTATATAAGTGTGAAGGAATCAAAGTCAAAGCGATCTGCTACCGCAAGGTCAAATGCCTTCGTGTAGAAATCCACAGATTTTTGCTCATTGATCACTCGAATCATTGAATGTATGGCTTTGGCCATGAATGCTCTCCAATTTTTAGCGACAAATGCATGTAACTATTCGAAATGATTTAGCCGCTGGCCCATCATCATTATTATTGCATACGATTTCGTTTGTACAGCTGTTTATATCTTCGATGCAATTTCAAAATACTCAACTCCGCGCAGGACGTGCAACTTTGTCCTATGGATATGGCATTCCATGTGTCCATACCCATGAGTCGGCGTGTTTATTTAGCGATTGAAATTCAGCCGCGCTTGTGCGGTGCGTTCAAATCCAATTCAGGTCCAACCGGTATCACGCGCGACGGGTTTATGCTTTCATGACTGGCATAGTAGTGATTCTTGATATGTTCCATATTCACTGTTTGTGCAATGCCAGGCTGTTGGTATAAGTCTCTTGTATACCCGGACAAATTCGGGTAGTCA
>CALJNA010000069.1 GCA_937981955.1 uncultured Granulosicoccaceae bacterium
ATCATCAGGCTTGAAAGCCACACACATTATGAGTCAAATGCAGATCACCAGCGCAATTCAAATTCCAAAATGCCTGATTCAGGCATTAACCCATATATACGAGGCTGCTCACAAATCCCTTGTTCTGTGCAACTAATTCGATAAAATTGGGTCAATCAGTATATTCGTAGCAACAATACAGTGGAACCATGAAATTACTTACTCGAATAGCTATCACGCTTTTATTTGTGTTCACAGCCGGACAAACACTGGCTGCATCTGAGGTCAACACGCTCGATAAAGAAGGCCTGTTAAGTTCCTACGAAGAAACTGGCATCGCCATTCGGGGCTATGATACTGTTGCGTACTTCACGCAGGGTAAACCTGTGGAAGGCAAGCCTGAGCATTCAATAGACTGGCGCGGTGCTACCTGGTTGTTCTCAACACAGGAACACGCGGAATTGTTCGACGCTGAACCGGAAAAATACGCGCCACAATACGGCGGCTATTGCGCCTATGGAGTCGCGCAAGGGTATTTGGTTAAAATTGAACCCGATCAATGGAGCATTGTTGATAATAAACTCTATTTGAATTATGACCGGGGTGTACAGAAGAAATGGGTAAAAGACATTCCAGGCTTTATTACAAAAGCTAACGATCAATTTTCCGCTTTACTGAAATAAAGACTGAAATAAACCAGATGAATTATGTAAAACCAATAATTAGTTGGGCTATTGCTCTGTGGGCCTGCAAAATTTTTCTGTTTTCACTGCCTTACAAGTTCACTAAACACCCGGATACGGAACATATATTCGGCACCATTGGTCAATGGATATCTGACACGATTAATGAAGGACTGGGTAACTTGTTTACCAGTATTGGCTCGTACCTGGTTGGGTCGTTCGAACTGATCACGTCGATTGTTTTATTGATACCAGCTGTGTTTTGGGTTTTAAACAAAACTGGATTAAGAAAATCAGGATCGATGCGGCAGCGATTTCATGCTATCGGCGGCTTAATGGCGTCGGCTGTAATGGTTGGTGCCGTGTTTTTTCATCTGTTCACACCGCTAGGCATTGAAGTACTGCACGAAGGAAAAAGCGATGGTGGCTCATTGTTTTATGCAGCGGTTTCCATACTGGTATTGGGTCTGGTGTTGTTTTTCCTGAACCGTGCAGGTTTATCCAAACACCACGCATAAATTCTCAATCCAAAAGATACTTTGAAGTAAAAATCAAAAAGCTGATATGGTTTACGCGTCAAATGCGTAGACCATTTTTCAGCAATTACCAATTGCACATGTTATTGAACATAACATGGCGATATGCCAACAACGCAATTATGCTGTCGCCCATCTGATTGCATCGAAACGCTCACATTCTCACGTATTTAGCCTGCCTCAACTGCCCAAAAACCACGCTTTGCAGACGCCTGTGTCAAATCTGAAAACACCGTGCGTTAACTTCAGTACACCCCAATCAGGTGCATAGCGCTGGATTTTTTCGCATGGGAGTGAAAGTGGATATGCGCTACACTCGAATTATTGTTAACGCCGCTGGCACCACACCCCGCGGCGCAGGATATAGGACACGAGCAAATGAACATCAGACACATTGGCGCAATAATGAGCCCGCTTGCCCTGCTGGCATGCGTCATAACACCCGGTCTCGGGCATGCTGACTGGACAGGCGGAATCGAAGGTGGACAGGTAATCACCGGCGATAACAAAGGCACAAAAATCCGATTAAAACTGAGTAATAGTGATCGCCCGTTCAGCCAGGCCATCTATGCCGACTGGATTCGCGGTGACGATGATAACGATAGCTATGAAATTGGCTACACGCCACGATACTGGTTTAGCGAGCAAGCTTATGCGTTTGGAGAAGGTAAAGTGCAAACGTCGAACGTTACCAACGTCGAGTTACAAAATTCGTTACTGGCAGGTGTTGGTATTCAACTGATCAACACAGAATCGCAAAAACTCTTTGCTGAAGCTGGCGCGGGCCAGTTGTTTACCAGATTCGAAACAGTTGCACCCGGACAGGAATCCACAGAATCGACTGGCATTGCCATTGGTCGTCTCGGTGCATCACAAGTATTGTCAGACTTGATAAAATTTGAACTCGATGCGGACTATGCAACGGCTGAAGATCTGGTCACAACAAAGGCTGAAGCAGGCATCTCGCTTAGAACCGCAGGCGGTGCAATCAAATACAGTTACCGCGCACGCACCTCGCAATTCGGTGATGAAGATCGAATCAGTACGAACGATTCGTCCGTATCATTTACCTATGGTTTCTAGTTAGCGACAGCTTCTGGAAGCGTTACCCGAATCGTCGTTTTGGATTGCCCTGGCAGGATTAACTTCCGCCAGCGGCAGTTAACTTCGGTGCACCCTTCCCTGTTGCACGCACAATCGCATCAGTGATCAATTCCTTGGCTTCGGTCACATCACCCCAATGACTGATCTTGACCCACTTACCCGGCTCCAGATCTTTGTAGTGCTGAAAGAAATGTTCAACCTGCTCACGCGTGATAGATGGCAAGTCACTGTAAGATTGCGTTTCTACGTATCGGTGCGACATCTTTTCTGATGGCACGGCAATGAGTTTTTCATCCTGCCCCCCATCGTCTTCCATAACCAGCACACCAATCGGTCTGCAGTTGATAACAGCACCAGGCATGATCGGTCGCGTGTTGCACACAAGCACATCTATCGGGTCGCCGTCTTCAGATAATGTGTGAGGTACGAACCCATAGTTACCTGGATAACGCATAGGCGTATAAAGGAAACGATCAACGAACAAAGCACCCGAGTCTTTATCCATCTCATACTTGATTGGTTCGCCACCCACTGGCACTTCGATAATCACATTGATATCGTTGGGCGCATCATGCCCCATTGGGATTTTGTCGAGTTTCATTTCTTGCAAATCAAATGGTCAGTGTCCTAACCAAATAAAGTGCAAGAATGCCGCCAATTAGGCGGCAGTTTACGGGCTGAAACGCGCTTTACGACGCCGCAGCGCGGGCAATAGCCTCGGTTAATAACTGTTTCGCGCGGGCAGCTGAACCCCATTCCTGGATTTTGACCCATTTGCCGGGTTCAAGATCTTTGTAGTGGGTGAAGAAGTGCTCTATCTGCTCACGTGTTATAGCCGGCAAATCACCGTGTTCTCTGACGTTCTCATAACGCTTGGTGACTTCAACCGACGGCACCGCAATCAATTTCTCATCCTGACCACCATCATCTTCCATCGCCAGTACACCAATGGGCACACAATTCACCACAGCGCCAGGGACAATGGCGCGCGTATTACAAATCAGCACGTCCGTCGGGTCGCCATCTTCAGACAAGGTGTGAGGTACAAAACCATAGTTGCCCGGATAGCGCATGGGTGTATACAAGAAACGATCAACAAATAAAGCACCGGAATGCTTGTCCAGCTCATACTTGATTGGCTCCCCGCCAATCGGCACCTCAACAATCACGTTGATATCGTCGGGGGCATTGTTCCCGATCGGGATATTCTCAATATTCATGGGTAAGGAGGTAACTCATTTATGTTTGATATTAATAAACTGCGGACAAAATAAAGGGCCTCGATGGAGACCCTTTACTGTGACTGCTGTCGGAAACCTTACATCGGTTGCCAAAAACCAGTTAGAAGCAATTACAAGATTGGTGCAATAACCAGACTAACAATTGCCATAACGTTAATAAGAATGTTCATGGACGGACCAGATGTGTCTTTGAACGGGTCGCCAACGGTATCACCGATAACCGCAGCATTGTGTGCTTCAGAACCTTTACCGCCAAGGTTACCTTTTTCAACGTACTTCTTCGCGTTATCCCATGCACCACCAGCGTTTGCCATCATGAGTGCCAACAGCACACAACCAAGAAGACCACCGGCGAGCATACCGCCAAGCGCTTCAGCACCAATGATGAAACCAACAACCGGAGGTGCCGCTACAGCGATACAACCAGGCAGTATCATTTTCTTCAATGCAGCCGTGGTCGCAATATCCACACAGCGATCGCTGTCAGGCTCTGCATTACCTTCTTTCAGACCCGGTATTTCTTTGAACTGCCGGCGAATCTCTTCAATCATTTCCATTGCAGCATCACCCACAGCTGTCATGGTAATTGCTGCAATCAGAAACGGAAGTAAACCACCGATAAACAATCCGACAAGCACCGTCGGGTTGGAAAGCTCAAGTGCAAAGTCTGGCTGGTGCACCGTCATGGTTTCAACAAACGCTGCAATTATCGCAAGAGCAGCAAGTGCCGCAGCACCAATCGCAAAACCTTTACCAATTGCTGCCGTGGTGTTACCCACTTCATCAAGACCATCGGTAATTTCTCGTGTGTCTTCGCCAAGTCCTGCCATTTCAGCAATACCACCAGCATTATCAGCAACCGGTCCGTATGCATCGAGCGCCATAGTCATACCAACGGTGGCCAACATACCAACCGCCGCGATACCAACACCATAAAGGCCTGCAACAGACGTTGAGATAAAGATGATCATACAAATGGTAAGAACCGGAATAACCACCGACTCCATACCAACAGCCAGACCAGTAATGATGACCGTAGCGCTACCGGTTTTACCCGATTCCGCTATGCGTCTTACCGGACCCATCGCAGTATAGTATTCGGTCACCAGGCCGATGATGATGCCACCAGCAGTACCGGCAACAATTGCCCACCACACGTTTAAGCTGATGCCCATAAGAAGAACCAGAATGAAAGCAGCACCGATTAGCGCGGCGGCTGAAATCTGATGGCCGAGGCGCAATGCTTTTTCAGGTGCTTCACTTGATTTTGATCGAACAATATAAATACCCAGAATCGAACAGAGCAAGCCAACGCTTGCCAGAGCCAGCGGCATGAACATCAACGCGCTGCGACTACCACCCAGCGCTTCAACACCGTGACTTCCAGCCAGAACCAGCGTGGACGCAATAGCGATGGTTGCGATCATGGAACCACAATAAGACTCGAAAATATCCGAGCCCATGCCAGCAACGTCACCCACGTTGTCACCAACGTTATCAGCAATAACGCCGGGGTTACGAGGATCGTCTTCGGGTATACCGGCTTCCAGCTTACCCACAAGATCTGCACCTACATCGGCTGATTTGGTGAAGATACCTCCACCGACGCGCGAGAACAGCGCAACACTGGATGCGCCCATGCCAAAACCGTGGATTGCGTGGACCGACTCGGGGTCACCACCAAACAGAAAATACAGAAGACCAAGTCCCACCAGACCCAGGGCCGCAACACACAGTCCCATGATCGAGCCGCCAAAAAAGGCGACAGTCAGCGCTTCAGAGGCACCCTTCTCATGCGCGGCAACCGTGGTTCGCACATTTGCCTTGGTGGCTGAAAACATGCCCAGATAGCCAGCGCCGGCCGAACAGGCTGCACCAACGATGAATGCCAGGGTGGTACCGAATCCGACAGAAATCAGCAGCAAAAACGCAAGAACTGCCGCGAAAATTCCCAACATTTTGTACTCGCGGTGCATAAACACCATGGCACCCGAATGAATCGAATCGCCTATTTTCTTGATCTTGCCCTCACCTTCCGGGTAATCGATCAGCATTCGGTATATGACGAAGGCCACAAAAAGCCCTCCACAACCGAGAATGATCGGTAAAAGTCCGCTCCACCCCATCGAAATTGTCCCCTGTTAGTCGTGGTAGTTGTAAAACCGCCAAATTGTAACCCAAGTAGCGCGTAGACTCGACAATACAAAGCAGCTATTTGACACTAAATAAACTTCGGGAGACCCCAAACATCCCGGATCCCGACCAGTGGGCCGGTCTAATTGCTAAGCTTAGCGCTCCAATTGATCTCCACATCAGAACGGGACTAACTTGAATCAGCTCATTTTCCACCTGGCCAGCGCAACTGATGCACAGAATCTGGCAAAAAAAGGCGTTTATCGAACCGCATCTCTGGACAGTGAAGGCTTTATACATTGCTGCACGGCAGAGCAGCTACCTGGCGTCGTACAGCGCTACTACGCCGAAGCGCAGGAATTAACGGTACTCACTATCGACCCTGACGCACTCGAAGCCAGGCTCGTGTTTGAAAACACCGTTGGCGGCGAAGAGTTGTTTCCCCATGTTTACGGTGAGATCAACCAGCAAGCGGTTCGCAGCGATGAAGTGATTGGCCGGCAACGTATTCTGGAGCTGGCGGGTAGCGCTTAGTTATGTTGCTAATCTTTTGCAAATACGCGCTGCTTTGAGCGCGCGACCAAGGAGCCATGGCGTGTCCAATATAAAATTGAACCCCGAACAAACAGCACGCATGGTCGAGCTTATTCAGACCTATTTCAATGAAAAGCTTGACAGTCAAATCGGCCGCTTCGATGCCGAGTTCCTGCTCGATTTTTTCGCCAGCGAAATTGGGGTGTTTTATTACAACCAGGCCCTTACCGATGCAAACGCGCTGTTGAGTCAGCAATTCGAAACCATGGCTGAATCACTTGGCGAGCTTGAAAAATGGACCCCTGCGCATCGGTAGCCTACAATCGCTTGCATCACTCACTTAAATCGTAGCGAGCTATATCAATGGAAAGCCTGTTGAATATTGAAAACCTGCTGACCCTTGGCGCACTGATTGTTCTACAAGCTGTGCTGGGATTCGACAATCTGTTGTACATATCACTCGAATCCAAACGAGCACCAGCGGATAAACAAGCCTGGGTGCGAAAAATGGGCATTGGTTTGGCGATGGTGTTGCGTATCGTTTTACTGTTTATTCTGATGTCCCTGATAGCCAAAGTTCAGGAACCCTTCTTCAGCTTTCATAAGGAAGGCGTGATTGAATTAACCGTCAATCTGCACGCCGTTATCGTGTTAGTAGGCGGCGTCTTTATCCTTTACACGGCCACGAAAGAAGTTATGCACATGATGCACATAGAAGAAGATCATGTTGAAGAGAAAAAACCAAAATCTGTAGGTATGGTGATTTTCTGGATCGTGCTGATGAACCTTGTCTTCTCGTTCGATTCCATTCTTAGTGCGATGGCCTTAACCGATGTGTTCTGGGTTATGGCAACTGCCATTATCATTGGCGGCTTGTTAATGATCTGGCTGGCCGATCGGGTATCAGGCTTTCTTGAGAAAAACCGTATGTATGAAGTACTCGGCCTGTTCATACTGTTCGTCGTCGGCATTATGCTGATCTCCGAGGGCGGGCATCTGGCACACTTGAAACTATTCGGCAATCCAGTAGAAGCGATGAGCAAAACCACCTTCTATTTTGTTATTGGCGTACTGGTACTTACCGATATCGTGCAATCCCGTTACCAGAAAAAACTGTTGGCTAAAGCTGCGAAGAACAAGGTAAATACCAGTCAAGCATAACTGCGCTGGCGTTGGGCGGTTACCAACCGTAGTCGTGTGTTAATTCTTCACCCTGTTCAATTTCACGCAGGGTGACGACCTCTGTGTCAGTCAAAGCACAGTTCGGTGAGGAGTCATGATTGATAAAACGAAATTCGTTGGTAATTTCCAGCCCAATTCGTTTGTTCAGCCACAGAACGTATGTGCCGTCTTTTTCAGTCAGCATGCCGTGCAATCGACCCAGACTCTTACCGGCTTTGATTTTCTTGGCTGCAAACAAGCCTTTCCCATGAATGGGACTATCAGCAACAAAAGTGCGCTTGGCCATCTTTTGAGCGTTTTTGGCCGCTGTTTTACTGTAGCGATCAGGATTAATCTCAATGGAACAACTTTTTTCCGATAACGCAGCCTGATCGCCTGCAGAGGTGATATCGGCTATGTCGTCAGCAAAGGAAGGGTTTGAATCAGAAGGTTTCATAATATACCGCGCTTAAGTGAGCGCGGTATATTAGCGTACTGGTATGCAGGGTCAAGTTGTCTGGTCGACAATTAACCCTTTTGTACTGCAATTACATCGTTTGCGTTGGTCGTTCGCCTTGAATAGCAGCCGCAAGATGTTGTTCGATGTTCGACTTGGTGCCACCGTTATCTTCATCAGAGAATTGCACGCCGACACCTGGCGTCTTGTTACCCTGAGCACCGGCAGGTGTAACCCAGACCACTTTGCCGCTAACAGGAACTGGCGAGTTGTCGTCCATCAGTTTGAGCAGCATGAATACTTCATCACCCAGCTCATAGGCTCGCGAAGTCGGTACAAACACAGCACCGTTTTGCACGAACGACATATAAGAGGAATACAATGCGCCTCTGTCAGTGATGGAAAAAGCGATAATGCCCTTGCGGGTTTGTTCAGTCATGAGACACCTTCAGCCTTGAGTCATAAGTCTGATATCGGCAAAAAGTCCCTCGAGCACAGTCTGAGATTTAAAGCTGGCACTGTCTGATCGGTACAACTGCTGTATTCGATCGTAAAGTGAGAACCACTGCTCAGAATCAAGCCCGGTATGAACCTCCGATATAAGCTCAGAGGTGGCATGATCCGCGCCAACAGACAGATTCTGACCCATTTTTGTAGCCAGTAAAGTCCAGTGTGAGAATTGCCCAAGGCTGCGTCTGACTGGCAAATCCGACAGAGAATCAACAATCTTTCCAACACTTGCCCGCATAAGAAAAAGATCTTTCCAGGCTTTTTGCAAACGCTGTTCTGACTCTTGCCAAACGTCTGTGCTTTGCTCAAGTAAAGCATATGGGCCCACTCTGGAATAAGCCAATTGGTCCTCCGCCCCGGCGACCCCTTGCTCGGCAAGCCAGTTTATGGCCGCGCTCTTATCAGCCACATTTAATACTGTGCTTTGACAGCGGCTTCGAACTGTCGCAGGTAAATCGCCAGGTCGGTCAGCAGATAATATAAGCAGCGCTCGCTCACCCGGTTCTTCGAGTGTTTTAAGTAGGCTATTGGCAGCGTTCCGGTTCATTGCATCCGCCTGATCAATCAGCGCTGCCCGATAACGACCCGGTGGTGCAGACAACTGCAACCAGTTAACAAGCTCGCGAATTGAATCCACTTTGATATTCATGCTCGCACCTTCCGGCATCAGCGTGGAGAATTCCGGGTGAGCACCGGCAGTTAATTGAGCACAAGAATCGCATGAACCACAAGCCCCTGTTGCCGGACTGCAGTTAAGACACAACAATGATTCAGCTACAAAACGTACAAAGCGCCTTTTACCCAGGCCTTGTGCGCCGGTAAACAACAAAGCATGAGGTAACTTGCCCTGCTCGTGCCGCTGGAAAATCGCTTGCCAGTGTTCCAACAACCATGGCGGACAAGCTGTTAAAGGCGCCGGTTCAGCCACGATGGTTAACCAGGAACGCGTTCAAGGCAGTGGATACCTGATCTTGCACAGCGTTCAGTGCAAGCCCTGCATCAATCACCTTTACACGTTCAGGTTGTGACCCGGCGCGTTCAAGATAGGCTTTTCGCGCACGTTCAAAAAACGCCAGCTCTTCCTTTTCTATGCGATCGGGTTTGCCTCGTGCAGCCATACGCTTCAAGCCATCGGCAATGGGCATATCCAATAGAAAGGTGATATCCGGCTGAAGGTGGATGTTCATGAGTTCGTGCAACTGCGCCACCGTGTCTGCACCGAGTTTGCGTCCGCCTCCCTGATACGCAAAACTGGCATCGGCAAATCGATCACACAGCACCCATTGGCCACGGCTTAGCGCAGGTTCAATAATCTCTACAACATGTTGTTTGCGCGATGCCGTCATCATCATCAGTTCGGCTTCTGCCGAAACTGGCGCACTGGCATGCAAAAGCAGGTGTCTGAGCTGCTCCCCAAGATCGGTGCCGCCGGGCTCGCGCGTGACCAGAACCGAAATGCCTTCTTGCTTCAACAAGGCTTCTACATGTTCACGGTTGGTGGTCTTTCCAACGCCTTCCAGACCTTCGAGTGTGATAAAGCAGCCACGATCAGTCATCGTTGTTACCTTTTCAATTGATACTTGCGTACCGCGGCATTGTGTTGTTCAACGGTGTCAGAAAATTTATGCGTACCATCGCCTTTGGAAACAAAATACAGCGCGGTGGTCGCTTCGGGATGCATAACAGCATGAATAGCCTCACGGCCCACCATCGATATCGGCGTTGGCGGCAGACCTGCTCTCGTGTATGTGTTGTATGGGGTGTCGGTTCTTAAATCTGATCGGCGAATATTGCCGTCGTACTTCTCACCCATTCCATAGATAACGGTTGGGTCGGTTTGCAATCGCATTTTTATTCTCAAGCGCGACATAAACACACCGGCGATTAAAGGCCGCTCTGCAGCAACCGCTGTTTCTTTTTCCACAATAGACGCAAGTACCAATGCTTCATACGGTGAGTTCAAAGGCAAGTCTGGTGCACGATTTTCCCACTCTTCGGTGAGTACTTTTTGCAATAAGGTGTTGGCTCTTTTCAGAAATTCGATATCGGTCGTCTGTTTTGGGAACCTATAAGTATCACTGAAAAACAAACCTTCCGGATGTTGCCCTTCCAGACCGAGTTCGCTCATGATGTCTGCGTTCGATTTGTCGGAAATGGTTTGCACCAGATGGGGGTGCCCAGCGAGCCTTTCACGAATTTGTTTAAACGTGGAGCCTTCGATAATGTTGCCCGTGTATTGAACAGTTTGACCTTTAACAAACAGATCAATCAGCTCGGGGGTTGTCGGGTTACCTTCAATCTGGAATTCACCGCTTTTTATACCAACGCCTTTTTTGCTCAGCCTGGCATAGAGATAAAACCAGTGCGGTTTGTCGATAACGCCGGTTTTTTCAAGTTCGGACGCTACCCGTTTGGCAGACCAGCCTTTTTCGATAGTGAACGTGCGCTGATCATCGCTAAAGCTCAGTGGTTTATTCACCGCACCAGAGTAGTCTGCATAGACTAGTCCCGCTGCAACCAATCCAACCACAACGAGAAAGACCAGAAATCGCCACATGATGTTTGCTATTGAGTTGTTTTTTTAGTGTGCACCGAACAATTAACGAACCTGACCATAGACTAAAGTGCCATTGGTGCCGCCAAAGCCAAACGAATTTGACATGGCAACGATAAGTTCAGCCGAGCGACTGGTATTGGGCACGTAATCCAGATCGCATCCTTCACCTGGATTATCAAGATTGATTGTTGGTGGCACGATCTGGTCGTGAAGTGCCAATACACAGAACACCGCTTCAATACCGCCCGCGGCGCCGAGCAAGTGACCGGTCATGCTTTTTGTGGAACTGATCAGCAGCGATTCAGCGTGCGCGCCAAATACCGATTTAATGGCCTGAGTTTCTGCCAGATCTCCTGCAAGCGTTGATGTGCCATGTGCATTCACGTAGCTTACATCCGAGGTATCGAGTTTGGCATTTTTAAGTGCAGCCTTCATGCACCTGGCTGCACCTTCACCATTTTCCGAAGGCAGCGTCATGTGGTGAGCGTCACCACTCATTCCGTAACCGAGGAGCTCACAATAAATTTTTGCCCCGCGTGCTTTGGCATGTTCCAGCTCTTCGAGCACCATGACACCAGCGCCATCACCGAGCACAAAACCATCACGGTCGGTATCCCACGGTCGACTTGCAGCGGCAGGATCATCGTTTCGGGTGGATAACGCACGTGCAGCGCCAAAGCCTGCGAGTCCTAACGGACACGTGGCCATCTCAGCACCACCGGCTATCATGATGTCCGCGTCACCGTATTCGATCATGCGGGATGCGTCGCCAATGTTGTGTGTACCGGTAGTACAGGCAGTGACGGTGCAAACATTGGGGCCCTTGTAACCATACATGATTGACAGGTTGCCACTGATCATATTGATGATGGTGGATGGCACAAAGAACGGAGATACTTTTCTTGCACCACCGTTCAACAGCGCCTGGTGCTGCACCTCTATATTCGGTAAGCCACCAATACCTGAACCGATCGATACACCAACTCGCTCAAGGTCGATACCGTCAGCGTCTTTCAAACCGGCATCTTCAATGGCCTGCGCTCCCGCAGCAACACCGAAATGCACGAAGGTATCCATTTTACGTGCTTCTTTTTTCGAGAAATAATCTTCGTAGTTAAAATCACGAACCGATGCACTGAAGCGCGTATTGAAAGCGCTGGCATCAAAATCTTCAATGGGTCGAACGCCAGAGACACCGGCTTTAATATTCTTCCACGATTCGTCCACCGTATTGCCCACCGGTGTAACCAAACCCAGTCCTGTAACAACTACACGGCGATGAGACACGAAAGCTCCAGGTTAGAATAAAGGTAAAACTAAAAAAGCAAAGCCGCGCTATTCCGATTCGGAGGCAGCGCGGCTTATCCTTGTGATACGGCTGAAGGGCTGATGATTGTCTATTTAATCACTCGTTCATTTCAGCGCTTGTTGACTGTGACAGTGCTTACACAGTCAAGCTGTTCAGATAGCTAGCCAATGTGCGCGTTAACGTAATCAACCGCCTGCTGAACAGTGGTGATTTTCTCTGCTTCGTCATCGGGGATTTCACACTCGAATTCTTCTTCAAGAGCCATAACCAGCTCGACCGTATCTAGCGAATCGGCGCCGAGGTCTTCAACAAATGAAGCCTTGTTAGTGACTTCCTCTTCTTTTACACCCAACTGCTCAACGACAATCTTTTTGACGCGCTCGTCGATACTGCTCATTTTGGAATTAACCTCCGAAAAATGGCGGCGACAACCGCCGCATAAAATTGCTATTTGCCAGCCGTTAGGACTGGCTTGTGCCGTAGCCGGTATTGACCGTTTTACTGGCCCTTACCGTTAACACGGCCATTGTAGTGAACTCATAGAGCCTCCACCAGCACATACCGGTACCAGCCAGCCCACCAAGATGCAGATTTTACCCTGCATTGACCTAAATTATGGCGAATATTCGAATTTTCAATACAGATTATTTGTCTAAAACGCTTGACAGGAACGTTACTGCATGTACATACCACCATTGACACTGAGTGTGTGACCGGTGATGTAGCCTGCTTTGTCGGACGCAAGGAACAAACACGCCTCGGCAATGTCATCCGGTGAGCCTAATCTGCCCAGGGCAATGTCGCTGGTGATACTTGCCTTCTGATCGTCAGAGAGTGCATTGGTCATGTCGGACTCGATAAATCCCGGCGCTATTGTGTTGACGGTAATACCGCGGCCACCGAGTTCGCGAGCAAGAGACTTGCTGAATCCGATCATGCCGGCTTTTGCAGCAGCATAATTAGACTGGCCGGCATTGCCGGTTTGCCCGACAACAGACGCTATATTGATAATCCGCCCACCTCGCGCTTTCACCATGGGCTTAACAGCCAGTTTACTCAAGCGGAAAACGCTGCTCAGATTAGTATCGATGATGGCATCCCAGTCATCTTCTTTCATTCGCATAATCAGGTTATCGCGAGTGATGCCAGCATTATTAACCAGTATGGTAACCGGACCAAACTGTTCGCCAATGGCGGCCATCAGGGTGTCGGCGCCACCCTGTTCGGTTGCGTTGAAACACATACCTGTGCCTTTAACGCCTGCATCGCTGAATCGACTGGCTATGGCTTTTGCACCTTCATCGGTTGTTGCAGTGCCAATAACCGTGGCACCGGCTTCTGCCAACTTGTCGCTAATGGCTTTACCAATACCACGGCTGGCACCGGTAACAAGTGCAATCTGTTCATTCATCATTGCTTCACGCGCTCTCGAGTGTAGATTGGATTGCGCTATCGAGCGCATCAGGGGACTCAGTGGGCAGATGTGGCAAACTACGATCTATGCGTTTGCCCAAACCGGACAGTACTTTGCCTGGTCCACATTCGATAATATTTGAAACGGAAAACTGATCGCGCAGAACGCCTACGGTTTTTGTCCATTGCACAGGACTGAAAACATGAGATCGTAAAGAGGCTTTTAAAGCGTCAATGTCAGAAGGTACTGCTGCTTGCGCATTCTGTACAACCGGTACTGCCGGTTCGTGCCATACCAGTGAATCTATAGTTTCTGCCAACTGCGCGCCTGCATCTTTCATTAGTGAGCTGTGATTCGGCACACTGACCGCAAGCATGATGGCTTTGCGTGCACCACGCTCTTTGGCAAGCGCAACGGCTTTTTCCAATGCATCAACGTGACCGGATATGGCCACCTGTCCCGGTGCATTGAAATTCACTGCCTCGACAATTCTTGCACCCGTGGTGTCGCTACACACAGCGATAACGTCTTCATCGTCCATACCGATAAGCGCAGCCATTCCACCCTCACCGTCCGGTACTGCCGCCGACATCAATTGCGCACGTTGTTGAACCAGTTTTAATCCATCAACAAATTCGAGCGCGCCCGCTGCAACCAGCGCCGTGAATTCCCCCAGGCTATGACCTGCAATTGCTTCAGGCTTTGACAACCCGGCTTGTCGCAACGCACGCCATACCGCAACACCACCAATAAACATCAGCGGTTGGGTTACCCGCGTATCGGCAAGCGTCGCATCCGGACCGTTTTGCGCCAGCTGCCAGTAATCGGTACCGAGCACTTCTGTCGCTTCACTAAAAGTTTGTTGAATAATAGGGTGTGCCGCTGCAAGCTCTGCAAGCATGCCGACACTTTGTGAACCCTGGCCTGGAAATACTACTGCAAAACTCATTTAGCACTCTCCAAATTTGCTATGCCCAGCACATGTGTCATGTCGTACAAACCATCCGCCTGCGTGCTAAGCCAATGTGCAGCGCGAACAGCGCCTCGTGCAAACGTCATACGATCTGTTGCCTTGTGTGTGATTTCAAGTCGTTCACCGTTGCCTGCATATAGAACCGTGTGTTCACCAATAATGTCACCTGCCCGAACGGTCGCGAACCCTATCGACTTTGGGTCTCTTGCACCAGTAATGCCTTCACGAGCGTATACCGCACACTGATCAAGATCACGATTCAGTGCATCTGCAACCGCGTGTCCCATGGCCAGTGCCGTGCCCGAAGGTGCATCGACTTTATGATGATGATGGGCTTCACTGATTTCTACATCGTAGTCATCGCCGAGCGCCATTGCAGCTTGCCGAAGTAGTGACAAAGCGACCGTTACACCAATGCTGTAGTTGGCCGCAAACACAACCGGCATTTGTTCGGCCGCGTTGTAAAGCGAATCAAGTTCGGCCGGATTGAATCCGGTGGTACCGATAACCACTCGCTTGCCTGAGCCTTTTAAGGTATCCAACAAGGCAAGCGTAACTTTGGGTGCACTAAAATCAATGATGGTGTCAAAGTCTGAAGCCGCAGATGAGAGTATGTCCTGCAAACTATCGCTGACCACAACACCCGTGGCTTCCCCACCGGACAACACACTGGTGTCTACACCGATGCTTGGCTGACCCGGTGCATCAACGGCCGCCGATACTATCGTATCGGGACGTTCGGCTACGGCTGCAAGAAGTTGTCGCCCCATGCGACCAGCAGCTCCGTTAATGGCGATCTTGACAGGCGAATCAGACACGGATATTTCTCGGATAGTGGTTTGATCGTTTTACGCTTAAATGAGTACTGGACGCACACAAAGCGCAGGTTTCAGGCGTTTCGAGTTGCAAATGTGAGCATATCACAGGGGGCAAATCAGGCTCAATTAACTGTGTTCGTTGATGAGTGCGGCCAAGGCCTCTTCATCATAAACAGGGACGCCCAGACTTTCCGCCTTGGTGACTTTTGAGCCAGGTGACGCGCCGGCGTAGACGGCGCTGGTTTTCTTCGACACGCTGCCACTGACTTTCGCGCCCAGCCTGACCAGTTGTTGCTTGGCTTCATCGCGCGTCATCGACGAAAGTGTGCCTGTTAGTACATAGGTGTTGCCCTCAAGAACTTGTTCAACCGATTCTTTTTCAACAACCGGAAAACTTACTCCCTGTTCGATTAAAGCATCAACCATCGCTCGGTTGTCGGTATTGCCAAAGAAAGCCACCACACTTGACGATGCAACCGGGCCAATGTCTTCTACCGATTCCAACTCCGTTTCGTCTGCCTGCATCAGTGCATCAAGCGAACCAAAGTGATCGGCTAATGCGGCTGCCCCGCCTTCACCCACTTCGCGAATACCCAATGCAAAAATAAACCTCGCCAGCGTGGTCATTTTGGATTTCTGCAAAGATTCAACGAGATTGGTGGCAGACTTATTCGCCATTCGAGGGAGTTTTTCAAGTTCCTCAACCGTTAGCGTGTATAAGTCACTCAATGATGACAACAAGCCAGCATCACTTAGCTGTTCAACCAGCTTATCGCCAAGACCATCGATATCCATGGCACGTCGCGATGCAAAGTGTTTGATGCCTTCACGTCTTTGGGCGTCGCAAATCATACCGCCAGTACAACGAGCAACCGCATCGCCTTCTGCACGAGTCACCGGTGAGGAGCAGACCGGACACTTCGTTGGCAACTTTACTTTTCGAGCACCTTTGATTCGCTTTTCCATGACCACACGGGCCACCTCGGGAATAACATCACCTGCACGCCTGACAATCACGGTGTCTTTAGGTCTGATATCTTTGCGCTCGATTTCATCCATATTGTGCAATGTGGCATTGCTAACGGTAACCCCACCAACAAACACCGGTTCCAATCTGGCCACCGGCGTTAGTGCACCGGTGCGTCCAATCTGAAATTCAATGTCGAGCAGTTGGGTTTGTGCTTCTTCAGCCGGGAATTTCTGCGCTACCGCCCAACGTGGCGCACGGGATACAAAACCGAGTTCGCGCTGCTGTTGCATGTCATCAACTTTAAACACAATGCCGTCGATGTCATAGCCAAGTTCTGGTCGGCGTTTGAGAATGGCTTCATAGTACTGGTAACACGCTTTCGGCCCTGAACACTTTTTAATTTCCGGGTTAATCGGAAAGCCGAGTTTTCCGAGCCATTTCAGCGTCTTGTACTGACTCTCCGGCGCATCAACACCGTCGATTTCACCGAGGCTGTATACGTAAATGGACAATCTGCGTTTGGCGGTTTTTCGCGAATCCAACTGACGCAAGCTACCGGCAGCTGCATTACGCGGGTTAACAAACGGCTTTTCATTCGCCGCGAGCAAGACCTTGTTCGCACTGTCGAACGAGGCTGAATCCATAAACACCTCACCACGCACTTCGAGTACTTTTGGTGGTGTGGTGGATCTGAGACGAAGCGGAATCATGGCAATAGTGCGGATGTTCTCGGTAACGTTCTCACCGGTTGTACCATCGCCCCGGGTAGCAGCCTGGACCAACAAACCCTCTTCATACCGCAAACTGATAGCCAGACCATCAAGCTTTGGTTCAGCCAGATAATTTACTTTTCCAGCATCATCAATTTCCAGGCGTTCACGCACACGACGATCAAAATCACTGAGATCCTCGAAACTGAAAGCGTTGCCCAACGAGAGCATGGGTACCGCGTGTTTGACCTGTTCGAAACCGTCAAGCGGTGGCGCACCAACGCGCAGTGTGGGTGAATCAGGACTGACAAGTTCTGGATGATCAGCTTCGAGCTGTTCCAGTTCTTTGAATAGTGCATCGTATTGCGCATCACTGATGCTCGGGTCATCGAGCACGTGGTACTTGTACAGATGTTCGTTAAGCGTTTTACTGAGTGCAGCGACCTGTTTGCGAGCTTTATCTGTCATTAACGTCTATACATCAAACACCGCCAGGTAGCATGGCGGTCAGAGATCAGGATGGCACGCTGTTGAAGTACTTTTGCCGATGCATGTACTCGCTAATACCTTCACGCATATGTTGCACCGTTTGCTTGCTTAGCGTACTACGATCAGCATCGAGCACGGTGGCGCCGAGTGTTTCGGCAATCTCATGCGCCTCACTAAGAAGAACTTCAAAGGCAACATCGGCCGGTACAGGTCCAGGTAGTTGCAAGATCAGGGAAATACCGGGCGTCTGGAAACTATCAACATCGTTAACATCAAACGTACCTGGCACGACAAGTTTTGCAATGGAAAATACGGTTTTGCCTTCATGCATGGAATGAAAAATATTCATATCGCCGTAGTGGTAACCACGTTGCTCGAATTGTTCGAGCAAAAGCGCACCGTTCATTAACTGACCTTCAGGCGCTACCACGTGCAGGGTGACTATTTTGCTGGCGTAGCCTTCCTCATTGCGTTTTCGTTCTGAATCGTCATCGGCAGATTGACGTTTGCGGCGAGGCGAAAGCTTGCTGCCAAATGCTTCAATTTTGGACGATATACCGCCAAAGCCACCGGCAGCTGCTCCAGAATTAGCGTTAGATCGGCGGGTTTTGTTCGAATTTTGACCAGCCGGACGTTCCAGATCGTCGAGCTCCTCGAGCTCATCAAGCTCATCTATGACAGCGAAATCACCGCGCGGATCAGCGAAAGTATCGTCATTGAGCAGCGGATCAACGGGTGCGCTTCTGGTGGTTCCAGGAGAACGATTGGCTGAACGATCCAGTTCACCCTGTCGTCGCGCACTACTTTTGGGTTGCCGGCCAGACAAGTACAACAAGACCAAAATGGCGACACCTGCGAATATCAGAATCCAACGGAGATTTTCCATTTATTGTTCACCTTGTTTGATCGTTGTAAGGGTTTAGTGCGTTTAGCCCGAACTACGCACCCGCGAGTTCTGCGGCTTCCTGAACATCTACCGCCACGAGTCGCGATACACCAGGTTCGTTCATGGTCACGCCCATAAGCTGTTGCGCCATTTCCATGGTGACTTTGTTATGCGTTATAAAGATGAATTGTACACGCTCCGACATTTCTTTGACCAGTGCACAGAAGCGACCCACATTAGCATCATCCAATGGCGCATCAACCTCATCGAGCATGCAGAACGGTGATGGGTTCAGCTCAAAAAACGCAAAGACAAGCGCCACAGCAGTGAGCGCTTTTTCACCACCCGACAACAGTTGAATATTGCTGACGCGTTTTCCCGGCGGTTGAGCAACAACACTAACACCCGTGCTGAGTAAGTCATCTCCGGTGAGCTGTAAAGATGCTTTACCACCACCAAACAGTCTTGGAAAAAACTCTTCCACTTTTGCGCTGACCAGATCGAACGTATCCTTGAAACGCTGCCGTGTTTCGCGATCTATTTTAGCTATCGCGTGTTCAAGTGTGGCGAGCGCATCCGTTACATCAGTGTGCTGGTTGTCGAGATATTCTTTTCGTCCAACCTGCTCGGCAAGCTCGTCGATGGCAGCCAGATTAATCGGACCCAATCGAGAAATACGTTGTTCAAGCTTTTGCAGATCATCTTCCCAGGCTTCAACGGTGGCACCTTCGGTCATGTTTTCCGTCAGCGAAGCAATGTCGTACTCGTGTTCGGTTAACTGTTCTTCGATGGTTTTCAGACGCACCACCACTTCCTGGCTGGCAATTTGTTCCTGTTGCAGCGCTTCTCTTTTTGTTTGCGATTCACTGTCGTGGCCCAGACGCGCCTGCTCGTGTTCGCGCAAGCGAAGTTCGACATTATCGAGCTGGGAACGAGATTGCGTTAGTGCGGTTTCGGCAGCAAGTCGCGCTCCCAGATTGTCTTTCAGGCTGGCTTCCAACTCAGTTAACGGGTCTTCATCTTCACTGGCAAGCAGTTCATTCAACATAGACTGGCGCTGAGTCAATTGCTCTATGCGCGATGTCATGCGTTCCAGGTTCTGCGCCGTTGCGTTGCGTGTACTGCGCATCGACTCCACTCTTATCGCAAGCTCCTGCCCTGCGTCGCGATCTTCATCAGCCCGCGTTCTTGCATCCGCCAGGCGTTGTTGCAGCTCTTCCTGTTCACTTAACAGTTTTTTCTTTTCCGCCTCCATGCTTTCTAACTGTTGCAATGCTTCATCGCGATTTTTGGTGGCTTGAGCAAGACTGTCACTGTCTTGCGACGACAAAGCGGAAGCCTCTTTGATTTCTTCTTCGAGCTGCGAAACTCGAGCTCGTTGTTGATCGTGCTTTTGTCGTGTGGACAGCAACACCGATTTCACATCGGACAAGCCTCGAACGGCGTCATTAAAACTGTGTTGCAGTGTTTCGCGTCGCGATTCGTGCTCACTAAGTTGCTTTGACAAGGTGACGACACGCTCATCGAGCAACTCAATTTCCGATTCCTGCGTATCCAGGCTGGCCCGCAATTCTGTGATTTCAGTTTCGCGCAGCAACACGCTGTCTTGAGTATCAGCACGCGCGACTCGCAGCCACTTGCCGCCAATCCAAAGACCATCTTTGGTGATGATCGACTCACCGTCGCCAAGTGATGGTCGTTTTTCTAATGCTTCTGCCAGAGTATCGGCTGCAAAGACACCGACCATCAAATCGTTCAGCGCAACATCGCCGGATACTTTGCTTCTAAGCGAAGATGAAGCACTGCTTCGGGCATCAGCTTGCCCGTGCAGCAAAGTTAATTGCGCAGCCGGTACATCTTTGAGGCAGCGCTCTATCGCGTCTTCGCCGTCTACAACAATGGCTTCCAGATGAGAGCCAAGCACCAACTCTACGGCTTTTTCCCAACCGGGCTCTGTGGTAATCGTTTGAGCAAGCTTTGGCCGCTGATCGAGTTCATTCATGTGTAACCAGGCATCGGCTGCACTGCTGTCCGGTTCCAGCGCCGCCTGCTGCAACGCTTCCAGCGATGCCAATCGTCCCAACATGGACTGCGCGGCGGCGCGAGCTTCATTCAGGCCAACCGTTTCACGTCGAATACTTTCTCTGAGCACCTGTTGCTTCTCAAGGCTTTGCTCCAGCGATTTTTGCAAGCGTTGCTCTTCAGCTGCGGCGGCAACCTCTTCACCAACCGACACTTCAATCAGCTTGGCTACTGCGCCCAGATCGAGCGTGTCTTTTTCACTGGCTTGCTTTTCAAGTCGCGTCTTTGCGTTGGCAATGCTGCGCTCGAATTGCTCAATATTGTTGCGCTCAACCTGCGCACGTCGGGTGGCATCGGCATGGCGCTCGTTAAACGCATCCTGGGAGGCTCGCCACTGAGACAGTTCGGTTTCCGCACTTACCAGCATGTCAGCTGAAATGCGTTGTGAATCTTTCAGTTGATCTATCGCGGGTTGATCTTTGGAAAGTACTTCATCTATTTCCTCAATGCGTTTCGTGTCATCTTCAACGTGCTGCTTCGCTTCATTTAACGAGCGATCGACTTCTGCAAGTTCCTGCGATTGCTGTCGACGCGATTCGCGTGTGTGTTCAATCGACTGCTCGATACGAGACACTTCTGCACCAATGCGATAAAAATTCGCCTGCGTGCTATTGAAGTTATCGGTGGCTTCGGTCTGCTGGACCCGAGCTTGTTCAATGGCTGCCTCGCTTGCTCTTAACTCGGCAATAACCGCTTCGAGTTCCTTTTCTCTTTTAGCTATGTTGGCAGCCTGATTGTCTCGTGAGTCAATATAGCGTTGTCTTCGCAAAACCAGCAGTTCACCGCGCTTTTCTCGTTCTTCTGCTTTTAAAGTCTGGAAACGCTCGGCTGTGCTCGCTTGACGCTTTAAATGGGCAAGCTGCTTATCAACCTCTTCACGAAGATCATCGAGTCTGTCGAGATTGTCCCGCGTATGACGTATACGATTTTCGGTTTCGCGGCGGCGTTCTTTGTACTTGGATATGCCGGCGGCCTCTTCAAGATACACCCTGAGTTCTTCGGGCTTTGCATCGATGAGGCGGGATATCATGCCCTGCTCAATAATCGCGTAGCTGCGAGGTCCCAAACCGGTACCAAGGAAAATATCGCGAATGTCACGACGTCTGCAACGGGTGTTGTTCAGCAGGTATTTCGATACGCCCTCACGAGTGACTTCCCGGCGAATCGATATTTCAGCATAGGCAGCATACTCACCGCCAAGGGAACCATCGGAGTTATCGAAAACCAGCTCGACCGAGGCCTGACCAACAGGCTTGCGGCTTGATGAGCCAGTGAAGATGACATCGTCCATTGATTCGCCACGCAAATGCTTGGCTGAAGACTCGCCCATTACCCAACGGACAGCATCGATGGTATTGGATTTTCCGCAACCGTTCGGTCCAACAATACCCACCAAGGATGAGGGCAATTGCAAATCTGTTGGGTCAACGAACGATTTGAACCCTGCTAACTTGATTCTCGTCAGGCGCATCTAGACAGCTATCTTTTCAGGTAATGGTGCCAGTACAAACTTATTCATTGTTCTTCATCTTCAGCATTTCATTTCTATACATTCCATTTCCATGCATTCCATTTCCATTCAACTTTCACGGCCGAGAAACTCGAGTAGCCGTTAAGTTGACACTTGCCGAAGTCACTGCGCACACCAAAATACAACCACGCTTGTTTGAAAAACCTTCATAAGCGGGTTGTCGGTCGTGGCCAAATTTTGATACGCCCACAGCAGGAGTTGCATGGGCGTACATTGTACTGCGTTTTCGACCTGACACCACCATTGTATTAAGACTATTATTGCCGTATGAACGCAATGGCAAAATCAACCGGTTTTTTCGAGGCAACAAGCTACCTTGGTCGTGGATGGAAACTAGTGCGAGAACCCGGATTGCGACGATTCGTTGTCGTTCCGCTACTTATAAATGTTCTGGTATTTGCGATTCTCGGTTGGTTTTTGTTCAGTGCATTGTTTGGCTGGATGGCCGACTGGACATTTTTTGAACGATTTGGTGATGTGTGGATCGTTGAGAAGCTGCAACAGATTTTACAATTTGTCGTCGGAGCGGTTCTGTCAATTGTGCTCGCGTACGCCTTTACCCTGCTTGCCAATCTGATTGGTGCGCCTTTCAACAGTCTGCTGGCCGAACGGGTAGAACAACACATGACAGGCAAGTCCCCGACAACCGACCCGTCAATGATGTTCCTGATCAAGAGTATTCCCAAAACCCTGCGATCAGAAATATCGAAACTGCTTTATCTTGCACTGTGGTCGATACCGTTACTTATTTTTGGCTTTATACCCATAATTAATATTGTGGCCCCCGTCCTGGTGTTCGCCTTCGGTGCATGGATGTTTGCGCTTGAATACATTGACTACCCGATGGGTAATCACGGCAAGTTTTTCAAAGAGGTCAAGGGTGCCATGCAGCAAAAACGAAAAATGGCGCTCGGGTTTGGCTTTATGGTTGCCGTTTTCAGCGTTATTCCCGTTCTGAATCTTTTTATTATGCCAATAGCAGTCGCCGGCGCGACAGCGCTTTACGTGGAGCGGATGCGATGAGTTCAATGTCAATCCAACGCAAACTCTTGTTCTCACTTCTGGTTGTCGTCAGCTGTGTGATTCTTAGCACACACGTGAACGCCGATCATGCACCCGTAACGCAAATTGGACCATTCAGGCAAGCTGCTATCCCGGGTGGCATTGTCATTGTGGATTTGCATGCATCTTCGACCGAGATCGCGCCTACGGCAAAGCTTGGCAACAGAGAAATTGCGGTGGTGGAACATGATGGTGGCTGGTATGCGATTGTCGGTATTGCTTTGTCGAAAAAGCCCGGAGAACACCAGCTGCAAATTAACGCAGATGGAAGAACCCGCACACTTGCATTCAAGATTATTGATTTCAAATACGAAGAACAACGCATAACAATAACGGACAAACGCAAAGTAAACCCCGCACCACTTGACATGGAGCGTATCAAAAAGGAAAACAAGCGAATAGCTGAAGTGAAAGCGTACCGATATGAAAAACTGCTGGCCGATAATTTCGTAACACCATTAGAAGGCATTCTAACCAGCCCGTTCGGTCGTCGCAGATTCTACAACGATCAGCCACGCCGTCCGCATGGTGGCATTGATATAGCTGCAGACACCGGCACACCTATTTACGCACCGGCAACCGGATTGGTTGTTGATACCGGTGACTATTTTTTTAACGGCAATAGCATTTTTCTGGAACACGGACTTGGACTACAAACTTTTTACGCACACTTAAGCAAAATTCACGTTAAAGCTGGCGACAAAGTTGAGCCCGGTGACTTGATTGGTGAGGTAGGTGCGACCGGGCGTGTGACCGGACCACATTTACATTGGTCAGTTGGATTGAATGGTACCTGGATAAATCCGAATCTTGTGCTGGCGGAATAAAATCGAAACCACTGGGAAAGTTATAGGTTGACCATACGCGGTAGCATTGACTCACATGGAAGATGAAATACACCTTTTCCCGATCGTTCAGGCAACGAACGCGATCTTTCCAGACTTGTATTTGAGACAGACTTGCCTTTTTTTTATTGAGCAGGGAGCGAAACGGGTTGTAGATGTCGACAGAAAAGAATGGTTAGCCGAAGAAGGTGATCTACTCATTTTCCCCCCGGACTCCATCGTTACGATGGAGAACCGACCGAAAATGGAGGTTGATTATCGTGCGATGGGTATTGCATATTCTTCCAAGGTAATTGGTTCATTGTTTACTAGCTCCGACTCAGTTGCATCCACGGCTGAAATTCAGGTTGTACGGTCATCCGATCACACTCCTTCAATACTGGTACCGTTGTTAAGAAGCACAATATCGGACGCCCAGTTGCCACAACCCATTCGTCAGCATCGCCTTTTGGAACCACTGGTGTGGCTAAAACAAATCGGAATTCAACTTCCCCTAAAAGCAGACGTTTCTTTACTTAGCAAGGTTCGAGAAATCATTGATGCCGATTTGAGCCAATCCTGGCAGGCTTCTGCGGTTGCCGATCAGCTTGCAATGAGTGAGTCGACGTTTCGGCGGCGAATGGCCAAGGAGGGGCAGAACTTTTCCAAAGTACTGCTTAACTCGCGGCTCGAATATGGCTTAAACCTCTTGCAAACAACGAGTCAGTCTGTTTCTGAAATAGCGTTCGAATGCGGGTTCAAGACCCCTTCACACTTCTCTGATGTATTCAAAAAACGGTTTGGCATAACGCCTCGTCACATTCGCATTAATAGTAATTGACTGGCAGGCGACAGTTTCTGACCGGGATACGGAAGTCGTTTATTGGGTATGGCCGTAAATTAGTCACACCTTAAACAAAAAACGAAAAGGAGAAGTAAATGCGTTATTTGAATATTTTATCAACCGTTGTTTTGACTGTTAGTATTATAAGCCCGGTTTTTGCGAATGACTTTCGTCTTACCAGCACCGATATTACGGAAGGCGATAAGCTCGATACAGAATTTGTATTCCAGGGATTTGGTTGCGACGGCGGCAATACTTCCCCGGCCCTGGCCTGGGAAAATGCGCCGGAAGGTACAAAAAGCTTTGCAGTTACTGTGTACGATCCGGATGCACCAACCGGTTCCGGCTGGTGGCACTGGTTTGCGTTCAACATCCCAGCTGAAGTTTCAGAGTTGCAAGCCGGCGCGTCACTGCCCGACGGGGCAGTTGCCTTGAAAAATGACTACGGTGCCACCGGTTTTGGTGGAGCATGTCCACCCCCGGGCGAGGTTCATCGTTATCAGTTTACGGTTCATGCACTGTCTACCGCCCTCGAAATAGATGCATCAGTCTCAAACGCACTGGCCGGTTTTATGGTGAATGCGAACAGCATCGCTTCATCCACAATCACAGCGGTTTATGCTCGATAGCCAAACTGTACCGACAGAATCAGGCTCTCAGTTAAGAGAGCCTGATTCTATGCCAACTAGTTTTCGACCGGTAGTACAGCGACTAATCCGACAATACGATGGGCTTAACTGCAGGCCTGCCATCATCTGAAAAGAACGCCGACGGTTTATCTTTGCCGGTCACTTTCCAAACCAGCATTTTGCGAATAATGCGCAAGGTAATTCCTATAGGGAATTTTGCTGAATGATGCGGGTAGTCAGGTTCTTTCGTGGCATGCTTTGTCTGGACATAGGCTCGCACTGGTCCCAGCGTTGCGTTTTTGTCTTCAACATCAATAAAAGTATGAATCAGTCCGACAAAGGGCATTTTTGCATTTATGGTGTTACCAACCGGTGTATTGCAACAAGTCGTATACCATCGCAGCAATCCTTTTTCTGACAATCGCAAGCCTTGCAGCTTGTCTTGACCCGTTTCAATTTGTACTTGCGACTGCGAAGTTTGAAAAAGTTCGGTGCCACCAAATTCATCCAGCGTATCTGCTTCGACACCAAGATGTGCAGCGAAGGCCTGGCAACTATCGCAACAGCAAACCACCCTGTTACCACTGGCAGGCGTTATCCCGGTTGCGCTACCACGAACCTGACCGCATTTGCATTTCAATGAGATTGTTGCCATGAGTACTTTGATTTAACCGAATTGGAGCTGGGTACCTTACTCTAGAGCTTTGATATTTTCCACTAGCGAGTTTGCGCGACAGGTAACTTGTCTACTCAATGTCCTGCAATTGCTACAACAACAGTATTAGGATTTCTTCCGGCTTTCGGCTTTGGTTTGTCGACTTTGTTGCTTACCGGTATTCCGATTGGTCTGCTTGCGACTCTGCTTCTTTCCCTGCGAACGCTTCTTCTTGGCAGCGCGTTTAGCAAACGGGTTTTCGCCCTGCCTGAATTCGATTCGTAATGGCGTACCGAACAGGCGCAGTGTTTTCGTGAAATAGTTCATCAAGTAGCGTTGATATGACGCCGGCACTTTCACCGCCTGATTACCGTGAGCTACGATAACCGGTGGATTAACGCCGCCCTGATGGGCATAGCGCAACTTTATGCGTCGACCATTTACCAATGGTGGCTGGTGCTGCTGCACAGCCACTTCCAGCAAGCGGGTTAATTTAGGTGTGGGTATGTCAATAAACGCTGATGCATAGGCTTTGTTAATGGATTTAAATAAATCACCAACACCAGAACCTTGTAGTGCACTGATAAAATGAATTTTGGTGAAGCGCAGAAATTCTACCCGACGTTCCAAATGACCACGCATGTCTTCGCGTTGCTCCGCGTCTAGCGTATCCCACTTGTTAATCGCAACAATCAGTGCCCGACCTTTTTCTATAGCGTAGCCAAGTAAGTGCAAATCCTGATCGGTTACACCATCTGTGGCATCCACCAGTACGACGCACACGTTACAGTTATCAATCGCCTGCAGTGTTTTTATCACACTGAAGATTTCAACTTTTTCTGAAATTTTTCCGCGTTTACGCACGCCTGCGGTATCAACCAGCTTGTACTGCTTGCCAGCGCGTTCAAACGGTATGGCAACCGCATCACGCGTTGTGCCAGGCTGATCGTAGGCGATAACACGTTGCTCACCGATAAGACGATTGATCAGCGTTGACTTGCCCACATTGGGGCGACCGACAAATGCGATGCGAATGTCTTTATTGCGTTCTTTGTCTGAGTTGTCTGTATCGTTTTGCCCGGATTCAATGCCGAGCACCACCCCTGCTTCTTCAATCATGGAGCTCACGCCACGATTGTGCGATGCCGCAATGGCCACGGTTGCAGAAAAACCTAAAGCATAAAAATCAAGTAATGCTTTGTCTTCACCAACACCATCGATTTTATTCACGCATAACAAAACCGGGCCTGCTTCGCGACGCAAAATATCGGCAATGTCTTCGTCAACCGGGTTCAACCCCGCCCGACCATCAACCATAAAAATCACCAGGTCGGCTTCACGAACGGCTTCAAGTGTTTGATCAGCCATTTTCGCATCGAGCGAATCCGGCTCACCGCTTAGACCACCGGTATCGATAACCAGATATGGCCAGTCGCCAACGCGTCCATCACCGTACTGACGGTCACGCGTGAGCCCCGGCATATCAGCCACCAGCGCATCCTGTGAACGCGTCAACTTATTAAATAGTGTGGATTTACCGACGTTAGGTCGGCCAACCAAGGCAATAACCGGTTTCATGAACGTTGCATGGTTGAGGGCCTCTGCAATGCAAACGCCGGGACAGTCATAAAGCTAGAGTTGAGGACGCAGTGCAGCGACAGTGCCATCGGCCGACTGCACAAGCAATGTATTGTTGAGCCGCGTAATCTCGGGAAATATAGATTGTTTAGCTACACGTGTGCGACCGATAAGACGACCGTCAGCACTGCTCACCGTATGCAAATAACCTTCAACATCGCCGACCACGATAAGATCGTCGGTGACATTTTGCGGAGCACTCAGATGCCTGAACTTAAGCGCATCCTGATTCCACAGAGCCTGCCCGCTATTTTTATCAAACGCATGAAGTTCATCATCGTCACCAACGACAATGACTTTGTCTTGCGTTACCGCAAGTCCGGCGGTGGAAGACATGGGAACAGACCAGATGATTTCACCTCTTGCCGGTTCTATGCGGGCTAACTTACCCTGGTAGTTAGCAACGTAAATTGCACTGTCATCGAATCGGATACTGCCATCGATATCGGAAAGGCGCTCTACTTCCGAACGGCCACTTGGCACACTGACAACCGATTCCCACAAGACTTTGCCATCAGCCGAGCCCAGCGCCAGCAAACGACCATCATCAAGACCAACCAGCACACCGCCATCAAGTAGTTTGGGTTGACTGTAGCCGTTAAGCGTTAGTGCAGGTGGAGTGTGGGTCACAGACCATCGCTCTGCACCCGATAATGGGTCCAGAGATAAAAGCCTGCCATCGGCGCTTCTAACCAGCACAGTGCCAAAACCTGCCGATACTGGCGCTAACACCTCTGAGGAGGCTTGCGCTTCCCACAATATTTCGCCATTGGTTGCGCTCAAGGCCAGAATGGCACCATCGTCGGTGCTAACAAACACGGCATTTCCATCCCCGCCAACACCGCTACTAAGCGAGAATTTCAGTCTTTTTTTCCATCGGGTTTTGCCGGTTTCACGATCGAACGCCACGACTTCACCGACGCGACTGGCCGCATATACCGTGTCGTTCAACACTAATGGTTCGAACCGACCTTTCGCGGATTTTTCAAGCTTGCGTGTCCACAAGCGATCCAATTTCGACTCTATCTTGATCGAGGAGAGTTCGGTAGGCGGAACAACCGGCTCAGTTGCACACGCCGACACCAAAAGCAGCGTTGCGCTTACCCAGCCCGAGCGCTTCAGTGATCGACAAAACCATGTGCAGCGCTTAAGCGTCATATCAGCTTTTGCCACCCACAGTTGCAAGCTCATTGAACTTCATTTGCAAGGCGTCACGATCAGCCGCACGTCCGGTATCGATTGCCGCCTGATAAGCTTCACGAGCAGCGGCATTGTCACCGGCGGCAACATGCAAGTCGCCACGTGCTTCTTCAACAAGATGAGCAAAAACATCAGGGTAGCTTGTCGGCAATACGCTAAGACCACCTGCGGCATCACCTAATGCGGCTTTAACTCTGGCAAGCCGTACACGTGCGATCACACCGACATCGTCGAGCCCTGCGTTGTCTACAACCCACTGCAGTTCGCTGGCAGCTTCATCAAGATTACCTTGTTCAACAGCTGCTCGTGCAGCGGTTAGTCCGGTGTACGCGCTGTAGAGCGTTCCGGAATGATCGGCTTTTGCTGCAGCCAGTTCTTTCACTTTTGCATGGTCACCTGCCTGTAATGCTTCAAGGCTTTGACTGAAGTTATCCGAAGCTGCGATGGCTTTTTTCTCCTGGCTGCTTTTCCACCACATCCAGGCGCCCACCAGCAGCACGCCAATGACAATACCAACAATAACGGCTTTGCCGTTTTCGGCCCACCACTCTTTGAGCGCTTCAACTTGTTGTTCTTCGGTTTCGTATTGCACCGTCTATCTCCGTGTTGATCGTATACCGACCAGGATGGTTATTGTTGCAGAGGTCTGGAGAGGTATTCCCCAGCTTCACGTGATGTTGGAAAATTATTCAAAAGCTTCGATGCATACAATTCTGCCTGAGCTGTTTTTTGTGTGTCCCGACTTATCTGAATGCCGAGCAACAGACTTTCCGGCGTATCGCGACCATAAGACATGTAACGCTGAAAATAAGCATCGGCCACCGTTAGTCGTTCACGTTTGTAAAGCAGCTCCGCCATGTGCAGATACGTATTGGCGAAGGTCGGGTTTATCTGCAGTGCTTTGCGTAAGTAGTTTTCCGCTTTTTCCAGCTTATTCGCGTCGAGCATGCATACGCCAGCATTATCCAAAGCAAACTCTGGCGTTTTGTAGAACTTGTTACTCGCCGCCTCGGCAAATTGCTTTTCAGCCGCTTCGAATTCTTTTATCTGACACAAGAACACACCGTAGTTGTTTCGATGGTCGGCCTGATCCGGTTCAAGCTCAATGGCTTTTTTAAAATGCACCCGGGCTTTGGACGTGTTGTCCACGCGATGCTGCAACTGACCGTAGGTAACATGTGCCAATGCGTTTCGCTTGTCTTGTTCCAGCGCTTTTTCCAGTTTGTCGCGAGCTTGTTCAAGCTCGTTCTTTTGCAAATATTCTGCTCCAAGCTGAGCATTGTATTGCGCGGCTTCACCGGCTTTCTTGTCACTAAGCCCCGGGCTGACACACGACTGCAAAAGCACGCCGCTCAGAATGATCAGTACGCTAATGAGCTGTATTGTTTTGCCTTGCTTCATCGGAATTGTTCTCCAAAGCGCGGTTCGCTAAAACGAATGTAGCGTTTACTCTTGTCGGTAATATCGCCGGCTAGCTGTCCACACGCTGCATCGATATCGTCGCCTCGCGTGGTACGGGTCAGTGTCAGAATTCCACCGTCTGTTAGAAGTTTAGTAAATCTGGCCACGGCTGCATTACTTGATCGTTTATAACCGGACTGTTCAAACGGATTAAATGGAATCAAATTGACCTTTCCGGGAAAATCTCGCAATAACTTGACCAATTGTCGCGCATGCTCGGGCTGATCATTAACTCCTGCCAACATGACATATTCAAACAGCACCCGCTTTCGCCGCTCGCCCTGTACGTAACGCCAGCAAGCGCCCATCAGCTGCTCAATTGGGTATTTTTTGTTCACCGGCACCAGTTCATCACGCAGCTCGTCCGTTGGAGCATGCAGCGATACGGCCAATGACACATCTATATCGTTCGTTAACCGGTCCATGGCCGGCACCACACCAGACGTACTCACCGTGACCCGCCTTTTACTCAGACCGTAAGCACGGTCATCGAGCATCAGACTGAGCGACGGTACCAGTTTGCTGTAATTGAGTAGCGGCTCACCCATACCCATCATGACAATGTTAGTCACCCGCTGGTTCCGCGTTTCCGGATTAGCGGCCAGTAAGTTTGTTGCCAGCCATAGCTGACCAATGATTTCACTGACTGACAGGTTACGATTGAAACCCTGTCGACCGGTCGCACAGAATGAGCAGTCAAGTGCACACCCGACTTGAGAGGAAATGCACAAGGTTCCGCGACCGGCTTCGGGTATATAAACCGTTTCTATGCGGTTGCCGTCGTGCAGTTCGAACAACCACTTGCAGGTGCCATCTTTTGAGAGCATTTCCTGCTGAACTTCCGGCAGTGTGGTGCAGGTTTCTTCTTTTAAACGCTGACGAAGCGGCTTCGACATGTTGCTCATGTTGTCGATGTTGCGTTCGTTCTGCTGATACAGCCACTGCAAGACTTGCTTGGCACGATAAGGTTTTTCACCATGCGCAACGAAGTAATCACGTAAACCATCGTGATCGAAGTCGAACAAATTGATCTTCGTTGTTGTCATGTTGTTAGCGATGCATGTCAGTTTTGCACGTTGTTATTGTGCAGTTACCCACGCGACCTGAACACGCGGGTAACGTTTGCAAAAACAGTGTGGCTTTGAACTATCGCGTTCTTGCACACAGGTCATCGCCAAAGAAGAACTTGATTTCTTCAGCGGCAGTTTCCGGTGCATCAGAACCGTGACACGCGTTCTCATCAATTGAGCTGGCGAAACGCTTTCGCACAGTGCCTTCCGCTGCTTCAGCCGGGTTAGTCGCACCCATGACTTCGCGATGCTTGGCAATGGCATTTTCACCTTGCAGTGCCTGCACCATGACAGGACCTGAGGTCATGAACGCAACCAGGTCATTGTAGAACGGGCGCTCTTTGTGCACAGCGTAAAACTCGCCAGCTTGCTCTTTTGTCAGGTGCATCATTTTCGCAGCAACAACCTGCAAACCGGCGGACTCAAACATGGCGTAAATCTCGCCAATCACGTTCTTGGCGACAGCGTCAGGTTTGATGATGGAAAGGGTGTTTTCGACGGCCATTATGGCAGCTCCAATAGTCGGTTAAAGATAACCGCCCATTGTAGCCTGTTTCGCTCACCGATTGGCCTTTTAGCCCCGCCCTATCGGGTTTTAACTGCTTGTCGGGGTGAGTTTTACCGTCTGCATTGTCAGCGGCAGCTGCGAAGAGGTATCGAATTCGGCACCCGCCTCGGCGCCCGCCCGGGCAATGTCCTTGGCGGTCTTGTACTTGTTGTAGACCGCGTGCATGGCTCCCAGGGCATAAAACGCACCCGAGCCCACTGCCCAGTACTGGTCAAATTCATACACCTCACGCAACGAATACAGCGCAAAAATGCCGTTTTTATTCGCAAAAACCGCATCCATCTGGCTGGTTTCATAAGGGTCGTCTTCAGCATCCTTGGCATTCAGAAAAAATCGCTCCTTAAGCACAGGGTGCAGCCGAATCAACGTGTCGAAGGCGCTGTCTCGGGTGGAAAAGTCAGCCTTTACTGCCTTGTCACTGAAGGCGCGCTCGGCAACCAGCGTATGAGCGGCACTGCCGACAATACCCATGTAGGTTTTGCCGAACGTCTGTATTTTGTTGTGGTGCCGATCGAGCTCGGAACTGAGCCGGATATCACCAAAAGTGGTTAAGGTATCGGCTGCAATACAGGCCGTATTGCCCTTCCGGGCGACAACAATAGTAGACAAGGGGCGCAGATTTCCGTGTTGAATGCTATGGGCCTAGTCTGCCACGGTCAGCGCCGAAACGCTGCGACTTCAGCGACATCGAGGGCGGCACAGATTCGCAGTTCTGACCATCCGCCCCGACTTCTGTCGACCGGTTATCCCCTACTCATTATCTTTGAGCAGGGAGAGTTGGTTCGCCGCCGTTTCGGCATCGGGGGTTGCCTCCAGAGTCTCGATGGCTTCTCGAAAAGCCGCCACATCCTCAAAGGCCCGGTAGACTGACGCAAATCGAATGTAGGCTACCTTGTCCAGCTGCTGAAGCTCCTCCATGACCCAGCCACCAATTTGCTGCGCATCGATTTCCCGCTCACCAGCCACCAGACAGCGGTGGCGCACGCGAGCCACGGCTTCATCAATCAACTCGACGCTGACCGGGCGCTTCTCGAGCGCTTTTTGAAACCCGGCTTGCAACTTTTGATCAGAAAAGGGTTCACGGTTACCCCGGCTTTTCACGATACGCGGCAGATTCAATTCAGCACTTTCGTACGTGGTGAAACGCTCTTCGCACTCGGTACACTCGCGACGCCTGCGCACCTGATCATTATCACCAACAAGGCGTGAATCAACGACTCTGGTATCAATCGCACCGCAAAATGGGCAGCGCATTGTTTTTCTCCTGGAAACAACGAATCCGCAGCTCGACAGAGCTGGCGGAGGGCCGCAAGATTACCACATGGCCTGTGTTATTATGCGCCGCAACACACTGCAAGAACCGGAAAAAGTGCGGCATTCGAGCACAGACTTTGGACCCGCTATTGCAGTACACACCTGCATTACCCTACACAATTAAGAGCACGAGGAAAAATCCGTAATGACACAGCCCAAGCGCATTGCCGTAACTGGTGCGGCCGGACAAATCTGTTACTCCATGTTGTTCCGCATCGCCGCCGGAGAAATCTACGGACCCGATCAACCGGTCAGCCTGCACCTTCTGGAAATAACACCGGCTCTTGGCCTGCTTGAATCGGTAAAGATGGAGCTCGATGACTGTGCATTTCCATTGCTTAACGACATCGTTTGTACAGACGACCCTAAGGTTGCGCTGAATAAAGTGGATGCCGTGTTATTCGTTGGTGCAAAGCCTCGCGGACCCGGCATGGAACGCAGCGACCTGATCACCGACAACGGAAAGATCTTCAGTTCACTTGGCAAGGTGCTTAACGAAGTGGGCAACCCGGATTGCAAGGTTTGCGTTGTTGGAAACCCTGCGAACACAAATGCTTATATTCTCAAAGCGAATGCACCGAACATTAACCCGCGTAACATCACCGCGTTAACGCGCCTGGATCACAATCGTGCGTTATCTCAACTGGCCGCTAAAGCCGGTGCAAAAGTTAGTGATATTCGACAAATGGTAATTTGGGGCAATCACTCCACAACACAGGTGCCCGATATCTCTTACGCCACTATCAATGGTAAAACTGCGAGCGACATGGTTGATCAGGCCTGGGCGCGAGAAGAATTCATTCCTACCGTTGCAAAGCGTGGCGCTGCTGTTATTGAAGCGCGCGGCAGTTCCAGTGCCGCTTCAGCTGCGAACGGTGTAATCGATCATATGGCTAGTTGGATTCAGGGTACACCAGATGATGATTGGGTCAGCATGGCAGTACCGAGCGATGGCAGTTACGGCATTGACGAAGGGCTTATTTATTCTTTCCCTGTACAGATAAAAAATGGCGACTACACCATCATCAGCGATCTGGATGTCAGTGATTTTATCAAAGAGAAAATGCAGGCCAGCCAGCAAGAGCTGCGTGATGAGCGCGATACGGTTGCGGCCTTACTCTCTTCTTAATTGTTGTTTTCATTAAAGTGCTTTTTTCAGGGTCGTTTTGGCTGCCGCCAGCGACCCTGGAAGAGAGCAGTTGCAATTATAAGTAGCTGCACGAAGCGCGTTTTTATTGCTGGGGCGAAGTCTTTAACGCCTGCGGCGTATTAACACGTTGCCCTTCTAAGGCCTCAACAATCGCTGCTGTTTCAGTAAGCAACGTCTGATTGAAAATAAAATCCAAAAAAGTGACCGGTTCTGCAGGCAGCTGTATATTGTGAGCCGGTGAGCCCTCGCTTTGCCGCAAGGTGTTTTCGAGATAAACGCAGTAGAAATCAATAAAGTTGATTAATCTCAGCGGCTCAACAAGCAAGTCAAACTCGATTGCGCTTGAAGTTATGCAATTTAGACCGTCCAACATACCGCGATATTCAGCTCGCGATTGGTAAGGTTTTAAAGCCCGGCCTTCGTTTCGCACAGGATTAGGTAGTACGTTGTTTGCACTCGGTAGATTCGGAGCAACGACTTGCGAATCAACCGACTCGACTTTCTTGTCTTGCTCGACCAATTCATCGTTTGCACCGACTCTAAATTCGCGACGCTCGTCTAACAGATCAGTCACCACTTCGGCTAAACGGCGCAGAGTATTTTCCTGCCAGGCATTTAGCTCACAAGGCTTTTCATCACAAACACACAAGGTACCCAATGCAAATCCGCCTCGCGTTACCAATGGCTTGCCTGCATAAAATCGAATCCCCGGTTTATCAGTTACAATCGGATTATCGTGAAAGCGTTCATCGAGCGCAGAATCTTGGATTTCCAACACTTTGTCAGGCTCTAAAATGGCATGAGAACAAAACGCCAAGTCGCGATGAGTCTCCTTTAAAGAGGTGCCTATGTTCGACTTGAACCATTGACGTTCGCTATCAACAAGACAAATCAGTGCCATGCTTGTTCCACAGATATCGGCGGCAGTTTGAGTAATGCTGTCAAGAATTGTATCGGGTGGAGAATCAAGTAAACCGTAGCTTTTTAACTCTGCAATTCTTTCAGCTTCATTAGCAGGCAAAGGCGCAATCTTCATTCAGCTTCCCGCGGACATGTCCGTTTGGCCAACATCACCTCTTCGTTCAGTGGCATCGTACATTCCAGAATTTATAAATGACATGCCGCACAGTTGGCACGAATGAAGTGCTCGGCCGAGTCCGGCTGAGCTCAATTACCAAGGAAATTCCATGGTATACAAAAATCCGTAAATTATTTAACACAAAACAAACGTGTTCGGGGACCACTCGTTTAGGTGTACTGGACATTTTGACTCATGGAAATGCAATATAAAGCCACTAAGTGCTTTATATTGCAAAAAATAGCCGAATACCCTATCGACTGACGAGTTGCTAAAAACTATTATGATAAACAGTGAAATTGATTAACCATGTCAGTCAATATTTTTTTGACTCCCTCTCGATTTACTATGTCGCATTAATACCTGAACAGAGGTTCTGTTTGTACGAATGGTAACTATCTTCAGGTTCTGCCAATAGTTGCACGTCACACTACCGGCTTGCTGTTACTTACAACCGGTTTCCAATCAGCGAATTTGCGGTTTCTTTACGCAATAAAAAAAGGAAACTCAAGTGATCAGTAATAATGACAGACTAAAAATTCTAAACGCGCTGAACTTGATACTACTCGATGATGTATTTAAAACGTCGCCAAAATCGTCTGCGTTTCTTCGCTTTGTTGTTATGCAAACACTGGACGGTAACGGCGAACGCATCAAGGCATATACGATTGCCGTTGATGCACTTGGCAAGCCTTCCACCTTCGACCCTCAAGGCGATCCATCTGTAAGAGTTATGGCAAAGCGACTCAGAGATATGCTGTGTGTTTACTATAACAAGCCACTAGAGCATGAAGTAGTCGTGCGGATGCAACCGGGAAGTTATATGCCACAGTTTGTAATATCGGACAACTCCAACCAGTCGGACAACATTAATAACTCCACATGTTCTTAGCTACCCAATGGACATGGGCAAGTGCATCAGCTGATATTCAGTTATTTAACTCGTTGCTGTTATTCGCTTTGCCAACTTCTTCATTCTGAACAGCATCAAGACGCAAAACACAGCCAGATAAATCAACGGCTCGATTTGATCGCCCCTGGTTAACCAGACAAAGTGCAAAAGCGCAGCACCCGTGCCGACATAAACTAATTTGTGCAGCGATTGCCATCGTTTTCCCATGCGTTTCATCATGCCCTTGGTGGATGTTATTGCCAATGCAAAGAGAATCAGAAAACCGACACTGCCGGCAGTTATATAAGGCCGTTCAATAATGTCGGCCAATATAGCGCGGCCATCGAGCTGCTGATCCAGCAGCAGGTACGTGAGCAAGTGGGTTAAAGCATAGAAAAACGCGAACAAACCAACCATGCGCCTAAGCCTGATTGGCCATGGCTTTCGCAATACCATTCGAAGTGGTGTCAATGCCAAAGTAAGCAACAGGATTCGAAGCGCCCATTCGCCGGTGTAATCGGTTATTGCCTCAATCGGATTTGCGCCGAGTTCTCCGACAAACAAAGCGTATACGAGCCACAGGAATGGCAAACTCAATAGAATGAAAACCGTTGGTTTCAACAGTGTATTCATCGCCGGCGCCAGCTTGCCTGGAAGTGCAGCAGCCGCCACGTTATGCCCCACTGGCACTGTGCGAACAGAACCTTGTTGAGCTGGCAGCGTATTTGCCAACGTGTGTGCCAATGTATCTGCATGTGCAGATGCTCGTTCAATATGAGTAGTCATGCAGACATGGACTGTTCATTTGCAAACAGGTTCCATGACAAGCAAGTTAGCAGAGATGCGTGTGTAACATGTCACGCCCTTGGCATTCGTTTTTTGCGCTGGCACTCAGTACTAGAAGAATTTGGTTAAATCCATGTCGGCATAGAGCTCCGCCACTTCATCACCGTAGCCATTCATGAACTGAGATTCGATTTTTTTGGAAAACAATGCTGCAAGCCCTGAAGTATCGCCGGCCAGGCGACGCTCTTTCGCCTGACTCCAGCGTGGGTGGCTGACGTCCGGATTCACGTTACTGAAAAAACCGTATTCATGCGGCGCAGACATATTCCAACTTGTCGGTGGCTGCTTTTCAGTGAATGTGATTCTTACGATAGATTTAATGCTTTTATAACCGTACTTCCAAGGCACAACCAAACGCAGCGGTGCACCATTTTGCGATGGAATAACGTTGCCATACATGCCTATCGCCATAAGGCTTAGCGGATGCATGGCTTCATCCATACGAAGTCCTTCGCGGTAAGGCCAGTCCAGCACGCGGCTTTTCATTCCGGGCAGGTTGGGATCGTTAATCGTTTCAAATGCAACGTACTTGGCTTTCGAATTAGGTTTAAATCGTTTGAGTAAGTCTCCAAGCGGAAAACCATTCCAGGGGATAACCATTGACCAGGCTTCAACGCAACGCAAACGATAGATTCGTTCTTCTATATCGTGCGGCTTCAGAATATCTTCGAGTGTAAATTTACCTGGCGCATCACACTCACCGTCAATAACCACACTCCAGGGTTCGGTCACCAGTTTGTCAGCATTCTTGACGGGATCTCCTTTATCGGTACCCAGCTCATAAAAGTTGTTGTAGCTGGTAGCCATCTCTTCTTTGGTCAATTCATCCATTGCGCTGTCGGGCCACGGCTTGATCGGTTGTGGCAGCGCTTTAGCTACGGCTTCACCGCCAATGAACCCCGTTATTCCAGCTGCCATGGACGCCTGAATAAGCTGCCGGCGGCGCCGAAAAACGGTTTCGTCAGTTATTTCGCTACTTTTGATTCCAGCGATTTGCATCCAGTCTTTCATGAAATTTGGCCTGATTTAGCGGTTGATACTGTTGTGACAATATCGGAATTCAAAAATTCCCGTATGACACCCGAACGCAAGCTCACCCAACTGTGCTGACGCTGCGCCACGGGGCATTACCGATTACCCGGGAAAATACCCCTGCTTCGTATCGACAAAGCATGCAATCCGCACACCGTTTTACGCCGTGAGCCGCCTATTTAAGCCCGTCAAATGGGTAGCGTGTCCCGAATAGTATATGACAGGTTGAAAACCCTGCCGCAAAACCTGCTGTCATGCAATTGGCAAGGGGTTATTGGCCCGATTCCTGATATGGGCTACGTACGTAAATACACATTGCAAAGACGGTAACTCGCATTCAGTGGAAGTTTTAAACGGTAATCAAGCAGAACCCAGCCAAACTCGTCGTCGTGGGGATCAGACGGAGAGCGACCAACGCGCGCTTAACTGGTTCGTCAGGGATGGAGATATAGTTCTTTTTCCACACTCGCCTCTGGCTTTGGCCGATGTGTTAGGTTCCGAAGGCGGTTGTTTGGATCTGGTTGCGAATTCTGGCAATGAACCACCGCCGGTCGAACAAAGCAGCGACAGCCTGAAAGCAGACGCCACCACCTCGCTACAACAACGCCGTCAACGTAAACACCCTCGCACAAGAGCAAATTTACTAACCCAGCATGCACAGGACGAGTTACTCGATAGTTGTAAACGGGTTCAGGTTGAGAACGCACTCGTTAAACGCATTGGTATAAGACGACTTTACCTTGCTGCGGGTTTCCTGTGCTGGAAGGAGCCTAACAGCGAAAAATTAATTCGGCGCGCACCACTACTGTTTTATCCTGCCACACTGGTTCGAAAGATAACCGATGCAGACGGAGCTGAGCCGACCTTAAGTGCAAACACCGCCGTCAGCCAACCTTCAGGCGATGAAGAAAAAATCGAATATGAAGTTCGAATTGACAGCCACATCCCAGACACGAATGCCATTCTGAAAACCTGGTGTAGCAACAACGCTGAATTCGAACTACCCAGTTACTCCGCATCTCAACCGTTGCAAGATTACTTTGCGCAACTGGCGCAAGCAATAGGCGATTGTGATCATGTTGAATTGCAATTCGATGTGGCGTTGGGTAACGCGGCACCACCTGCCGATAAACCCAATGCAAGCAACACTGCAGCGCACCTGCCCGCTTTGCCTGAACACTTCGACACCTCGCTTGCCATGGCGATAACCGGCAACAAGAATCTTCAGCAGCTACACAGCGTACTGAACCTGCTCCGTGATTACCGTCAGCCGACCGCAAACACGCAGTTGTTGCCCAATGCGGCTAACGAAGCGGCCGGTGCTGTTTCGAATTTGCATGAATACTCAAAGAAACTGGCCTCAGCCGGATTACCCGGAGTTGAATTTCAGCATTTGCCAAAACTTCCCGACAACATTGCCAAGTGGGTTGAGAATGTGGCCAGGGCAATGGAATCATCGATTGTCAGCGATGTATTGAAAGCACCAAATATCAATGCGCGGCATCTGATTCGACTGGCAGGGGTGATTGAGCTGATTGATAAAGCGCCTTTAAACATGGAACAGTTCAAACATGCAGACCTCTGTTTTTCTGCAACACCAGGTTTACTGCAACGCGCAAAACATCAGGCCAGTCTGATTGAAGACGAATTAAGCACGCTACAAAACACCTTTGTACTGGACAAAGTACCTGCGAAAAAACAGCTGTTAAGTCTGATTGGTGAACTCGGCGGCAGCCTGGATGAAGGCCCTGACATTATTGACGCTGATTACTTCAATGCTCGACGTCAGTTCATGGAATTTAGCATTGAAAAACCAACCAACCTGACTCCGGAACACAGAAACATGCTGGGCAAGCTTGCCAAAGTATTGCGATTCCGTGAACTGTTTGTGAATAATGTTGAATACCGTCTGGCGCTCGGTCCCGGATACCGCGGCCTTCGTACTGACTGGGACATGCTTGGCAGTGCAGTTGATTACGCACAGGAAATCAGCGAAGTGCTCGAATCGGAATCGCTGGCGGCTTGCGCACTGGGTAACTGGAATGAATTCCGTACAACCTATATCAACGAACTTGAAGTATTGCAAAACGCCGCTGAATCTCTGCGCAAGTTGTTGTGGATTTGCGGGTCGGACTGGCAGTCAAAACCCGTCAACGATGTGTTGGAACAGGCCGGTCACACAAGAATGAAACTCGCTGCATGGGCCGAAGTCTATGGTGAGGTTAGTGAGGGTAATAGCAACACACCGGCAAAAGTGCTGGCACAATTTTCCGGTCGATCACAGGAAGATGTGCTGACTGAACTTAGCGTGGGCGAAACACAAGCCACCATAGAACAACACATAAATGGTCATGGCGCATCTGCTGATGCTGTTGTCGAGACCATTGAATGGCTTAGACAAGCAAGCCAGACAGCCAGTGAGTTACAGCTGGAAATTACGGCAATTGTCGAGCATTTACAAATAGCCTGAGTCGCAACAACCCGGGCCGCACTGCACTTATATCGGGCCAGCTATCCGGCCAGCTATCCGGCCAGCGTAAGCTATGCAACCAGCGTGCGCGAGCACTAGCCAACCCATACTCGCGCATTCTCAAACATTCTTAACCACGGCCCGTTCTCGCCCCACTCCGGTGGATGCCAAGAGTTCGTGACTGTGCGAAACACCCGCTCGGGGTGCGGCATCATAATCGTTGCCCGGCCATCTTGTGAACACAAACCCGTGATGCCGTGCGGTGAACCGTTGGGATTTAACGGGTAACGCTCAGTTAACTTGCCATGATTATCCACGTAGGCAAGCGCAATGTGCGCGCTGTCCATATGCTCTTGTGATGAAAATACAGCGCGTCCTTCACCATGCGCAACGGCGATAGGCAAACGCGAACCAACCATATCAACGAAGAACAACGACGGCGATTCAAATACCTCTACTGTGGCAACACGGGCTTCATACTGCTCACTGGCGTTGCGAAGAAAATCGGGCCAATGCTGCGCACCCGGAATCAGATTTTTTAAATAGGACAACATCTGGCAACCATTACAGACCCCCAGTGTGAAAGTGTCATCACGCTGGAAAAACTGCTGGAACTGATCGAGTAAAGCGGGCGTAAACAAAATGGATTTAGCCCAGCCGCCACCGGCCCCAAGCACATCGCCGTAAGAGAAACCACCGCAGGCTATTAATCCCTTGAACGCTTGCAAAGACACACGCCCACTGTGTAAATCTGACATGTGGACATCAATGCAATCGAAGCCTGCCGTGTCAAAAGCTGCAGCCATTTCTATATGACTGTTGACACCTTGTTCGCGCAGTATCGCCACCTGCGGCCGACCCAATGCTAATGCGGGCGCTAACAATGACATAGCCGGGTCGAAGCTAAGCTCGGGTGTAATACCCGGATCGTCCAGTTCAGCGATTAACTCAAGCTCTTGTTCGGCGCACTCAGGATTATCGCGACGCTTTTGCATCTGGTAACTCGTTTGCCACCATTTCACACGAAGCTCGGTAACCGGTTGTGAGTAAAGCAGTTCACTGCCGCGCCAGATTTCCAGGTCGGGTGTTTCGCACAGTCCGCCTATGGGATGCACACAGTCACCTAGACCCGCCATTTCAAATGCAGCCAGCACCGCCGCATAAGCCGATGCACGCACCTGAATTAACGCACCGAGCTCTTCATTGAACAAACTGGCAATATCGTCTTGGGGCAGACTCTGAATTTGCGCACGTACACCGATATTACCGGCAAACGCCATTTCGGCCAGCGCGACGAACAACCCACCATCCGAACGATCGTGGTATGCAAGCAATTGATCACTTTGCTGCAAGGCTTGTATGGCCGAGAACAAACCGTGTAGCTGTTGTGGAGAATCAACGTCGGGTGCATCACTACCGGTTTGATTAAACACCTGCGTTAAGCATGAGCCGCCCAAACGGTTTTTACCCGTACCAAGATCAACCAGAAACAGCTCCGTATCACCGGCATCGGTACGCAATTGTGGTGTTAGCGTTAAGCGAACGTCTTTTACCGGTGCAAAGCTTGTCACCACCAAAGACATGGGTGATGTCACACTGCGTTCTTCATTACCTTCACTCCAAACGGTTTTCATTGACAAAGAATCTTTGCCTACCGGAATGGCAATGCCAAGACGGGGCGCAAGTTCAAGTCCAACCGCTTCAACCGCATCGTACAAGCCAGCGTATTCACCAGGATGACCCGCCGCAGCCATCCAATTCGCCGAGAGTTTTACATTGCCAATATCACCAATGTTTGCCGCCGCTATATTGGTCAGTGCTTCGCCCATGGCCATGCGAGCCGAAGCTGCCGGATTCACGAGCGCCACCGGTGTTCTTTCCCCCATGGCCATGGCTTCACCGGCGTAACCGCGATAATCTGACACGGTAACAGCCACATCGGCCACCGGTATTTGCCAGGGCCCGACCATTTGATCGCGCACCACCTGACCGGTAACAGAGCGATCACCAATGGTTATCAGGAAATTTTTAGAGGCAATACACGGCAGTTGCAATAATCGATCGGCCGCGTCTTCAATTGAAATATCAGCTGTATTAAATGTATCGCCAGCAAATGCACGTCGCTGTGTATTAATGTCAAGCTTTGGCGGTTTACCTAACAGCACATCCATTGGCATATCTACGGGTGCGTCGTTGAAATACCCATCTTCCACCAATAGCCTTGGATCTTCAGTTGCGGTACCAACGACTGCATATAGGCATCGTTCACGTTCGCATATGGCTTTGAACTGCTCGAGTCTGGCCTGATCAATAGCCAACACGTAGCGTTCCTGTGCTTCGTTGCTCCAAATTGCTTTTGGTGACATGCCGGGTTCATCATTCGGAATGGCCCGTAAGTCAAAATGACCACCACGTCCAGCATCGTTGACTAACTCGGGAAGCGCATTAGACAGCCCACCTGCACCCACATCGTGCATGGATAGAATCGGGCTGTTCTCTGACAGCGCAATGCAGCGATCAATGACTTCTTGTGCCCGCCTCTGCATTTCAGGGTTACCACGTTGTACCGAGGCAAAATCCAGGTCTGCTTCACTGGCACCACTGGCAACCGAAGAAGCGGCTCCGCCTCCCAGCCCGATTAACATGGCAGGACCACCAATAACAACAATCGCAGTACCCGATGGCACGGGTTTCTTATCAATGTTTTGTGCGCGTATGTTGCCAAGCCCACCTGCGAGCATGATGGGTTTGTGATAACCCCTAACCTCTTCGGTGTCGCCAAACGCTACCGACTGACAATACGTTCTAAAATAGCCAGCCAGATTGGGACGGCCGAATTCATTATTAAAAGCTGCCGCTCCAATGGGTCCTTCAAGCATGATGTCCAGAGCGCTGGCGATTCGATCGGGCTTGCCAACAGACACTTCCCAGGGCTGAGGCCACTCGGGTATTTCAAGATTCGATACACTGAATCCGCAAACGCCGGCTTTGGGTTTTGAACCATTACCGGTTGCACCTTCATCTCGTATTTCTCCACCAGAACCGGTTGCAGCACCTGGAAACGGGGAAATGGCGGTGGGATGATTGTGCGTTTCCACTTTAATTTGTATGTGGGCAGGCTCTGAAAACGTGGTGTATTGATTATCACTGTCGGGCAACCATCGCTGCGCCTGATAACCTTCGATAACGGCCGCGTTGTCATGATAAGCCGAGAGCACGCCGTCAGAAGACACGGCATGGGTGTTTCGTATCATGCCAAACAAAGAATGAGACTGTTCGGCGTTATCGATCGTCCAGCTGGCATTGAATATTTTATGCCGGCAGTGCTCCGAATTTGCCTGTGCGAACATCATCAGTTCGGCATCTGACGGATTGCGATTCAGCTTGAGAAAGTTATCCAGCAGGTAGTCGATTTCGTCTGTCGACAATGCAAGACCAAGTGCTGAATTCGCGTCGACCAATGCGCCACGGCCACCTTCGAGCAGATCGATTCTGGTTAAGGCTTCAGGTTGCTGGTTAACAAAAAGCTCGGCGGCATCGGGTGCTGTGAGGCTGATCGATTCTGTCATTCGATCGTGCAGCAGCGCCAGTATGGCAGGATCGTCAAGCGAGTTTGAGCCTGTGCCTTCCAATCCATATTCAACCGCCCGCTCTACACGAATTACCGATGACAACCCGCAGTTGTGCACAATGTCAGTTGCTTTGGATGACCAGGGTGAAATGGTCCCGCGTCGCGGAAGAACCCATACGGATGAATCGTAGGAAGTGTTTCTGTCAGCGTCTACATCGAGAAGAGAATGCAACTGCTCGAGTTCAAGTGCAGATAGTGCCGACTTGGTGTCTATGAAGTAGATAAAGCGGCATTGAATTCCCGAAACCGTCGGCAGATGCGCTTGTACTTTTTCCAAAAGCCGCTGAAGACGAAATTCTGATTGCGCTGACGCGCCAATTAGGCAAAGCATCCAGGGTCTCGTTAAATGGATTGCGAACGACTTCTTCTTAGGGTGGTAATAATACTGGATATGTTCGTCAGCAGGTCGCTCTGGAGGTCAAAAAACAGGCGAAAAAAAAGCCGGGGCTAACGCTCCGGCTTTTCCTCACAATCCACAGCAAGGATTGGAATGCTTTAACTGATCAAATATCGACCACCAAGTTAATGGTTGTAGCGTTGTCGTTCTTTGATGGATCGAGCTTAGTTGGGTCAGTTATGTCAGTGTTACCACGGGTTTGGTGAGACACTTTAAGTGCCATACGCTCTGACAATTTGAACGCCAGACCAAGACCAAGCTCGTAATATGTGTTATCCCCACCCAAATCTGCACGCAGATCAGCGTTGAAAGTCACGTTTTCATTGATGCGGTTCAGGTAGTTACCGCCAAGGTAGGCAATGCCACCGTTGGCATCGTCACCAAGAACAACTTCGGTGTTCTTGTTACCAAAGCCTGCTTCAGCAGACAGGAAGCCCGACGCATTGGAGAAGAACTTATGACCAATACCGATAACCTGACGAGATGCCAACTTGATGTTTGCAGGCTTATCCTGTTCGTAATCGATGATGCCGAAGAAATACGTACGTGGACGCCAGTAGAAACGCGGCTGATAACCCAGCGCAATTCGGTTGGAGTTACCGGTTTTCACCTGATCTTTTACCTGAACTTCTTCACCATTAACGGTGACAGTTAAAGGCAGACCGTTTTCGTCTACTGCGTCTACTTCACTGGTTGCATCGCCTTTAAATAGTGCACCGAAAACAAGGTGCTCCCATTTACCGACAGTTTTCCCTAGTCGAATACCGGCGTTAACATTGCTGGCCTCTGTGTTACCACTTAAACTTGTTGCACCAAAAGTTGCGGTGCCGCTCCAACCTTGAATGATAGAGTCGTCTTGCGCGTGGACACTGGAAACGGCGAGAGCACTGAAAACCACCGAAGCGAAAATTTGCTTTGTGAATGTCATGCGTTTCATAGTTATTTTTAAATCCGTTGAGTTAGAACGAGGCACAAGTATATACAGTCAATTGTCGCTTACACGTATTGCGCGTACCTGCCACAATTTATGACAATCGACTGACAAATTCCTGACCTCGATGTAATGAAAAAACAGATGCGTTATCCACGCACCACTTGCATTTGATAGTAGTTGATGTCTCTGATGTTGCATCCAATTTCCTATCTCTTGTGTTAGCCAGGCAATAACGACAAGTAAAAGGAACGAATAACTCGATGACATTGATTGCGATTGGATGCATTTATCTAATCTGTCACGTTCGATTATTCAGGTTGCCGCTGTTGAATGATTCGCGTGCACACATTCGCTACGTATTATCGATTCGGAATCTGGCGACTTATCCAATGTGCAACTTGCGCAAAAGACGATCAATACGAACTGCGCTCGATCGTGCTCTCTGTGATCTTGGAGCTCTGGACAGCAACACGCCATTAAAGTCAAATTGATGGCGATTGATTGCACCGCAAATGCACGGCAGAAACGAGGCTTTATTGCCGCCTCGCCCACCGGCCGCACACTTATGAGGCTGATGCATTGAATTTTGGCTGTTCTGGCCGCATACTGTGTTGGTAGGTTAGCTTTTCCGGGGGAGACATGGTTTCGACGGGAGTGGCGAACCCTTAGGTGCATGCCGAGGCTCAGATTACCTCGTAAATCCAGCTGAAAACTTATAGTTGCCAACGATGACAACTACGCGATGGCTGCATAATTAGACTTTTGTCCTTCGGGATATAGAAGTTTAGTTTTGTAGACTGCCCCGTCCAGATCTGCCTGTGGGTTTCGGGCGGGGGCAACAGACGCAGGATCGCTTGAAGGGTCGCACTTACACCGGATGGCTAAATAAATAATGTGCTCGCTGCTTCTTATGGTGCTCGTCCTGCATTAAGTGGCTAAAGCTAATGACGAAACTAAGCATGTAGTACCGACGGCGGAGTACTTTCGGACGGGGGTTCGACTCCCCCCTCCTCCACCAAACTCAAGAGGCCTCGCATAACGCGAGGCCTTTTTTGTTTGGGGGGAGGCGAACCCCGGGGTTTGACAAGCGACGCGACAGCGTTGCGCAGGACTGCATCGTTTACGATGCAGGTCGCGAAGCGATTTTCAATCGGCCTTAGCCGATTGGAAACACTCCCCCCGGCAGAACACGTAAAGGATTACACTTCCACACTAAGGCTTTTTTGTGTCTTATGATTTCATCCAAATGCAACGCGATACACCGGGATTCAAAAACTTTGCGGGAATCGGAATCGTTGAACGATACCTATTCGGTTACCGGAGTGATGTATTACCAGTCAATGTATCACATCATTTTTTTGTCAAAAAAACAAACCAGCCCTACTGCACGTCAACTCACCACTGTGTATTAACTGATACGCGTTGTGTATCAGCGTGCGTCCATACCAGTTGAAAACTGTTCACTTGTGCCAATTGACAATTCCTCACCGCGAGCAATATCATTTGCGATGTTAGCTCAGTCTGACAATTCTATTAGAGGCCTTCCCGATGCCCCGTCGCATGTCGCCCGAAAAAGAACGTGAATATGAAGAACTCCACGCCTTCATAGACTGGTTTGCCACGAACATTCAAGACATTGATCCTGCTGATCCGGTCCACCCAACCATTGTTGGAAAGCGTATAGCAGAAGAACACGGCCGATCGAAAGCACTTCAGGGATTAAAGCAAGCTGCCAACGATACGGTTGAACAATACGTTGATGCAC
>CALJNA010000070.1 GCA_937981955.1 uncultured Granulosicoccaceae bacterium
ATTCAGAAAGAACTCGGTGAAATGGATGATGTTCCGAATGAGTTGGAAGATCTGGCAGCAAAAATCGAAAAGAAAGGCTTGTCAAAAGAGGCACATAAAAAAGCGACGGCCGAGCTGAACAAATTGAAGATGATGTCGCCCATGTCGGCAGAAGCGACGGTGGTGCGAAACTATATTGATACGCTTGTTGGTCTGCCCTGGAAAAAGAAGTCGAAGTTGTCCAAAACCATAGCGGACGCCGAACGTATTCTTGAAGATGATCACTATGGTCTTGAAAAAGTAAAAGAACGCATTCTTGAATATCTTGCCGTGCAGCGGCGAGTTAAAAAAGCCAAGGGTCCTATCCTGTGTCTGGTTGGACCGCCGGGTGTGGGTAAGACGTCTTTGGGTAAATCGATTGCTCGTGCCACAGGACGAAAGTTTAGTCGCATGGCATTGGGAGGCGTCAGGGATGAGGCTGAAATTCGTGGTCATCGTCGAACCTACATCGGTTCGATGCCCGGAAAAATTGTTCAGAATCTGGCGAAAGTCGGCAAGCGGAATCCGCTGATACTGCTCGATGAAATCGACAAAATGTCCACCGACTTTCGCGGTGATCCGTCATCCGCGCTGCTGGAGGTGCTGGATCCGGAGCAGAACCACACTTTCACCGATCATTATCTGGAAGTGGAGTTTGATTTGTCCGACGTTATGTTCGTCGCTACCGCAAACACAATGAACATACCGGAACCCTTGCTTGATCGAATGGAAGTTATTCGCATCCCCGGTTATACCGAGCTTGAAAAGTTCAACATCGCAGATCGCTATCTGGTGCCACGTAAAATGAAAGACAACGGCTTGGTCGAGGGCGAACTGGATATCAACGACGATGCCATCATGTCCATGATTCGTTCCTACACCCGCGAAGCTGGTGTGCGTAATCTGGAGCGTGAAATTTCCAAGGTCTGTCGCAAGGTAGTGCGCGAAGTGATGGACGACGAAACACCGACCAAAGTTGAAATCAACGCCGAAAATGTGGCTGATTATCTTGGTGTCGAAAAATTCCGATTTGGCAGAGCCGATGAAACCAATCAGATTGGTCAGGTTACCGGTCTTGCCTGGACCCAGGTTGGTGGTGAATTGCTGACCATCGAGTCAGCCATTGTCCCGGGTAAAGGCAAGCTGTCCTACACCGGGCAACTTGGCGATGTCATGCAGGAATCCATACAAGCAGCGATGATGGTTGTGCGCAGTCGTGCGGAAACACTCGGATTGCCGGACGATTTCCACGAGAAAAACGATTTGCATGTGCATGTCCCAGAAGGCGCTACACCAAAAGATGGACCCAGTGCAGGTGTTGGCATGTGCACGGCGCTTGTATCATCGCTAACTCAGGTTCCGGTGCGGGCCGAAGTGGCGATGACGGGGGAGATTACATTGAGGGGCGAAGTGCTGCCGATTGGTGGCCTGAAGGAAAAACTCCTTGCCGCTCAGAGAGGTGGTATCTCGACGGTCATCATTCCAATGGAAAATAAAAAGGATCTCACCGAGATTTCTGATGAAATAAAAGAAGGTCTGGATATCCATCCAGTCCAGTGGATTGACGAAGTGCTCGATCTGGCTCTGGAGACAGCACCGCCTAATAAGCCGGAGGTGTTGGGTGACGACGTCAAATCAACTGGCAAAGATGCCGGCAAAGAGGGTGGAAGCGGAATCCGGCATCACTGACCGATGGCACCGTCGGTTCTCATTGGCGGTGCTCATCAGCATTTCTCATTAGATTTGAGCAATAAAAATCCTGAATCGGCTTGATTGTTTTGTTCTGGCGAACTAGAAGTAAGGGGTTGGTCGGACTGTTTTGCTGTGCAAAGCGGAAATTTCACAGGCTGTAACCCGCTAAGACAGTGGGTTTTTAGGCTTTTATGGCGTATTATTACTAAAAATCTCTGACGCGCAGTTCGCGTCGGTATTACCTAGTCCGTTTTACAATTTTGTGTTTTTGCAATTTTGTCTTTTTTACAATATGACCAACCAGTCGGCCAACAGGTCGTCCAAATAAATATACGGGGATAGCATTAAATGAACAAAGCTGAATTTGTTGACTCGGTGGCAGCCAAGGCTGACATGTCTAAAACTGAAGCAGCAACAGCAGTCGATGCTGTGCTCGATGCAGTGGCTGACGCTTTAAAAGCAGGCGAGCAGGTAACACTCGTCGGATTCGGCACTTTTCTTGTTAGACGTAGAGAAGCACGCACGGGTCGCAACCCGAGAACTGGTGAGCCATTGGCAATAGCAGCTTCGAATGTTCCGAGCTTTAAAGCTGGCAAAGCGTTAAAAGAAAATGTAAACTAGTCCGGCTTCGGGTGCTTAGCTCAGCTGGTAGAGCATCGCCCTTACAAGGCGAGGGTCGGGGGTTCGATCCCCTCAGCACCCACCAAAGCATAAGTAGTAGGTTCGTCTCCTGAACACACGTGTTCAGGAAGCGATAAAAGTAGTAGGAACTAATTTGGAGCGGTAGTTCAGTTGGTTAGAATACCGGCCTGTCACGCCGGGGGTCGCGGGTTCGAGTCCCGTCCGCTCCGCCAATAGTTTTATGAGGTAGTGTCAATCAAACCTCAGAAAAGACGGGTGCTTAGGCACCCTTTTTTTGTGGTGTTATTAATTCGTGGTGTTGTTTATCAGTCGCAATTTCTACTGGTAGCGTTTTTTTGAACCGATCAGGTCTTATTCAGACAAGCCCTGATGCTGGTCAGAAACGTTGTTACAACAAGGGCTTTTATTAGCAATCGCTTTTATTCGCACTAGTATTGGATTTTAACCACTTACACAGTTAGCGCAGGTCGCCATCATGTTACTGGACATTCGAGAAACCATTCGCGGCTCAAAACCGCTTAAGTACACTCTGATCACCATTATAAGTATTCCGTTTGTGTTGGTAGGTATTGGTTCCTATCTTGGCGGTGGTGGCTACGAAGATGTAGCCGAAGTGGACGGAGTTGCGATTAATCAACCGCAGCTGGACAATGCTTACAATCAGTTGAAGCGTCAATACAGCCAGATGTTCGGTGGCAATATTCCTGAGAACCTGATGCCTGATGAAGCCATCCGACAACAAGCTCTCGACGGACTTGTCACAGATATCGTGGTTCGCAACACAGTAGAAGAGCAGAAATTTGCGGTTGGTGATTTAACGCTTGGGCGCGCAATTCGCAACGACCAACGTTTTCAGGTAGACGGTGTGTTTGACCCAGAGGTTTACCAAAACCATGTTCGCGGGAGTTTGTCGAACGTTGCAGCCTATGAAGAATCACTGCGAGCCAATGCGGCCATTACGCAATTCAGAGCTGGTATATCTGCAACGAGTTTCCAACTTCCTAATGAAGTTGAGCGCATAGAAAAGCTCAGTGGGCAAACTCGAACAATCGATTATGTGCGGTACTCAATCGATTCCGCCGTGGAAAATGTTGAAGTATCGGATGAGGAAATTAGTGCGCATTTTGACGAGAACGCTGATAGCTACAAGTTTCCGCAACGTGCAAAGCTTGAGTACATTGAATTGAAGAAGTCGGACCTGGCAGCTGATATCGATGTTTCCGATGAAGAAGCTCAAAATTACTACGACGAATTTCAGGCAAATTACACGACCAATCCCGAAGTCAGAGAAGCCTCGCACATATTGATGGAAGTCGATGTCGATGACAACGATGCGGTTGATGCGAAAACCAAGGAGCTCAGTGCCATCAAGGCTCGTATTGCAGCAGGTGAAGCCTTTGCTGATCTTGCCAAAGAGTTTTCGGACGACATTGGTAGTGCGCAATCGGGTGGTAGTGTCGGACAAATCGATGCTAACTACATGGAGCCACAATTTGTCAGCGCCGCAACTGGACTGACCGCCGAAGGCGATCTGAGTAGCATTGTAAGAACCCGATTTGGTCTGCACTTGATACAACTGGATAAACTAGTTCCGGCTGTGGTCACACCATTCGAGGAAGCAAAAGATCTTATCGTCACCCAATTGAAAAATGATGCCGCCGACGTTGATTTCCTTGAACTGCGAACAGCAATGGAAGAGTCCGTCTCAAGTGATCCCGAAACGCTTGAAGTTGCAGCTGATCAATCTAATACTGAAATTAAGCAAACAGACTGGGTTGATGTCGATACGCAAAACGCTGAAGTGTTCTCTAATCCTCAGGTCCTTGCTACGGTGTTTAGTGACGATGTCCTCGTGAATCAGAATAATTCTGAAGTGCTTGAGGTTGGTCCTGGGCATATTCTGGCGCTTCGCATACTTGAGTATGAAGACGAGCGACCCAAAACTCTGGAAGATGTTAAAGACGATATCAGTGCTGAGCTAAAACGCGAAGGTGGTGAAGCGAAACTGGAAGAGTCTGCCAAAGCAGCCGTTGCCAAAATGCTCAAAGGTACACCAGTAGCTAAAGTTGCTGAGGATGACCCAAATGCTACTGCGACAGCTAATGAAGTGTTAACGCGAACATCCACTGTTATTGACCCATCGGCTGTTAGTGAGATATTTGCGCTGGCCAAGCCTGCTGAAGGCAAAACACTGGTTAAATCTGTTGCCATGCAAAATGGCGATCGAGTAGCTTATGCTTTAAAAGCTGTAACCGACCCGGAACCGACAGAAGAAGAGGGCGCCGCTGACGCGACGGTGACTGTTAATCCTGCTCTTGGACAATCTGAACTGGCAGCCTTGATAGCCAGCTTGAGAGAGAAAGCGGACGTATCATTGAATCAGTGACACGTTGGTGCTAATGCAAAACTGGTCGGGGATTCACACCAGCGAAGACGCTCGTAGAATAGCCAGGAAACGTCTGCCCTGGATGGTTTTCGACTATATCGATGGTGCAGCTGGTGAAGGGCTTGGTGACGAGCTGAACAAGCAGGCCATCTCACGAATGCGTCTACAGACACGCATTTTGTGTGATGTTGAAAGCCGCAGTATTGCCACTTCAATTCTGGGTCTGAATTGTGATTTGCCATTTGGTATCTCACCTATGGGCATGTGCAATCTGTCCTGTCCCGGCGCCGACAAAATGCTTGCTCGGCTGGCTGCTGAACATCATATTCCAATAGGCGCATCAACCGCCGCTTCAACCTCACTTGAAGAGATCGCCAAAGAAGCCAACGGTCATGCCTGGTTTCAGCTGTACTTTGGCGGTGATGAATCAGTAACTGATCGTTTGCTTGATCGTGCTGAATCAGCAGGCTATGAAGTGCTGATTTTTACGGTCGATGTGCCTGAAGTTGGCAGGCGGCCCAGAGAACTGCGGCATGGCTTTAAGATGCCGTTCAATATTGGTCCTCGTCAGTTCTTTGATTTTGCCATGCACCCTTTTTGGTCCATCAGTGCTGTTATGGCCGGTGCACCCGCGTTGGCAAATTTTGATAATCCTGATAGTTCATTTGATCGTACCCGATCAAGGGCGGGTGTCGACTGGGCGTTCCTGGATCGCGTTCGAGCACGATGGAAAGGAAAACTAGTGGTCAAGGGCGTTTTGAGCGAACTGGATGCAGTATCTTTAGTTGAGCATGGAGTCGATGCCATACAGGTATCGAGTCACGGTGGCCGGCAGTTGGAAAGTGTTCCGCAGGCTATTTTTGCACTTGAGCGTATTCGTGATGCAGTCGGGGCGAATTATCCTTTGATTTACGATAGTGGCTTGCGTACTGGAGAAGATATTTGCAAAGCCTATGCAATGGGTGCCAGCTTTGTCATGCTGGGCCGACCGCTCTTGTTCGCAATGGCGGCCGGTGGTGAAAAAGGACTACATCAATTAACTCATGTTATTTCGCAGGAAACCAGCATTGCTCTGGCTCAGATGGGTTTAACTGATATTAATCAGCTTGACAAAAGTGTTATACAGCAAGCGAATTGCTAACTTTTAAAAACTGCTCCGGTATGCTGGGGATAACAATTTCTGGTAGTGAAGCGATTATTCGACGACTAAGGTAACGACAGTATTGTCCGTCAGCCCATGTTCATCTGTAACCTCAATCGGAATGTTCATGGTTCCCGGAGCCAATCCGGTAACGAGAAAGATGCCATCATCTCCCACAGTTACATCGCCGACATCAGGATTGCTGGATGAGGCGCTGTAATTTAGTGCATTGGGTAATTCGTCGTCAACAATAAGAAAAAACGTTACATCTTCTCCTCGCGACATCAGTATTTGTTCACTGGTAAGGTCACAACCGAGACTTATTGATAAGATTTCCGGTGCCAAATTTATTGGGGTAACTTCAACTGGTTCAGGTACTACAACTGGTTCAGATACTACAACTGGTTCAGGTACTGCAACTGGTTCAGATACTACAACTGGTTCAGATACTACAACTGGTTCAGATACTACAACTGGTTCAGATACTACAACTGGTTCAGATACTACAACTGGTTCAGATAC
>CALJNA010000071.1 GCA_937981955.1 uncultured Granulosicoccaceae bacterium
CTTCGTTAGCTTTGAACCTAGCTTTCATAGCGGCAACGGTCTCCGCGAAAGCACTGTTTGACATAACGTTTCTTTTACCAGGTGATGCATCGTCCGAAACATCTATTGGACCAGACACAGAACCAGTACCAGGTACAGGACCAGAAGAATCAGAGGCAGGTGCAGGTCCAGAACCAGAACCAGTACCAGGTACAGGACCAGAAGAATCAGAACCAGGTGCAGGTTCAGAACCAAAACCAGGACCAAGTGCAGGACCAGAAGAATCAGATCCAGGTGCAGGTCCAGAACCAGAACCAGGACCAGGACCAGAATGTTACCGAACCCAATGAGATAACACAGCTCAATGTTGTTGAAGTGGGCGATGTCAGAACCATTCAAATTAATGACATGGTTTTCTCCTCACTGCCGACACAAACAATAGCGCTCGAAACAGAGTCGATTGAGCTAGGCCGTCTACTGTTCTGGGATCCGATACTCTCAGGAGATCGGGACGTTGCTTGTGCAACCTGCCATCTTCCTGAATTTGGGTATACAGACGGGCGCGCGCGGTCTGCAGGTGTTGGCGGTGTGGGTACCGGACCTGATCGGGTTGCCGGACAGCTGGGAGAAGTGCCCAGGAACGCGCAGAGCGTACTTAATACCGTATGGAACGGCATAAACGAGTTCGGTGTTTTCAACCCGGAAACAGCAACCATGTTCTGGGATGCTCGAACCCAAAGCCTTGCCGCACAAGCGGCAGAGCCTATACGTTCACGCGAAGAAATGCGAGGAGAGAATTTTAGCGAAGATGAAATTGATGCAGAAGTAGTCGCTCGTTTGAACAGTCTATCTGAATATCAGGTTCTGTTTAATCAAGCCTACGGTACCGATGAGATCACGCACGATCAAATTGGCCGTGCATTGGCAGACTTTCAAAGCTCGCTGGTCGCTAATAATTCCCCGTTCGATCGATACCTTCGCGGCGATACCACTGCGATGACCAATGCCCAGATTAATGGTATGACCACTTTCGCCCAGCACGAGTGCGGCGACTGTCACAGTGGCCCGATGTTTTCAGACTTCGATACACATGTACTGGGCGTTGCAGAGGCAAACGGACTAAATGAACCTGACTTTGGTAACGGTAATTTCGGATTCCGCACACCATCACTGCGGCAACTTGCATTCACTGCACCCTATTTTCATGGTGGACAGGAAGCTGACCTGGATGACGCTATCGATTTTTATGACAACAATAATTCGAATAACCCGAATGTTGCCAATAACCAGCTCGACCCGGACTTTCGTGATATTCCAAATTTGAACAATAACGATATTAATGCTATCGAGGCGTTTCTAAACGCGCTTAACGATGATTCGTTTGACCGGGAGCGACCTGCTGAGGTTCCAAGTGGCCTACCCGTTGGTGGTTCGTTGCAATGACAAAGGTAAATATAGTGTTATCGCCAACCGACTTCCATTCAAGGAAGCGCGTACATTACCCTTATTCGCAATACACAACTGTTTAACCACAGATAAACCCAGGCCAGTTGGGTGCTCGTTGAGCACCCGCGTCCGACTTTGCGATGCACGGTAAAACCGATCGAATAGGAATGGTATGGTATTTTCAGAGATATCCGTGGTTTGGTTACTGAACACCAAAGTTAACAGGTTTTGCTCTTTACATGGCAATACCTCAATACGACAGGGTTCGTCGGCTGCCGCGTACCTGATCATATTGGAAAGCAAATTGTCAAATATTTGCTTCAATGATTGTGTAGACACATCGAAATAACCATTTGCAAAATTCGATGGAATATCAAGTTCCAGATTCAGTCTTCTATTTTCGAAACGCGCTTGCCATCGATGTTTGGCTCCATCCAAATGCTCTTGGATAGTCAGCGCCTGCTCATCAGAACAGTATTCGATCGTTTCACTATTGAGCTGCAAATTCTCAATGGTGTGCGTGAGCATGGTTAACTGCTTCAGCTCCCCTGCTATCAGTTTGAAATAATCCTTATCAGGCTTAAACACCTTATCTTCGAGCCCTTCAGTGTAACCCTGCAGACTCATTATGGGTGTTCTGAGTTCATGACCCAGATCGACCATAAATTGAGAACGCCGGGATTCCTCTTGCTCGAGGGTTGCAGCAAGGGTATTAAAGTTCTTAGCCAAACGACCTACTTCGCCCTTTACAATGTGCGAGCGTGCTCGATAATCGCCCAGCCTCAGCTGTTCTGTAGTTTTCGCGAGAGATCGCAGCGGTCGGACAATGAGTAGTGCAAGGCCGATTGACACCAGCGTTGCGATGATTAAACCGAGTACGACACTTATCCAAAGTTGCCGCTCGACATCATCAACATACATGGCATGCAACCTTCCAGGTTCTATATTGAAAGTCGACATGAGTCGCTCAGAGTAAACACTGCTTTGGCGCATGAAGGTGAAGTACCAAGCCATGGCGAGTGCACTGATCACTACAACATTAGCGGCAACGATTTGCAGTGTGAGCCAGGGCCAGTTGCGAAATGCTGACAGCCTATTCATGATGATGTACTTTTAACAGGTGAATATTTGTAGCCAAATCCGCGCACGGTTTTTATCATGTCGCCAACAGTCCCACCCAGCTTCGATCGCAAATGATGTACATGCACATCAATGGCTTTCGGACTAACGGCATCATCATTCCCATAAATTGCGGCGATTAAAGCGCTTCGAGCGAACACCTGCTCCGGGCGTTTTAGTAGTTGCCTTAAAATTCGGTACTCGTGTGGCGTTAACTCGATATGTTTTCCGTTGACTTGGCATAAGGGTTGATTGTCGTCGATTTTGATCGGCCCTTCATTAACAGTTGCAACAACACCTGTTGGCTTGGACGGGACTCGCTTTAGTATTGCACTTATTCGAGCGAGCAGTACACGCGGTGAGAACGGCTTTACGATGTAGTCATCAGCACCTACACCAAAACCACGAAGAATATCAGACTCATTGCCTAGCGCCGTTAGAAACAAAATAGGTGTATCGCAACCAGCATCTTGCATTGCTGCCGCGATTTCAACACCGGACTTATAAGGCAACATCACATCCAGGACACACATATCAAACTCGCGACCTAATACCTGAGCCAGCCCATCCGATCCATTAGACGCTGTAATGACCGAGTACCCAGCATTGTTCAGGTAAGCACTTAACAGGTTCAAAATATTCTCATCGTCTTCAACGACAAGAATAGATGCTGGCAAAAAGCTGTCTTTAGATTCCAATGAAGTCAACCATGAGTAAGTGTATAAGAGCTTAAACGATATGAACCAAGGCTCCAAGTTAGCGTTATTAGCCAGCCTGAAGCCTCAGATTTCATTGGAGAAAAACACCAGCTGCACCGGTCACGTCACATATAAATGAGGTTGACCCGTCCTGTCTTTCTTTACAAGTCCTTGCTCGGAGTAGCAAATATTAGCTTCCAGTTTGCTTCGCCTTTTCTGATCACCTCTTCGGTTTTGGCTAGAAAAAGCTTATCGTGTGCCTTAGGGCTGCTGTTCAGATAAAGTTGCCCATCCACTATGGCCCAAAGATCACCCGGCACCGGTACTTTCTTGCCTTTACTGGCACCAGCTGCACACCATCCACCGTAGGCAGGAGCAAACATAGCCGGGTCTTTTTTAAACATCTCCTGATTTTCTTTAGACGCGAAATGCCAGATCGCACCCTGATAAGTAGCAGAAAATTCCGCTGAACCCTTGGTGGGTTCACCCGCTGTATGATAGGCAACGACATCATAACCACCAACAACAGCAACTTCGTCAACATAGTGCTCGTCGACCGCAAGTACGTTTGAAGCAGATAACGCAATTGCGAACAACAGCCCTGTGATTTGCACGATTTTTTTCATAAATATGTGTCCTTATGGAATTGAAAGATTTCGCTGGAACTTGCAATCTGTGGCATTTTCCAGTTCCAGCGAAACATGAATGTAAAGGACGCAGGTTTTATAGCAGTTTTGGAAAAGTTAAGATTCGGTTAGCACCGAAAGATAAGCCTGAATTACACAACAGGCAGCGATACGAAGAGAATTTTAATCATACCGAACTTACCGTGCTGCACTATACAGCACGCCTCCGGAAACGATTTCTATATTGGTGATTTTCCTGGGAGTGGCGATAGCTTTGCAGTTATCGCATTGGAAATTCCAATGTTTTATCACGCAGCCTCATCGCTGAGGAAAAAACACTCCAAGGCAGTGTGAATGTCTGTTGATTATCACTTCCCAAATAGTTCGTGAGAGTCACATCCACATGGTTTGCGACATGACTGGATGGCCGTAACTGCGCTGTTGTGCCATCGTCAGCGATAAGCAACAAGTTACCACTCGAAAAGTGAGGTGTGGGTGGTGTACTGTAAGGTGCACCGTGTCGATAATCTGCACTTACGTTAACTCGGTATTCCTGCGTAAATGGCTCTACAACCATGACATCTATAGTGGCACCTGAACTAAATGTGCCTTGCATTGTGAATTCACCTTCCATATGTGCCCGGTATAACCAGAAGTCACCATTAGATGACTTTTCACGTCTTACATAACCATACCAACCCAGTGTGCTTGCATTTTCAATCGCAAGATCAGAGCCGAGATAACTAATTGTATAGTCCAGTGATTTCGTTCTCCAGTGCTCGCTCCAGTCTGAGGGGTTACCGCCATACCCACCTGTAAAAGTCGTGAAGCGGCGATACATTCCATGGGCGGAAAGGCCATCGCTTACACCAAAATCGACCTTAAAATTCTGCAAAGCAATATCATAGTGACTCGTGTCCCTGAAACCACCAAGATCGAACTGGCCTGATACAAGGTCGCCTCTATACTGACAATTATCCGCTTCAAAGCCATAACTAATCACAGGAGAAATCCCCGCCACCAAGCGTTGCTCTACCGTACCGCCGTTCGAACAAGCAAAAGTAGTGAAATGAGTTGTGGCAAATCCATCAACTTCTTCACGATGATCAATGGCGGCACCTGAAACCAGTCTTTGCATATGATTCGTTGGTAAACGCTGATCATATGCTGTACCAAAGTACACTTCAAACGCCTGATTCAATAATGCTCGATAGTTGTCTTCATTTATTTGGAAACGCGGGAGCATGAAATCTTCATAGCCCTCCCCGTCTTCAATAGGGTTTTGCTGAGTCTGTGTTGACTCATCCGTTGCATTCACCACATCAGATGTAGCGTTCAGCTGGTTAGGAACAACAGAAACCACGGTGTTCTGTTCATCATCTGGCGAAGTTCCAGAACATCCAGCCAAAAGAATGACTAGTGCCGGCACCATATAATTAGTTTTTGTTCGCATCATTGCTTTACTGCCTTTTATTTGCATTCCTTATGGATGCACTGTGATTAATGTACTGGAGGCAGTATGAAATACCCGGTTTTCAGGGGTAAGGGAAAAGTACCGGTGTAGCGCTTGTTAATGAGTTCTGTGAGCAGCTACAAGCAAGATTGAGCGACTTATCACATATTCAGAACAGTCAGGTTTTAGTGGACGCGAGGCTGAACATAAAAAAGGCTATCTCGCAAGATAGCCTTTTTCAATCTAGATACATACAGCCATAGCTCACACTAATCAGGCTGCAAGCATAAGTCTACGGGCTGTAGCTGAATTCCTGCACGTTTATATCTTCAGCAACACCTCGCGGCGCTTCCGAATCAACGAGAAAGACATTACGTGTGCAGTCCATAGTTCCTTCGAGATCGCTAAGTGCGGCCATTGTATTTTCATCAGCGAAGCTAATACCAGTCACATTTTCCTCAAGCGAACTCCCATCGGAGAATTCATATAAAGCTTGAACCGAATTGTCACTGGTAAATGAATATGAGAACGGTACGCGTGTATCAATCGCAAAAGTCCCGTCACTTTGCCTTGTTAACGATTCAAACTTTCCCGTTGAATTAGAGAAAAAGGAATAAGCACCATATCTGGCTCCTGCCAGTAAGCAGACCCAGCCATCTGCTCGATCTATATTAATCAATGTGTCTATCGAGCTTGTACCGCCAGTTATGGTATCGCCGCCTGTCAGGTTGTTGCCGCCTGCTGTGGTACCTTCAGCAATATTCACGTTACCAGGGTTGGAGGAGCCACTACTACTGCACGCAGCGAGCATGGCACTCAGCACGATAACTGAGAAAGCCGTTTTGAAGCGATTTGATCCGTGCGGACCAGTAAGCATTGTCATATCAAAATTCCTTGTTTTTTCGAGCCATGATGTTTGGTAGCAATACAACTGCTTTGGCAAATGCGAAACTTACAGCAGATTGGATAGTTTGCAACCCGATTACAGTGTCTAACGCACACACTCGACAAAAAAAACACTGTGAACGCCCGAGTATCAGATTACCAGCAAATTTGACAGATTGTGAGCTCTAAATACCGCAATGAGTGCACTCCCCTTAATAAGGTGTGTGATTGCCGGCACTATCCCTGAATCCTGAAAAAAGTCACTAAACACCGCTACAACAAGCCCTTGGAAACAAAGTAACTCACTCTCTTAATGTTGTTTTTAGTGGTTTATCCTGTTCGGCTGAGGGGAGTTTAGGTAAAAGAGGCCACCCCGAACGGGATGGCCCTTATAAAAAAGCTAACAACTCAAGTTCTCTCTGCGCACAGATTTCGTTCGTTCATAGGGCTGTTGTCGTTGCAAACAATCGGAAATAACCATTCATCCACTTCCGTAAATGGCTCAAGCACATTAATAACTTCATACTGCGCCATAGAGGTGTCAGAATCTGCCTGATTAACAATCACACCGCCACCACTACTGCGGTTAAAAGTGATTGTTCCAGATGCAATGTTGTCATCGTAAACAGGTTGGCCGCTACTGTTAAGTTGGCTGCTATAAATCAAGACTGGGTCAATATTCACGCTGTAATCAAGCTGCGTTTGATTATCTGTACCGGTTAGCGTTAACGCACCGGATTCACTTAACCGGTAATAACGACTTTCGTCGGGATAATAGTCAGATTCCCATTGCTGCGTGTAATTAGCATTCATTATTGAAATGTTCACACTGGCACTGGTTTCTGTGTAGAGATCGGTCAGATAGGTGTGTTTATAGGTTTGGTAAGCCGCACCCCAGCCAGAACGATTACTGAAGCTACCACTCAGTGTTCGTATGGTATCCAGTGATTCGCCCGTTTTGATTTCCATATCGTTGAATTGCATAGCAACCTGACCGATCTGACCACCTAAACGAGACGGCGAATCGCCATCAAGCCTAACAGCTGTTTGCCCATTGTAAGATACGCCTTGTATGACACAATTTTCGAAAGTAAAGTTGGCATCAATGGTCAGAAACGCTGCGTCGAATGAAGTGATGTCTTGCGTGGCAAAGCCACTGTCACAAGCGATTGTTTCTGTTCCAGTTGGAAACGGCTCAGGTCCAAAATAACCCGTTGCATTTGGCAAAGGTTGAGCAAACAGGTTATTCACCAAACGCGGGACTTCAATAAACGCACTGAAGTATTCACCACGCAGCGTATTAAGTGCCCCGCCAAGCTCCGCCTGATAATTATTGGCGTTAAATTCAGCGCTTGCGTCGTTTAATGGCTCGGATAGATTGATATTATCATTGTCACTACACGCCGAAAGCGTTAGTGCCATTAAGCTTAATAAGGTACATGCTGTGGTCTTCATTGGCTTCGTCCGTTTATCGTGAAAAGTGAATATACACACAAATTTCACTTAAACATCTGATGGGTAAAATTACCGCCAAAGCAACATGTGCAATGTCTCAGTTTCTACATGACAGCGATCTAATAAAGGCCTCCCTAACCAATTTCAACCTGACCATCAAAATACGCTGACAATCTGGCGATCTGTATAAGCTCTATGTCATTTTGGTTGGCATAGTCTATTGCAGCGGATGAAACTTCGCCCAAAGCCACGTACGCATATTCGGTTGCTTCAACCCCTTCACCCGCAGCCACAAGTTGCTTTAAAGGGTCAACACCGGTATTTCCTGCTTTGAAACGCTTAGCGCATAACAACAGGGTTCGGTTACCACGTGTTAATAGTAGATCTGCCGCGTTCCCTTTAAACGGCTCTGAATCAAAACGTGCGTCTACGTAGTTAGCAGCAATTTTGTCTGCGATTTGAGATGCCTTCATTTTGCGTGTTTGCTCGTAGACCTCCAGCATTCGCTTTTGACTTGGCTGTTTCGATTGTCGGTAGCCTGCTATACCTGCAATAACGAAAAATGGTACTGCAGCAAATAAGCCTAGAAGTAAAAATTGACCGCGGAATAAAACCAGACTAATCGCTATTAATGCCAGGCCAATCGCAATGCCATACCACCATGCCGAGCGCAATAAAATGGCAAACAACGAATTTTCAGACATTTTGAACGCCATAAGGGAGTTTCCTTTTTAATTATTCAGTGTGGTTCGATTCAAAGTGACTCAATTCAGCTATTTCACTGCCTGAGGCATTTTCCAAGTCGCCGTTGCAAGAGCCGATAGCTTGCCACTTTCATCGGATAAACGGCTTTCCATAAATGCCATCGAGCGACCTCTACGTGTAAAGCTGCCTTCACAAACCACTATGCCATCGATAACCGGGCGCATGAACTGCACCTTCATTTCAATTGTGGCCCCAGGGCCAGCCACTTTGTTAACGAGATGCCCCATAGAGATATCCATAGCGGTTGCCATGACACCTCCGTGCAGTGACCCTTGCGGGTTCTTTAGTATATCCAACACAGGAAAACTAACCCGACAAACCTCTTTATCGGCGCTCGGCGCATCAAGCGGCAAATACTCGAACGAAAGGTTCATAAACTTTGCAAGGAAGAACGTTTCGAAAGCCTGCTCGTGGTCATCGATTACGCTCTCCATATGGGCACGCGCTGCCGTCTCATTAACACGGTTTACCATGAGCTCGTTTCCTCTCTAACTATTTAGTGTGGTTCGATTCATGGTAACTTAACTCTGCCATCGTTAGCTCCAGGCTCTGACTAATACTCGCCCAGTTTAAATACGAATTCTCAAATAAATCCGGGTGCGCCGTAAACACGAACAGCCCTGACTCCATCGACTTTATAAAGTCACTGGCAAACGCCTGCAAACGCTTCAGCGAATCTGCACCACAATACGAACCAATCAACCTACCTTCCATTGGAAAGAAATGTGCCGCCCCTACCAGGTAATCGAATTCCAACTCTTCCAGTAGTTTTTCTCTGAAAAAGCTATTGTTGGTTCAACAAATTCTCGCGCTTTATTTGTTACACACCAATAGACGTGCTGATATCGATATTCAGATCAATTTTTAAGTCGCTCGATACGTTGACCTCACTCCAACCCGCAAGTGCTTGCTCAAACTTTGAGATTTCGTCACTAGACATTTCCAATTCAACTTTGCGCCAAAATTGACGAAACAGTCTAAGGCGTACCTCTTCATCTGCTATAGCAGGGGGAGCTTCTGCCAGTTCTTTGTAGTAAATCTCATACAAATACTCATCCCAAGCTGAGCGATGTGCAGGCGACTCCATCCACCTCAGACTTAGTTCGTCCGTGGCTTCGTGAAATGCAGAATAAGGGCTCCAAACATATTCAGACATCAAAGAATCTACTTTTGAGGAAATTTTCTGCAACTGCTTACCTGCCGAGCATCGGGTAAGTGCTTCGGTCCAGGCAGTCATATTGCTTCCTAAGCTGCCCGAAGTTAACTGTGTTTCCAAAAACCAATTCCATAATTGTTCCGGATTTTGATTTGCAGATTCCAATTTCTGTAAGAAAGATTGTACCTGGCTGGTACTGTGCAGTTGACAAAACTCCCCATTTTGTTCCCATTCCTTTTTAAGCACAGCACGAAACGTATCGATACAGGGGATTGGAATCCTGTACCACTCGTCTAGTTGTTTGATTAAATCAGAACTAATCCAAACCAGACAGAATCCAAGCTCTCGCAACAGACCTGATTCGTATTCGGCATATTGCTTTTGCCAATCCACTCTACAAGCTCTCACCTGTCATCTGGAGTACACGCTGAATCAATGTATCCACGTCACCGCGCGCAATATTCAACCAATCCTGACAAAACGAATGATTACGCCCATAGTGTGGGAGGTTCGCCGGATGCCACAGTTTACTCGTTGAACTTTGATTCCTGTTCTCGCGTAATTTGTCCAATATTCTATTGTCTCGATCACTGAGCGTTTGACCCGCAAGTGTTCCTAGCGTATCAATAGAATGAGCACTAAGATAGAGAAAAAATCCTAGACCTTGAACAGAAACTTACGTTCAAGAAGTATAAACTGCCTGTCCCCACCAAACAGCCGAAAATAAATGCCTATAACCACTTTAATGTTAATTGCGCTACGATTAACGATGTACCAATTTCATCTTTAACTATTTAGCGCGATTAGATTCAAGGTGACTCAAGTCTGCCATCGTCAACCCCAGCCTCTGACCAATACCAGCCGCTTCTTCAAGGTTTGCACTCACGTCTTTTGGATGATGAGCATCTGAATTCACGATGTACGTGATTTGGTACTCTGCCGCCATTTCCCAAAACGGCAACCAGGGGTACATGCAGCGCCTGCCTTCGGGTGTATCAATCTTCGGTTTACGCAAACCATAACCATTAATTTCCAGTGGCACATTCAGTTCTGCGGCAGCAGTGAACATGTCATGAGATGCAGCAATGGTGTTTTCATCCCAGCTTAAATACGAATTACCGAATAAATCTGGGTGCGCCATAAAGGCGAACAGGCCAGATTCCATAGACTTGATAAAGTAACTGGAATACGCCTGTAAACTCTTCAGTGAATCAGCCCCACCATATGAACCAATCCACTCACCTTGCATTGGAAAGAAATGCGCAGCGCCTACCAGGTAATCGAATTCCAGTTCACCCAGCAGCGTCTCCCTGAAAAAGCTGTCGTACTCATCGGCATATTCACATTCAGCCGATTTCAGCACGATTAATTGAGGGAAATCCGCTGCTGCCTGATCTACTGCATCGCAGTACATCGGTAGTTCATCGATATCCATTCTTATGTGAGACCAGCGATTATCCGGCAGTGCTGTGTGATCTGAAATACCGAGTACAGTCAAACCGCTATCAACTGCAGCCTGGCAATAGGCGGATACATCCTGGGAGGCGTGTTTACAGCGCCATGTGTGGGTGTGGTAGTTTTTACTAATCGGCATTGGTGTTAGTTTTTCTCTAACTACAGACGGCCTGTAGCTTAAGCTAGGGTACAGATTCAGTTTTAGCCCGTTAGGACAAAGTCTGCTTTAGCAGAGCTTTCCACTGAGCAGCATCGATGGAATAGCAAACTGATGCATTAGCTGGCTTTCCGGTCACATGCAGTTTATCAACTACGGTCATACCGCGTGTTAAATCAGCATCGAGGCTAATATCCACATAGTGATCACTGATGCTGGTGGCAATCGACGGATCCAGCGCAACCGCCATTGCGCATGGGTCTGCCAGGGCCAGCCCGGCTTCACCCTGAATCTCTCTTACCGCTTTTAGCGCATGGGCATTGCAATCCATAGCCACATGAGCGGCCTGTGTGCCGATTGATTTTATGTCTGCTATTTCATCGTCGCTTAATGTTGAACTTCCGCGACTAAGCTCCCATCCCAACAGGGTTATCGGCATGCCTGAATGCACAACCTTATAAGCCGCTTCCGGGTCGACCCACATATTGTACTCCGCAGCCGGCGTCACATTGCCCTCTATATTTGCAGCCCCTCCCATGATGTAGCAGTGCTTCACCCAT
>CALJNA010000072.1 GCA_937981955.1 uncultured Granulosicoccaceae bacterium
TCAACTAAGCTATGGAAGAAACGTGACGTACGATACTTCAGTGAATTGCCTTGCGAGTCGTGTGGCATCGTCCTTCCAGCTTTTCGATTTTGCGCCTGTAATTACTAATTCTGAACCCACCAACTCAAGCGATACTCCAGCGGGTGGAATCAATACTGATGTTAAACGTCGAACCGTAAATTCGGCATGCAGTGCCGTATAAGATTCCAGTTCGAAGATGACATTGTCCGCGTTCAGGTTTGTTTTTCCGAGCAATACCGCGGGTAGGGCAGCCATTGGGTCTCGTAAACCTTTTACGATGTACTGCCCGCCGGAGCGCTCTGCATTGGTTACAACAATTCCCGGTTCTGCATCAAGCATGTCGACAAAGTTGTTCCATCGTGCTTTGTCGTATTGGTTGTAAGCCAGCCAGATGATCAATGCGATACCGGCTAATGCTGAAACGAAAATCGCGTTACGAGTCTTCTTAGGTAAATTTCTAACCCTGTTTCGCAAACGGCTGTCATGGTTGTCCATAAACAACAGAAAATCAGACTCAATGACCTTGAAAGGTAATGCATCTCCCTCGTAAGCATTCAGTTGGTCTGCATAATCACGATGTATGTCTTCGAGTAGTTGTTGCAAAGCGGTTCTGCAATGTTCGGGTGCTACACCGCGTATAACGGCGGCAACAACAGCAGATGGTCCCCATTCAACCCAAACGGACAGCTCGCCGAGTTGCAGCGTGTTCAGACTATCGAATTCCTCTGTTGAAAAAGCATCCTGAACAAACGACTGAATTGCGCTTAACATGCCGCTAACCATATCGGCGTCTTGTGTCTCTACCGCTTCAGACTTCGCGTGGCAGATCGGCAATCCCGACTCTTTCTCAATCAGAAACAACTGTTCAAATTTGTACGTTCGCTTTTTCTTGTTTTTATCCAAAGAGAGCATGTTGGCAATCATTTTTCTGATCGCCGGTCCCAGAATTGGAAACAGTGCTTCAGCCATGATTTCAGGATTTTCTCTGGATGAAGTTTGAAATTGCTCAACGACAATGGGTTTTAGCACTGAGCTGTACTTTTCGTTCTGAGAATGAGTCAATTGAGTTGCTGCGGTCAGTACTTCACTGGTTTCCGCGGCTCTTGTTTTCGCATCGTCCAGACGAAACTGTAAAGATTCAAGCTGCTCTTGTAGCTGATTGATTTCATCACGTTCAGGCTGGAACAGAATTGAACGCAGTTTCTCAACTTCAAGCGCAGAATCATCGCCCGCACTGGATTGCCCGGTGACGGCAGAAGCGCTAGAGCTTAAGTTGTTGCTGGACATGCGGCTGTTGACTACCTGGACGCTGTTTCGTCAGCTGAAGATAAGCGCTCGGATACTTCGCTTAACATTCTTGCCAGATTGACTTTGTCCAGCTTGTTGCTCTGCAGCTGATCGACAGACCCATCTATTTTTTTCGTTAGTGCAGTTTGGGTATCGGTTAGCTGGGTTTGTAACTTCGTTTGAATCGATTGAATTTCTTCGTGTGTTTTTGCACTTTGTTCACCGCTGCTCTTACCTAGCAAAACAATTTGCTTTTCAAGTTCTGAAGTTTTGTTTTTGAACACGTTTGAAAGTGATTGTGATTCGTCTTTTAGCGATTTTTCAAGTGCTGCCAGTTTCTGTTCATGCTGCGTATTCGTCTGCTCGACCGAATCAGTTAACTGGTTTATGCGACTGTTGAGCATGTTGCCCAAAGTCGTCATCTGTTCGTTTATTTGTGATTGCAGGGTGGCGATCATCTCGAGAGTGGAGCGTTGCTGAGCGCCGTACAGGATCTCCTGCAATTGCCCAAGCTCTCCGCTGGAAAAAGAAGGAGCAGAAATGGGTGTAGGAGATTCAGGTGATATCTGACTTTCCGTGGTTTGATTGTGCGCCAGTTTTGCAGATGCGTTGCCCATGCTCGATGACCTTTAGTTTGGTTTTCTTGTTGTTGTCTTGATGTCGCTGACTTGGGTTCACAGCGGTTCGTAACAATTAGTAACACGCTATTATCATGCCGAAAGAGGTTAATACCTCACGCAAAAAAGAACTAAAACTGCGGGTTCTGAGGAACCGTGAGTTTACGGAATACAAGGCATTAAAATGCAGCAAAATGTGTTGGATAGACGCAATTTCAGAGGTAATGACTGCCAGCCGACGCGATCGAGTGCGATTGAGCCAAAATAGCGTCGTTGGCTGGTCGCGTTTGTACGTAGACTACTGAGTTGCGTATGCCTCGACTACGTCCATGTTGACTTGAATTCCGAGACCATTGCCAGTCGGAATCTCGACACGTCCGTCCTTCATTTGCCATGGTGTCGTGATTAACTGTTGTCGAAATGGATGGGAGGAGCGGTCATATTCCAGAATAGGTTCGGTTGGAAACAGTGAATGGTGTGTCACCGGTAATGAGGCAAGTACCTGCAGTGATGCCGCTTGCGCTACTGCTGCACCCCAAACATGAGGATTAACCTGAACACCGTTGGCCTGCGCAAGCGCACCGATGTCGCGCATGGCCGTAATGCCGCCACATGATCCAATGTCCGGTTGTGCGATATCCAGTGCCGAATGTTTGAATAATTGGTTGAAGCCGTAGGCAGTGTGTTCGTTTTCACCACCGGCAATCGCAATATTTAATTTGCCGCGTAGTTCTTTATAGCCCTCAATGTCTTCTGGTACGACTGGCTCTTCGTACCAGCGTATATTAAATGCCTCGAGTGCCTTACCCAGTTTGAGCGCTTCAATGCGCCCGTAGGCATGATTCGTGTCGATCATGATTTCAATGGATTCGTCACTCAATGCATCGCTTATTGCATGCATAACCTCAATATCATCGTTCAACCCGAACCCGAGTTTAACTTTCATTGCTTTGAACCCGGCATCGCGATGTGCGCAAGCTTCACGGGCGAGTCGTTCAGCTTCATTTTTCCCGTTCAAGCGATAAAAGCCGGTTGCATAGGGTTGAACACTGGTTCGCTGTGCACCTCCAAGTAATTGATATATGGGTTGGGAGTAGAACTGGCCGGCGATATCCCACAAAGCAATGTCGATAGCACTAATAGCAGATATAACCGAGCCTTTGCGTCCGTAGTCTCTGGAGTTCGCATACATTTTGTGCCAAAGCAAAGCATGGTCGAGTGGGTTTGAACCCAGCACCAGAGGTTTGAATGCATGGGTAATGGCGGCTGCCGCTATTTCAGGTGGCTCAAGTCCTTGAGTGAATGCTTCGCCCCAGCCGATGAGTCCATTGTCTGTCTCTACCTGCACAAGCGTTGCAGCACGTTGATGCACCCAGCCTTGAGAAAACGCGAAAGGCTCGTCCAGTTCTGTTTTTAAAACATAAACAGTTACATTGGAAATTTTCATTCTGCCGCCAAAAGTATCGCCTGAATATAATCATAGGACGTTTATTGCTGTGATAGTGTAAACAGCCCTATAATTTGTGTATCCCAACACGTAATGCTGCAAAGCTGTGGAACCTGACGCTACATTAAGCGCAACCCTGAAACGTTATCTTGAACATCAGGTACCGGGTTTTGGTCGTATGCGCAGCATGGAAAAATTCCCCGATGGCCAATCTAATCCGACCTATGCAATAAACACCAGTAACGGCCGTTTTGTCATCCGAATGCAACCCGAAGGTACTTTGCTGAAATCGGCCCATGCGGTTGATCGTGAGTTTCGTGTCATGCAGGCACTACAACACAGCGATGTTCCAGTAGCGGAGGTGTTGCATTTGTGCATTGATCTGAATGTCATCGGTCGAAAGTTCTTCGTTATGCGGTATGTGCCTGGCAGAGTGTTCTGGCACCCTTTGGTGCCGGAGTTAGGCAATCAGGAACGCTCAGAGCTTTATGATGAAATGAATGCCGTGCTTGCGGCATTGCACGATATTGATATTGATGCAGTGGGTTTGTCTGACTTTGGTAAACCAGGTAACTACTATGAGCGTCAAATAGGTCGTTGGATTTCGCAATATCGCGCAACGCAAACGCGAGACATTCCGGCCATGGACACACTCATCGATTGGTTGCCAAAGCATGTGCCGAAGGATGACGGGCAGGTCAGTCTCATCCATGGCGACTTTCGCATAGACAATATTCTGTTCTCATCGAACACGACAAAAGCAAAAGCGCTTTTAGATTGGGAGCTTTCCACGTTGGGCCACCCGTTTGCAGATCTGGCTTATCAGTGCATGCAATGGCGGCTGGCAACCGATGCGGTGGTGCCGGGTCTTGGTGAGCATGATCGTTCGGCGTTAGGCATTCCCACTGAGCGCGATTATGTCAGCCAGTACTGTGAACGTCGCGACATTGGCAGCATTGCTCAGTGGCCGTTTTATTTGGTTTTTGGTTTCTTTCGTTTTGCTGCGATTGTTCAAGGCGTGCAAAAAAGAGCGATCGATGGCAATGCTTCCAGTCCAAAGGCCATGGCTTATGGTGAGCTTGTACCGGTGCTGAGCCAATTGGGTGTGTCGGTACTCGATGGCGATCGGTAAGACAAACACGACTTATGCTTTACCTGTACTTTTATTCATCAATTGAACAATAGAGAATGAACCGAAAATAATCCAAAACAACATATTTATCTTTAATTGGTGCTTTAATTTGTCACTCCGGGACAAAAGTGGTACGTTTCACAAGTGCTTTTCAAGCGATGCACAGTTGTCGCTGGGGAGGAGCAACTGATCGGCTGACGAAGCCGTTCGTTGAGTCGGAGTTGAGCCAGATAAAGTCACTGGCATGTTGAAACAATACTGCACAAGGGGAAATTATGAAGTTACGAACACCAAAATTGATACGACCGCTAGTGGTAGCTGGTTGTGTCTCGCTAATGTCTGTTGCCGGCGTTGCCAAAGCGGCTGACAGCACACAACCAATTGTCATCCCAATCCATAACTGGTCCAGCCAGGTGGTTATGGCCTATGTTATTGGCGGCATCTTTGAAAAAATGGGTGCCAACGTGGAATACACGCCAGCTGACACTCAGGCTGTGTATGAGTCTATCCGCAACGGCGACGTCACTATCTCCCACGAAGTTTGGCAGTCAACCTTTGGTAAATCTTTTTACAACGCCATGGCCAAAGGCGGTGTTATCGACGCGGGTACACACTCAGCGACAACACTTGAAGAAATGGGTGTTCCAACCTGGGTTATCGACGAAGGTTTGTGCCCTGGCTTACCTAACTGGGAAGCGTTGAAAGACTGCCATGAGAATTTCACCACACCAGATTCAGGTGGCAAGGGTCGTTGGCTGGAAGGGCCTCAAAGCTGGCACGGTGACTTAATGCCTGAAAGACTCGAAGCTTTGGGTCTGGCCGACAAGTGGGTTGTAAAATTCGCTGGTGGTGCTGATGCACTGTGGACTGAGTTAGCAGCAGCCAAGAAAGAAAAGCGCGGTACGGTTGTTTTCAACTGGACACCTAACTTTACTGATGCAGACGGTTTTACCTTCATTGAATTCCCTCCATACAAAGATGGTTGCCGAATTGCAGATGGTGGTGACGGTACCTGTGGTTCTCCAAAAGGCTGGTTGAAGAAGGCCGCGAACTACAAATTCCCTAAAACACACCCTGCGGCCTACACGGCGTTCACTAAAGTAGACTTCTCGACCACACAAATTGGTCAGATGGCAGCATTGGTTGATGTCGATAAATTGGATCACAAAGATGCGGCTGCCAAGTGGCTTGCGGACAACGAAGATGTGTGGATGCCCTGGACAAAGTAAGGGTATAGCTAAACAGATGATCAATCTGAAGTTTGTTTAGCAAAATGTTTGTATCATAGCCCCCTGGCGCGGACAACCCGTTCCAGGGGGTTTTGTTGTTTGGGTGGCCCCAAGATCAAGAAAGTAAGTCGAACAGAATTGAAACGTATCCTATGTCCTCAGTAGCTTCGAATTCCGCCGAACCAGTTATACGCTGCGAAAATGTGTTCAAGATTTTTGGTGATAACGCCAAGCGCATGTTGCAAGAGTCCGGGGGCGTTGTCGATGCGGCAAAGTTTCAAGAGAACGGATGCATAGTCGGTGTGAACAACGCATCGTTCGAAGTGCACCAGGGTGAGCTGCTGATTATCATGGGTTTGTCCGGTTCGGGCAAATCGACCTTGCTGCGTTGCATCTCAAGACTCACGCAATCGACTGCTGGCAATATCTATATTGATGGTGAAGACATCACTTCACTGAACAATCGCAAACTCATTCAGTTGCGTCGTAACAAAATGGGGATGGTCTTCCAGAGCTTTGCGTTGTTGCCACATAAAACCGTACTCGAAAACATTGCTTTTCCGTTACAGGTTAAAGGGGTAAGCACACAAGACAGTATTAAACGCGCGTCTGAAATGGTGGAATTGGTCAGCCTGTCCGGTCGGGAAAACTACTTTCCACGCGAACTGTCCGGTGGGCAACAACAGCGAGTCGGTATCGCCCGGTCATTGGCAATTGAACCGGATATCTGGTTTCTCGATGAACCATTCTCGGCACTTGACCCGCTGATTCGAAAAGAAATGCAAGATGAATTTTTGCGTCTGCAGGGCGTTTTAAGTAAAACGATTTTGTTTGTTACGCACGACTTTGATGAAGCATTACGACTGGCTGATCGTATCGCGATAATGAAAGATGGCATTATCGAGCAGCTGGATACGCCAGCGAATATCGTACTGAATCCGGCAACCGAATACGTTCGCAAATTCACAGAGGAAGTACCCCGGGAAAAAGTACTTAAAATTGAGTCAGTGATGGACCCGGTGGATACAACCGCAGGAGCTACCGATTTGCAGGTTTCAAAGGATGCCGTCATTGAAACCGTTGCCGAACTTATTCTCACTGCAGGCAAACCGGTTTCGGTTGTAGATTCGACCGGTGAAGTGGTGGGTACTGTTCACGCATCTAAAGTAGTGAACGTGTTGTTTGGTGGGCGCTCGGCGCAACAGGCGGGAACCCCACTATGATCGATGCGCTTCGGGAAAGAAAATTTCTGCAGTTCATTCTGCTGGTTATCGTTTTTATCCTTATGTGCATGTTCGTACCGGCAACTGACGGCAGCTGGTTGTGGCGACTGCCACCGTTGTTCGCGAATTTCCCGGTCTGGATAAACGATTCGGTTGACTACCTGATGTTTGATTGGTGGTTAGTCGATGTGTATGACCCTGATATAGAAGAATACGAGAAGCAACCCGTCATGCGACAGATTACCCGGGGCGTCTCGGGCTTTGTGTTGTTTATGATCGAGTTTGTTCGAGAAATTATTCTTGGTGGTGTAAAGACGATCGTCACCTTCACTGGTTGGGACTGGGCAACCGAGAATCAATGGGCTCGCTGGCCCGGGTTGCCTTGGACGGTTGTTGCCGCGGGTGCGATGATTCTGGGCTATGCACTCAGCGGTACTGGGCTGGCATTGTTTGCTGGCTTTACTTTTATATACATCGCGGTTTTCGGACAGTGGGAACCGTCAATGCAAACACTCTCGTTTGTGCTTATTGCCGCGCCCACGGCCATTTTCATTGGGCTTGTGTTCGGCGTGCTGGGTTACAAGAGTAAGGTCGTCGAGACCATTTTGAACCCGATATTGAATGTCGCGCAAATCATGCCGCATTTCTCTTATCTGATCCCGGTCATGGTGTTTTTTGGTATTGGTGATCATGCGGGTGCGATAGCAACGATCATCTTTGCCACACCACCGATGGTGCGTTTAACCATTCTGGGACTAAAGAAAGTCCCTCCCGAAGTTAAAGAAGCTGGATTGATGAGCGGTTGTACCGATTGGCAGCTACTTCGAAGAGTGCTCATTCCTACTGCGCGACGCGACATTCTAATAGGCGTTAATCAGGTCATCATGCAATGTCTGGCTATGGTAGTTATTGCATCTCTTATTGGCGCGAAAGGGCTGGGAAATGATTTGTTAATAGCGTTGAACCGGCTGCGTATTGGTCTGGCGTTGGAGATTGGTATTTGCATTGTACTAATCGCTATCGTGCTCGATAGACTGTCTTTAGCGTGGGCAAATAAACAAACCGACTACTTTGCCGATCAGTCTTTTAAAGAACGACACAAACACTTTATCTGGTTCCTGATTGCATTTGGTATTGGTGTCGTGGTGGCCTGGATTGGTTCCTTTATTTTTAAAGAAGGGTTCAACTATCTGTACCTGGTGCCACACAACAAGGGAATAACCACCGGTCCGTTTTGGCAAGCAGGTGTTGACTGGCTTTGGGATACGTTTTTCTACACCCTGAAAGGCTTTAATGAGTGGTTTATTGTTGATGTCCTTATTCCGGTTAAGAATGCTTTTCTGGGTATGCCGGTTATTGCCACATTTACACTGGCCATGGGTACGGGTTTTATCGTTGGTGGTATCCGTTCCGCCTTAATTGTTGGTGGCTACCTGTTGTTCATCGCCTTGACAGAGTGGTGGGACAGGGCATTGATCACTTCATACCTGATGACCATGGCAGTAATTATCTCTGGCTTTATCGGTATTGTGATGGGAACCCTGTGCGCGCAACATCCGACTTCATCAAAAATATTGCTAACCTGGTGCGACACCTTTCAAACGTTTCCATCGTTTATCTACCTTATTCCAGTGATGATGCTATTTGGCGTTACCGACACGTCAGTTCTTATCGCGATTGTTGTCTACGCGACCATTCCGGCTGCCCGCTATACGGTAGTTGGGTTGCAAAGTGTGCCTGAGGCATTGCACGACGCTGGCTCCATGTCGGGTGTAAATCGCTTTCAACGATGGGTATCCATTGAATTGCCACTGTCATTTCCACATATGGCGCTGGGTATCAATCAAACGGTGGTGTTCGCACTTGCTATGGTCGTTATCGGTGCACTAATCGGCACGGATGATCTTGGACAACTTATTCTGGGGTCGCTATCGGACAGACAAGGTGTTGGTAATGGTCTGGTGCTGGGCTTTTGCGTTGCGTTTATTGGTTTAGCGATTGATCAAATACTTCGTACCTGGGCCGACAAAAGAAAAGAAGCGCTGGGTATTGAGTAAGCGTTGCAGTAGTGTATTTACATGTGGTCCCAGTATTGAAAATTATTTTTATTTTAATCAGTTGGTGAAGCATGCGTTCAAGTGATGGTAAAACACGGGATTTAGTTACCAGCAGGCCTGGTGCTGGCTGGGATTATTCGCTGACCCGACACCCATATCACCACATTGAACAACCCAAGGGCCCACACTATTGTGTTTACAACCGGCGACACATGGCCTGTTGCTTCGATGATCATTCCACAGAAGACGGGTATTGGTTGCTGCGACAGAAAGCCGCGGTTTTAAATACCGGTGAATTTCCGTTGCAGTTTGAGGGTCCCGATGCCGAAAAGCTACTCGACACCTTGTTCACCAAGGATATCACCAGGGTAAAAGTTGGCCGATGCGGCTATGGTGTGGCTTGCTATGAAGATGGTGGTTTGCTGGTTGACGGTATTCTATTGCGACTTGCACAAGATAAATTCTGGTATGCACAGGCAGACGGTGATTTCTACAGTTGGGCCAGAGCGCATGCCGCCCGACTGGATGTGAATATTACTGACCCGGATGTGTTTGTTTCGCAAGTGCAAGGGCCGGAAGCACTAAACATTCTTGCTGCGGCCAGTGACACCGGCCTGCCCGATCCGTTTGGTTACTTCGCTATGGCCACCGTATCGATGGGCGGGCAGTCCGTTGTCATAACCAGAACAGGTTACACCAATGAGCTGGGCTGGGAATTCTATACCGAACCCCATCATGATGTTGACGCGTTGTGGCAGCATCTGTCGTCTGCTGGTGAGCCGTTTGGTATGGAAATATTTGGTCTGGATGCCATGAATATAAGGCGCATCGAGGCTGGAATACTCAACGCAGGGTCTGACTTCAATGCCAGTACAACGCCCTACGATGTTAACCTTGGCCGATTCGTGGATGAGCACAAGGCAGACTTTATTGGCAAGGCGGCATTAGCCAGTGCGTCTAAAAAGAGTCGATTATTCGGTATCAAATGTACAGACGGTGAGCCATTGATTTCTGCTGGTGTGTTTATTGAAAATCAGAAGCAGGGTGTGGTTACTGCTGGCGCTGTTTCACCTTATCTTGGACACGGCATTGGCTATGCGTTAATGGATACACACAATTCGAGTCCGGGTGACATTGTTCAGGTAGGCTGTCGTGATGGCTCACAACAATCAGCAGAATTAGTTTCGTTACCGTTCTACGATAAGGATGCGGAAATACCTCGCGGCAAACGAGTGGATATTCCTGAGCGCAGCCGCTGATAACCAGGCACCGGTAAAAAATCGCTAGCGTTATTAAACCAGCGATTGTTATCGGGTGTTAAATTGTTGGACGTGTTGTTACTGGTCGGAGAGTAACCGCGCGGAATTTTATTGAGCAGTAAGCGTAATCTTTACCCGTCGAGAGCAGCAAGAGCTTGTTCGGCACGGTCGAACCACATGCGCGAAACAATATTATCTTTTGCCAGCTCAACACCGAAGGCTTCTAAACCGGTGTGGCGATACTTCAAATCTTCAAAAATGTTGCGTGCCAGCTGACGGTTACCCATTTCCTGATGTGCAAGCCCTTCGCTGTAGAGTGCTGTGTCGTAGTAGTTTGAGTCAGGGTATTTGGTCCGCAGTTGCTTCATGCTTTTTTCGGCTGCTGCGTAGTCTTTTCTGTCGATAAGATCAATATAGGCTCGCATATAGGCAGCATCATCTGCCAGATAGCTATCCCCGTGCAGCAATTCAAACGCGTCAAGATCGGCAACGGCGCGGTCGAGCTCGCCGGATTGTCGCGCATTCATTGCATTCAGGTATAAATCAAAGTCTTCACCGTCGCCATACAGCGCAGCTTCTTTCAGTACTGGTGCTTTAATGGCAGCGGTTTGCTTGTTCTTGGTAACCGGTTTACCCTGGATGTATTGATCGTATGCTTCAAGTGACTGTTCATACTCTCCGGTCTTTTCAAGATCCCGGGCGCGGTAGTAGTTTTGCTCGTGCTGATTTTCGGCGTCGGTTACTTGTTTGATTGTATCGAAGTCTATATCCAGTGCAGCGTACTTACGCCCATCGGTAACCGGTTTGAAGCTGACATCAAGTTTAATTGCCTCAGCAGGCTGTAGAACAATTTCATCGTAGAAGTCGGTGGTAAATTCATCGGAGTGGTCCCCGGTGACCTGGATGTGTTTGATCGGGTAGATATCGCCACCACGGTTCGTGATTTCAATTGATTGAGTGGCCTGTGTACCAACATCGCGCGTTCCAAAATAGAAATCAGGCACCGACACATGCAGATAGCTTCCACCAACTCCGGGTGTTGGGGCCGCGGGGCCCGAGGAACCACCAGAGCAAGCCTGAAGCGATATCAGCAGTGCGATGCTACTGGCCAGTATCGTTTTTTTTGCCATATCCATACGTTAAAACTCAAGCTGCCTGATGTTCAGATTTATCATCGTCGTCGACCTGAAAATAGTCGAGGGCCATTTTGCAGTTGCGCACAGCCTGATTCATGTCATCAAGCCCTTCTTCATCAGAAGCTGGTGGTTGAATTTGCCCATCGGCATGATTGATTTCTTGTTTCGCTGCTGCGATTTGCTCACGCACAGAACGCATGGCGGCAGACAGCTCACTTGAAATTTCGGCAAACTCGCGATTGTCTGATGCGCGTAAGCGAACATCGAGTTTACCGTCACCAATTTCTCGTAATGTTCGTTTGATAGCCATTAACGGGTGGCCAAGTTTACGAGTGATATAAATGCCAAGACCCACAGTCACCAGCAGATTAACCAGCATCATGGTGATGACCCACTTTGCCAGAACAGCACCCAGACTTGGCACTGCTTCGTTGACCAGCTGCATGTCCTCTGAAACAAAGAATAGTGGTGCAACGCCTTCAATCAAGTTGCCAATCATCTGGTGGTAAATGACACCCATCAGCACCGTCGTGATGACCAGATACATGGTGGCCAGCATAAGTACGCGACGAATCTCACGGGCCTGAAACGTTTTATCGCGCAGGATGGAAAGTGGAAAAATTGAATCGGACGAGCGTGCCATGGTCTATGCCCTTCTACTGCATTAATAGAGAAGGAATCGGCATTTTTGAACGAAACTTGAACCGAAATCAACGATGATCGGGCAGAATTTATGCGAACATGATCACGTTATAATTGTGTTTGGGTTCACACTAGAATTCTTCATCATGAATGCCGAGGCCATCACCGCGATCGATACCGGCACTGTCATCTCGCTGGCCGGTTTGCTTTATCTGCTCAGCGCCGGGTATGCCGTCGTGCATGTGCTGCTGAATAAGCAGAATGTCGGAGCGGCGGTCAGCTGGATTGGGGTCATTGTGTTGTCCCCGTTTTTTGGTGTCGCATTGTATTGGTTATTTGGTGTCAACCGCATTAGACGTCGTGCCAGAGCGGAAAAGCAGGAGAGGGTGGACAGAGTCAAGCCAAGTCCACCGTTCGCGCAGAAACACGAACCTGATTTAACCCAGTTTCCTGAACCACAGCAAAGCCAATATCAAGCCGGGCTACAACTGCACGATGCTCCTTATTTGTCTGGCAATCAAATAGACGTGTTGATGAACGGGGTTGAAGCGTTTCCGCAAATGCTCGAAGCGATCAACTCGGCATCAACAAGTATTGTTATGTCCAGTTATATTTTCCAATACGATTCGGTTGGAAAGCAGTTTGTTGAAGCGCTAAGCGCCGCGCACCTACGTGGTGTATCGGTCAGGGTTCTCATAGACGGGTTGGGTGTCGGTTATGGGTTCAGCTTTACAAAAGCAGACCGAAAATTGCGCGCCAACAATGTGCCTACAGCGCGGTTTTTGCCGACGTTCTCAGCCGCCGGTACGCGTTTTATTAACTTAAGAAATCACCGCAAAATTCTTAGTGTTGATGGTGCTTGTGCCTTTGTTGGAGGTATGAATATTCGTGCCGGAAATATGCTTGACGGCTCGAGCCGACATCAAACCCAGGATGTGCATTTTCGGGTTTGTGGTCCGGCTATTGATCAGATTAATCAAGTCTTCCAGGACGACTGGCAATACGCCACCGGTGAACCTTTGGTGTTGCCAGTGTGGGCGGGCGGTGAACCCGGTCAGGTTGTGTGTCGTGTTTTACTTGATGGGCCCGACGACAACTATAAGAAGCTGGAACTGTGCTTAATTGCTGCAATAAACGCTGCACGAAAACGCATTGCTATTGTTACTCCCTATTTTATACCCGATGCTGCTGTAATCCATGCTTTGCAGCTAGCCGTTTTGCGAGGCGTTGATGTTCGTGTGCTTATTCCCGATAAGAACAATCTTGTTTTCGTGGATTGGGCGATGAGGGCGAATGAATCGAACTTATTGGATGCCGGCATCAAGATCTTTCGTTCGCAGCCGCCATTCGATCATAGCAAGTTGTTTGTTGTCGATGGTTGTTGGAGCTTGATAGGCTCCAGTAATTGGGATTCGAGAAGCATTGAACTGAATTTTGAAATCAATGTTGAATGCTTCGATCAGCGTTTTTCTGAAGATCTCGAACGTGTGATAAATGAAAAACATGATCGAGCGGTAAGACTGACACGCAGTCAATCCTCACTTTTGGCGCGACTGAGAAACAATTTTTTCAGGCTTTTTACCCCGTATCTTTAAACTGCGGCGAGCCGACAACATAATGAATTGATGTAAATCTGAAAATGAACCGGTAAAGACTATCACCGTGAACAGCCGAATTTTTCCAAAAACCGTTGAAAGTGAAGATGCCATTCGATTAATGGGGTCATCGCAGCAACAGGAAATCGGGTCTACCATTCGCTTACTGGTGTGGAATATTTACAAGGCGAAACGCGCAAACTGGCTGGAAGACTTTACCCGGCTATGTGAAGAAAAGGATTTGGTTTTATTGCAGGAAGCGGTGATCAATGCGCCAAGCGATCATTACTTCAACACGAGTAATCGATATGAATGGCTGATGGCTTCAAGTCATCAAAACCCGCAAACAGGCGTTATAACGGGAGTGAAAACCGGTTGTGTCGCCAAGATACAAAGACAATTGGTGCATCGTTCCAGATCAACCGAGCCTGTCGTTAACACCCAAAAGCTATTGCTGGAAACGCATTACTCTATAGCCGGTTCAGATAAAAACCTGATGGTTGTGAACATGCATGCCATAAATTTTGTTCGAGTGAGTAAGTATCGGGATCAGCTGGACCAATTGCGTCAGGTGCTGGCGGGTCACGATGGTCCGGTCATTATGGGTGGAGATTTTAATACCTGGAGCCAAAGTCGGTTAGCACTTTTTCGAGAGCATGCGCAAGAGGCGAACCTTATTGAAGCCAATATGACGCGCCAGTCGAAAATGATGCACTTAAATCAGCATCTTGATCACGTGTTTTACCGTGGTGTCAGTTTAAGCTCGGTAGAGGCGTTACAAGATGTACGATCGTCTGATCATTCGCCGATCGCAGCAACGTTTGTTGCAGACTAGCTCGTCTGCTGTCAAATAGAGGTTTTACTCACTTAGTTCTGGCTAGCTGCTACGAACCAGCATAATCAGAAAAACGACAAACAGCACGACACCAGCCAGAAGCATTGAGGTGGTCAGCCATTCCTTTGAAGTGCCACGCGGGCCGTTCTTCAGCCAATGACGAGCTGTGGGAATCATTCTTATAATCATGAAACCCATGACCACGGCAGCGGAAATTTTCATCCACATTGGCATGTCCATACGAACTCCTTAACGAATACGGGCCGCTTTACGCGGCCCGGAAAAATAGTAAATCGGAAGAACTTCTATGTCGGCAGGTTTGCTTGCGAAAGGGTTGTCAGCTCTATTGGCTGAGCCTGTTCGCTGGCAAATCAGGCTGACTTTTTAGTCATCCATAATGCCTAAAATGTGCAGCAGGCTGGTGAAAATGTTGTAGATGTTCAGGAACAGTGAGACTGTTGCACGAACATAGTTGGTTTCACCACCATTAATGATTCGGCTGGTATCAAACAGAATCAGACCACTCATAACAAGAATGATACCGGCAGATACTGCAAGGCTCAGTGCTGGAATGCCCAGGAACAGGTTCAGGATAGCCGCGCCAAATACCACGATAAGGCCAACCATCAGAAAACCACCCATGAAGCTGAAGTCTTTTTTGGTTGTTAGTACATACCCGCTAAGTGCCAGGAAGATTGCGCCTGTGCCGCCCATTGCGGTAGCAACCATAGTAGGGCCATTAGATAGCGACAAGTAGGATTGCAGCATTGGGCCAAGACCAATACCAAGCAAGCCGGTGAAGGCGAATACGACTGCTATGCCCATTCCGGATTCTTCGACGCGTGGCAGCACGAACCACACAAGACCAATTGCTACTAATGAACAAACAAATGCAGCTGTGTGCGGAACGTTCAGCCACATGGACACGCCGGCCATTAATGCACTGAACAGCAATGTCATTGACAGCAATGAATAGGTGTTACGTAACACCTTGTTTGTTTCTAGCGTACGCGTGGTACTACTTGGAAACGGCGTTGAGTTCGACATGTTCTACTCCTAGGTAATGTCTGTTTAGTTGTACTGGTGCAATATTAACACCGCTAGCCTTGTTTGAAAGGTAGGGTGTTCATATGTCACTTTCAAGTAATGGTTGGTTAATTTCTGACCAAATTAGCGGCCAAATGTGTAAATTAATCAACCATTTAACCCATATATACGGAAAATAGTCCTAATTTGGATTGGTGCACAGCAGTTTTGATGTGAACCAGCCGCCAAAGTTCGCCCAATGGCCTGAATATTGGTTACAATACGCGGCTGCGGAGAGTTGGCAGAGTGGTCGAATGCGGCGGTCTTGAAAACCGTTGTCTGTAACAGGACCGGGGGTTCGAATCCCTCACTCTCCGCCAATTCCAACCCGGTTTAACATCTTATAGGCGAATCAGCCTACGAAAATAAATGCAGCTCAGCCTGTGAGGGATTAGAACCCCGCGGTTCGACAAACGACAAAGTCGTTTGGGCAACGTCGCTTAGCGGCGTTGGGGCGAAGCCCCGAGGCGAAGCCGAGTCAATCCCTCACTTTTCCGCTGGCTCGTCTTTGTCTGACTGTAGTTTGTCATTACCTCTATGCCCGTATCCAGTTCAAATTCCTAAGGGCAGTTTCTGATGCTAATAGCATCCGCGCCACCATTGTCGCAAATGTCTGTGCCACTGCCTCCATTAATCAAATTCGCGCCTCCGACCCCATAGAGTTGGTCATCACCACCTTGCCCATATATTCGATCATTGAAGTAGCTACCGGTGATCACGTCGTTATCTGAACCACCAAACGCCCAGTCATGGCCTTCATCAGTGTACAACTCATCCATTCCAGATTGACCATAAACGGTATCGCTGTCAGCACCGGCCTGAACCACATCATTGCCACTGCCTGCGTATATACGGTCGCGACCAGTTCCGCCCATTACCAGATCGTTTCCAGAACCGCTTCTGACTTCATCATCACCGTCGCCTGCATCGATAATGTCATTTCCGCTTCCAGCACAGATGACATCTTTATCGCCATAGGCATTGATGATGTCATTGCCATTAAAAGCCACAATCACGTCCTGACCTTCCGTACCTTCCAAAACATCATCTCCATTGGTACCGATAATGGTTGCTCGTCTGCCGTTACAGAACGGACCCGCACCGGCCATATGAGGTTTTGAAATTCTGCCACCGCCAGCTTTAAATTCACGAACCAACGCCGTGCCGTCACCAAGATTGCCGGTATCACAATCTTTTGACTGTCGAAGGCACTCTTCAGTCCACGTGCGCACAACTTTTTCGTTCCAGCCATTCCACCAATCACCATGCAGTGTTGTACCGGACTCTGCATTCATACCGTTATGGCGATCGGAAGATAAGTACCAACCGTCAGTTGACTCATTTAAATGACTCCAGAAAAACAGATAGGAAATTCTTGGCAAATGTACTGGATACCCGGCAGGGCATAATGAGAGAGATTCACCTGATGCGCTGTCGTAGACATACCTTGAATAAGCCACGTGTGACTGATCACTACTGGAGAGGTTTTCTCCGTTCCAGCAGTTAGGAAAGGACACGTTCATCAATAATTTATCTCCTGCACTACAAACAGGCAATGCCGAAGTGTTTGGAGCACTGCCATCGTATGGCCAGGATTCACATCGCCAGAAAACATCGTTTGTTGAGTTCTCAGTATTACCATTCGCATTACCAGCAATCATTCTTAAACCAACGGGTAATTCTGCTATTTCACTAGCAGGCTCATCACTCTCGTGTTTATAGTAGATGTTAATGTCGTCTGGAATTCGTGTATGCCCTTGGTCGTTATAGACTGCAGGAATCCAGTATGCAGAACGATTTAAGGTGCTTCCCTGGCAGGTTGAATTTCCAGTTTTGGTCAACGATTCGGTCGTGCTGAACGCATCTGTTTTGGTATTGCCAAAAAAGAAGTGATGGTGGGCCTGACCTGATTGGCCCGGTTTCACAATAGGGTCGTTCATTGAAGCATGAGAGAAATCACAGAGTATGCGGAAATTTCCCCGATCGGTAACAACGGGTAATGGGGCACCATTAAGTCGTGTGTCCAGCCCCCGTAAGCAATATTCAAAGTACCAACAGATATTGCAAAAGCAACAAGCAATCGTTTAACCATTTACCGCACTCCAACTTTTAGTTGTTACCAGTGTCGGTATTTCAAAGCTTAAAATGAAGTGACGGTTTATTCATGAAGAATGATATCGAGTAGATGATGACGAATACCGTAAAGCGTTTATGTGAGCACCCAATTGCGGTTAGTCTACCTTGAGAATAAAAGCGGCAAACCCAACCCATTCTTATAGTTTCCGGGTGGTAAGTTTTAATGAATGCCGTGATCGGCTTGTATATTGGCATTTTCGCCTTGCCAATTCTCCAAGCCACTACCCGAATTGTTTGCGGTCGAAAGTATCAATATCGATTTTTACAAGTTACAATTGCGACAAAAAGCAGACTACTGTCCGTGTGGATTATATAAATGGAATTGATATGAGAACGCTGGTCGCCATCATACTTTTATCGTTGATGTTTATTGAGTTCATCAATTTGGCGTACACGGATATATTGGTTCGCCGGGTTTATAAGCGAGTCTACGACGGCACAAAGAAATTGTTATTTTTTAAAAAAATTGCGTGGCTTAAGGCCAACGTTGAGCAGTTTGAAAAAGTAGATCAGGATCGCGTGCAGAAGATCGTTTTTCATCGAAAACTGTCGATTTATCTAGTTACCGCATTGTTTGTCGTTTTTTTCACCAGCTTGCTATTCGGCGTTAATAAGTAGGCTAAATACGCATAATTAAGGGGCTAATCTAAGCCGGTAATACAAGCCGGCTTAGCTATATCAATCACCGTTGAACATCAGTGTGATCACTGCTTAGCGGCAAGCAGTAACTGGTACAGTTTGTCTTTCAATGCTGATCGCTCATGCTTCAATGTATGCATCGAGTCGTCTGAGACTGGCGCATTGTCTAATTCGAGCTTTCTGATTTCTTCATCCAGTTGGTTATAGCGCCCATTGAGTTGTTCAAAAGTCTTATCTGTTTTTGAGAGTTGTGAGACTGTCTCTTCCATTTCCGGGAAATCTTTAACCAGGCTGTGGATTTCACCTAACATGTGTTTCTCCTTTGATTAAATTGACTATTATCTTTAATAACAGCTCAAATTGATGTTGGTCTATTTTTCATTCAATACAAGTCCAGTAACCAACTTTTCAAGGTTCAAAATTAGCTGTTCGGTTTTCACTGCATCAAGCGCGTCTGCATGAGGTTGTGCAAACTCGCCCCGATCATTGTCATAGTAACGACCAGATGCATTGGCAAATTCATCACTCAACGCCGCTCTGAACAAAATATCGGCTCCAATGCTAAGGTCTTTGCCGTCCATTCCATAGGCATCTTTTACCATTTTACTACCCAGAAAAGAGGCCGGATTAACCGCCACAATAGTGGGCGCTTTGTCGCCGAGTTCATTTGCAAGAAAAAAAGACCACATGGTGATGGCGAGCTTGCTCTGAGCATAAGCTTGATCGTCGCTTAATCGAACTTTTCCGTTTAGTGCTTCGAGATCTACAGAAGCCTGTGCCGCTGAAGATAAGTTTATGACTCGACTTTGAGATGAAAAATTCGGCAAGAGACGTTTTGTTAATAAATACGGGGCCACGGTATTGACGATAAATCGGATGTCATATCCTTCACTGGTAACTGGAGTTTGCGTTTTATAAACACCCGCATTATTGATAAGGATATCAATGGTTGGGTGTTTTTCGACGACAGCACTGGCCATGGCGCCAACTTCGGAAAGGTTCGAAAGGTCTGCACAATATGTTTCAACGTTCGCTGACCGACTGATATCGGACAGTATATTTTTTGTATTGACTAGCTTTTGATCGCTGCGACCATGGATCAACAGGGTGGTGTCATCGTTTATTAATTGCTTTGCTGTCTCAAGGCCAATGCCGTCGGTAGCACCCGTGAGTAAGATTGTCTTTTTCATGTTTTTTTGTCCAATAGTATCGGTCTGGGTTTATTAGATTTTGTAATTGTGGCTTTTAGCAAAGTTATTTGTAGCGAACCAGGGTACGGCTCTCAATGCTTTTCCTT
>CALJNA010000073.1 GCA_937981955.1 uncultured Granulosicoccaceae bacterium
GTTCGAGAAGATTCAGACATTCAATCACCTGAAGATCTTCGCGGAAAAGTTATTGGTACTGGTACAGCCGATGGTGCGGAAGTGGGTTTTGCCAAGAACGTTATGTCAGGTGCCGGCATGAAAGTCGGTGATGACTTCGAGCTGTTAACTGTTGGTGACGGTGGTCCCGCCACTGTCGCGTTTAATAGTGGCGAAATTGTGGCTTACTCTGCGTCCACGGCTGATGCGGCCATACTGAATCAGCGCGGCATGAAAGTTCGCGATATCACACCGTCAGAATTCGCACGTTTCTTCGGTAACGGATTGGCGACCATGGGTGACACCATCCGAAATGACAGAGAACTTGTCGAGAAATTCGGACGCGCATTTGCTCGTGGTCACGCCTTTGCACTGGACGATGCAAACCGGGAAGCTGTACTTGCTCACTTGAAAGCGGGTAATCCTCAGGAAGGTGAAGATGCTGAATTTCAGTCTGCCTTGTTTGATGCCGTTCGCTCCAAGACAATCCCAGTTGATGATTCAAACGGGCTGGGGTATCTGCCTCCTGCTGTCTGGGAAGAGTGGCAAGCCAGTCTGGTTGCCGGTGGTGACTTGTCAGCACCACTTGATGATTTAACTGCAGCCTACACTAACGAATTCATCGAAGGTTGGAACGCCGCAATTAAATAACGCAACCTTAATCCGCGTTTAAAGACAGCAGAGGAGTACGCATGTATCTCGCCACACTTGCCTTAAATGATGGTGACACGGCTTTTGCAGCAGTCAGGCTTGAAAACCAATCCTGGCTCGATATTGCAGCCGCATCAAACACGGTTGGTGATCAACCGGAATCACTCAGTGCTGGCACGGTGCAAGCCTTAACAGAAGGTGGTGAAGAAGCCATAAATGCGTTACTTGCTCTGAAGGGTAAAGCAGACGCAGGCGGACAGCTGGCTGATGTATCGTATGCATCAGAAAAAGTCCGCCTGCTTGCTCCGATTCCGACGCCACGCAAGAATGTGTTTTGTGTAGGGCGTAACTATGCTGAGCATATCGCTGAAGGCGATCGTGCTCAGAAACAGTCTGTAGGTGTAACCGAACACCCTGTTTATTTCACAAAGCCGTCTACCGCAGTCATAGGCCCCGACGCTGAAATACCCATTTTCCCGGAGTTGTCAGAAGCGATAGATTACGAAGTTGAGCTGGCTGTGGTTATTGGCAAGCACGGGGTCAACATCAGTAAGGCAGATGCTTACGATTATATTTTTGGTTACACCATTCTTAACGACATTACAGCTCGTGATGTTCAACGCCGTCATGGCGGGCAATATTTCAAGGGTAAGGCACTTGATGGTTCCTGCCCTTTGGGTCCATGGATAGTGACAGCTGACGTTATCGGAAAACCAGATAATTTGGCGATAGGTCTGTCAGTGAACGGTGAAACCCGACAAAACGGAAACACGGGGTCAATGATTTTTGATATCCCGACGTTGATCGAATCGTTGTCGGCCGGGCTGACTCTGGAGCCGGGCGACATTATTGCAACAGGCACGCCTTCTGGTGTTGGCTATGCAATGGAGCCTCCACAGTTTTTGAAGCATGGCGATGCAGTGGTATGTGAAATCGAGAAGATCGGGAAGTTGTCTAACACCTTGCAGCAGCAGGTGGCTTCGTGAGTAGTGTTGTCGCGACACCTTCCAGCGAATCCATAGCGGCTGATACTGCGGTCTACTCATTAAACAGGGTAGGAAAAACATACGCGCGTAATCAGGTGGTCGCTTTGGAGGATGTCAGCCTGACCCTTAAAAAGGGCAGTTTCTCGTCCGTTATAGGATCAAGTGGATGCGGTAAGTCAACGCTACTTAAAATCATGGCAGGTCTTATACCGCCCACCACGGGCAGAGTTGAACTTCAAGGCAAGCCAGTCGTCGGGCCAAGGCGTGATATTGGTATGATGTTTCAGCAAGCCACGTTGTTTCCGTGGCGCACGACAATTCAGAACATTGTGCTGCCGATCGAGATTCGCGATGGTCGTGATGCAGCAAACAAAGCCAAAGAACGAGCGCACGAGTTACTCGATGTTGTTGGGCTGAACGGGTTTGCCGATGTTTATCCGAACGAACTATCCGGCGGTATGGCTCAACGTGCATCTATATGTCGCATGTTGATTACTGAGCCCGCTGTATTGCTGCTGGATGAACCGTTCAGTGCACTCGATGAGTTGTCCAGAGACATGATGAACATGGAGCTGCAGCGTATTTGCAGCGAACAGAATGCGACAGCGTTTCTGGTTACTCACTCTATTGCGGAAGCTGTGATTTTATCTGACGACATCTATGTGATGAAGCCGCGGCCGGGACGTTTGGCCGAAGTTGTTAACGTTGACTTGCCGCGACCGAGAACGCTCGACATGATAACAACGCCGAAGTTTGGGTCAATCGTGGATTACATTCGTGGACTGCTGGATAAGGGAGAATCACTGTGAGTGATACCAGAATACCTGCAACACAAGATGCTGCAACCAGTGCAAATGCAGTAACTGAACCGCTCGAAGAAACGATATGGGAAGAGAAGGTCTCACTTCTTGATCGAATACCACGGGCCATATCCATGGCTTTTGTATTTGCGGTATTTGTCGGTCTTTGGCATGGTGCAACCAGCCTGGGTCTGGTATCACCGATTATTCTACCCACGCCTGCAGAGACGCTAAAAGACATCATTTTCGTTGGTAAAAATCTCCTGGCTGGGGAATATATGTTGCCAGCCTTGTGGATTACAATTCTGGAAGTCATCTATGGATTTGCACTGGCCGTTGCCATCGGCTTTTCACTTGGTGTGCTGGTTGGCGAAACGGTGTTTGGTGAGCGTGCGATCATGCCATATCTTGTGGCTATTGACACCATGCCGAAAGTTGCATTTGCACCGTTGTTCGTGGCCTGGCTGGGTTTTGGTATTGAATCGAAAGTAGCGCTTGCAGCGTTCATCGCGACATTCCCTATCGTTGTAGGGACTGCCGCTGGTTTGCATTCGGCGGATGAGAATGCTCGCATGTTGTTCAAGACAATGGGCGCAACACGCTGGCAGACGCTGGTTAAAATGAAACTGCCATTAGCGCTGCCGCAAATATTTACCGGTCTGAAAATCGGCGCTGTCGGTGTTATGGCCGGGGCAATCACTGGTGAGTTCCTTGGTGGTGGTAAAGGTTTTGGTGAATTAATCCGGGTGGCGGCGTCGCAGTTAAATACACCGAGAGTATTTTCTTTGATTCTTTACCTAAGCCTGCTTGGCCTGGCACTGTACGCGTTGGTTACTTTTGCGCAAAGGCGCGTGGTTTTCTGGCAGAAGACTACTGCTGCCGCGAGTCATGATTAATCGCAACGGTCATTTGTTTATTCGACCTGGATTTGTAAGCTAGCTACGAGATTGATAGTAGATGTCCGATAGCCAAACACGCATTCCCGCTAACGAGCTAATCGGTTTTGTTAAACGTGTCCTTTGTTCGTTAGATGTGCCTGAGAGTGACGCGGTCACTGTGGCAAAGCTGATGGTGGAAGCTGATATTTTCGGCTACCGCACCCATGGTGTGTTTCGACTGAGACAATATGTGGCTCGTTTGAGAGACGGAGGTTGTAATTCTCAAGCTTCTGTTACCGTCGCTCGGGAAACAGCAGCGACAGCGGTTGTTGACGGGGATAACGGACTTGGTCATCTTGCCATGCGGAAAGCAAGTCAACTGGCTTTGGAGAAAGCCCGTGATTCTGGTATTGGCTGGGTGGGTATTCGAAGAGGGAATCACTCCGGCCCACTGGCACTTTATGTCAGACCAATAGCAGAGTCTGGCATGCTTGGAATGGCAGCAGCTGTTGGCAGTGCAAACCATGTTCCTCCATTTGGTGGTACTGATTTGCTGCTTGGAACCAACCCGATTGCTATATCTGCGCCGAGCGGTAGTGCAGATCCTTTTGTTTTGGATATGGCGACAACGGTTGCGGCGATGGGAAAAATAAAAAAATTGGATCAGCAGGGTCTCTCCATGCCGGAGGGATGGATGGTCGGCCGTGATGGCAATCCGCTTACCAACCCGGCTGATCGCGCCAATGGTTTTATGTTACCCATCGGTGGCCCAAAAGGTTTTGGCTTATCAGTGGGTATTGGCTTAATGGCTGGTGTACTCAATGGTGCAGCGTTTGGTTCCAACGTAGTTGATTTCACGTCTGATACAACGAGCGAAACCAACACGGGTCAATTTGTGATGGCACTTGATACAGCCGCTTTTGGTGTCGATGAAACGTTTGGCAATGCAGCCGCTGAGGTTTTTGATGAAATGCGTGCATCCAAACCTTTGCCCGGTCATGATCCAGTGCGGATACCGGGAGAAAATAAATCAGCTTTCGCCGATGAAAATCGCCGCAACGGACTTGATCTTGGTCAGGCTCTTTGTCGTGACCTGACAGCTTTGGCTGGGGAAGTCTCCGTCGAGCCTCCCTTTTGAATGTGTATCTGGCATTCAACTAAACATACAACCTAACCAGGAGAAACTACCATGGCCGATCAGGCTGCCGGAACAGAAAAATTCGTTATAAGCCCGCCTCCGCAGGCATCGTTACCTATTGAGGGTCAGAGCGATCGATTTCCTGTTCATCGTGTGTACTGTGTTGGTCGCAACTACGCTGCCCACGCAGTTGAGATGGGTCATGATCCAGATAAAGAGCCGCCATTTTTCTTTCAAAAAAACCCTGACAACCTTGTTTCAGATTCCACAGAGTTTCCGTATCCGAAAGCCAGTGAAGATGTGCATCATGAAATTGAACTACTCGTTGCTCTGAAATCGGGTGGCGAAGACATCGCAATCGAAGACGCGCTTGATTGTGTTTATGGCTATGGCATTTCACTGGATATGACCCGTCGAGATTTACAAGGAGAAATGAAAAAGCTGGGTCGTCCATGGGAAATTGGCAAAGCGTTTGAAAGGTCTGCACCTGCCGGTGCACTATTGCCTGTGTCTGAAGTTGGACACCTCGATAACGGGGAAATCTGGCTGAAGGTTAACGATGAAATGAGGCAGAGTGGTGATTTGAATCAGATGATCTGGAAAACGTCAGAAATGATTTCAATTCTCTCTGGTCTGTTCACGCTTCAACCCGGTGATATCATCCTGACCGGTACACCAGCGGGTGTGGGGCCGGTTCAACGCGGTGATCGTATGCATGGCCATATTGAAGGTGTGGGCGATCTACATGTGACTGTCACCTGACAGTCACTTTGGCATCTTAGAGATAGAGCATTGGCACGCCTGCACAATCTCGCCAAAAATATAGAGTAGAAAATGATGGTGGACCTAGTGCGATTGGTCCGCTGTCATCTTGTCGCGTTGCTCAATAATCACTTGTTCAAGAAACTCTTTTACCTGTGCGTATCGACTACTGGGAACCGGTGTAGATAAGGCGTAAACGTCACCGCTATTGTCAGTAATAGCAAAACCCAAAGCACTCACACCTTCCGTGTGTTCATCTTCGTCTCTTGCCAAAGCACCGCCCTTAATCTTTTTGATCTCAGTCATTAATCGTTTTCTAATACGCTTACCTGCAACATCATTGGTGAGTTCTCTTGATATCAGTGCATCGGCTGTGGGCGTTGGTAAAACGGCCAAGGCCGCTTTGCCATTGGCGGTGCTCGTTAGCGGAAATCTTTCGCCGATACTTGATACTGTTCGTAAGCGCTGGCTACCCACCACCTGATCAAGAAAGCGCATCTTGTTACCTTCGAGAATAGCCAGATCGACGGTTTCGCCTGTTGTCTCCCTGATTGCATGCATGATAGGGCGGAAGCGTTCGCGGGTTTCGAGTGCGGTTGCGCGCGCCAGGTTCTGTATTTCGGGGCCAAGAGTAATGCCACCGTCTCGTTGTGGGGTTGAAATAAATCCTTCGCTGGCCAGAGCTGCAACGATGCGTTGTACTGTCGATCGCGGCAGTTCAACCCGTTCAGCAATTTGACCCAGACTCAAACCACCGGACTCCGCCCCCAACAGGCGCAAGATATCCGCCGCACGCGAAATCACCTGGATTCCCTGCGCTCGGTCATTGTCTTTGGCAGATAACGTCGTCATTAAATCCTCTTAATCACAAATAAAACCGGTGCTGTCATTGAATTCTATCCTACGCTTGACTTACAAAATGGTACAAGTGTACCTTTATGCGATACAAGTGTTCAAACCAAATATTTTACCGGAGGCGTCATGACAATCAATATTCGAGGAATCGATTTTCAGGAAAACGAAAACAACGACATGGGGCTGGAATTCGTCAACCTGAGTCATCGTTATGGTTTTCAGTGTCCGAATTGGCCTTATTTCAAAGACGTTGCTATTGAGCGAAAGCACTACATGGCTAAATCCGGTGTGTTGTCGCAAACCATCACCACCACCATGCACGTCACAACGCACATCGATGCCCCCGCGCACGTGGTTCAAGGCACACCCTTTATTGATGAAGTACCTTTACCGCATTTTTTCGGTTCCGGTCTGGTTGTGGATATACCGAAGAAAAAATGGGAATCCATTACTGGTGACGATCTCGAAAAAGCATGCGGTAACGCCATTAGAGAAAACGATGTACTGATCATTAACACCGGTTGGCACAAGTTGTATGAAGACGGTGACTACTTTCCTTATTGCCCGGGTTTGGTTCCATCAGCGGCTGACTGGATGGTGGAAAAAAAGATCAAGGTGGTTGGACATGACACGCAAGCCAATGATCATCCGCTGGCTACTGCCATCGGGCCGCAACGTAATGGTCCAATCCTGCCGCATTTAGAAGCAGAATATAAAGAGTGGTCTGGCGGTCGTGATTGGGCCGATGATTTCCCTGAGTGGGAGCCAGTACATAACAAACTGTTCAGCAACGGTATTCTGGGTATTGAGAATGTTGGTGGTGATCTCGACAAGGTCACCGGCAAGCGGGTCACGTTTGCATTCTTCCCATGGAACTGGGATAGAGGTGACGGTTGCATTATTCGACTTGTCGCAATGATGGACAAAGGGCAGCAGTATCGTATTGAGGCTGGAGAAAACTTCTAATGCTCGTCAAGCGATTTACTGAAGCGGAAAGCTATGAAGCACCCAACCACTGGGGTGTTACAGGTTTAAGGTTGCAGGGTTTTGAAGACGGTGGTCCGGAAAACCAGTGGATAGGTCTTTCACAGTTTTTACCAGGTGGTGGGGCTGGCCCGGACTCCACACCGTTTGAAAAAGTGTATGTGGTGCTAGAAGGTGAAATGACGATAACCGTTGATGGCAAAGACACCGTCCTTGGCGCGTTCGACAGTTGCACGATTCCGCCCAACGAAGAACGCAAAATTGAAAACCGCAGCAATCATGTTTGCAAGATGCTGGTGGTCATCCCTTATCCAAACGGCAAACGCCCCGGGTGATTTATGTCTTTAGATAATCCACTTTCATTTTTCGATGTTAAAGATAAGGTTGCGCTGATCACTGGCGCATCAGGTGCGTTCGGTGCTGTTGCTGCACAATGTTTATCCGGTGCAGGTTGCAAGGTCGTGCTGGTGGCTGGCAACAAAGAGGCAATGGAGAAAGTTGCTTCGAATTGTAAAGGCGAAACGCATCAGATCAATGCACGCCCGGATAGCGAAGCAAACTGTAACAGCATTGTAGAGCAGGCCGTTGGTGCATTTGGCAGTGTCGATATACTGGTTGTTGCATCCGGAATGAACAAAGTATCCAAGATAGATGAAATGGATGCGAGTGACTTCGACAACATTATCGATGCGAATGTGCGCCAAAGCTGGTTAATGGCCCGGGCAGTTACACC
>CALJNA010000074.1 GCA_937981955.1 uncultured Granulosicoccaceae bacterium
GAGCGCCCATCGTTAAAGTAATGATGTTTGGGTAATAACGAGGCATTGGATGTTCGCTCAACCAGATTGATTCATTCCGGGTTGTAGCTATACCATGCGACGCTGCAACTGCATTGCACCAAGCGGCATTGTTGAAAACTGCTTCATTTATCCAAGAAACGTCCATATACAAAGCTTAGACTGATATGTAAATATACCTGTTGGAGACGGAAGTCACCTTGAGATTTTTATTAAACTATTACCAAAGCGGCCAGAAGCAGGCGTCGATTATTGAATTATAAAGAATTAGCTTTATTCTGGATATAAATACACTAAAGCAATATGTACTACCGGAAAAATGCCAAAACGGCATCGGGTCATTTCTGATAAAAGAGGTAGCTAATTCAGTGGATCTCGATTCGTTTCTCGAAGTAAGCGTCCTCGCAACCGGTAAGTCAGCAATGAGCTTCTATTCAAAGCTTGGCTTTCAAACCTGCCAGACCCTAACAAGTGAAGTCTTTCCAGATATTGAACTTTCCATTGAGCTGATGCGCTGCCAATCTAAATCTATTCTTGATTGACAAATATGAATTTCTGCTACAGGTATGCAGCTGTCTAATGTCTATGCCCAATAGGACAGCTAAAATCGAGCGACAGCCTATATCAGAAAAGGTTAGAATCGAACTTATGCGTAGGGATGCATCACTTCAAACTCTAAGACAGGACGCAAAAACATGAGAACACTCGCTGCACTTGTATTCCCCGGTTTTGAAACACTTGACTACTTCGGCCCAATGGAAATGCTGGGTGGTTTTGGAGAACAAACCCAAATTATAACAGTCGCCAAAGACCGTCATCCGGTGCCGAGTGTGCATGGCCAGCGTATCGTTATCGACAGAACCATTGCTGAAACGAACGACTACGATTTACTCTTCATTCCGGGTGGAGATGCTGCATTGAACGAGGCGAAAGATGAAGAACTTATGCAGTGGATTAGAGAAACGTCTGCAAACGCAGAACGCGTGATGGCCGTCTGCACGGGAACGGTGCTACTGGGGATGACAGGCGTTTTGGATGGGCGCAATGCCACCACTAACAAACTCGATTTCACCAAAACCGTTCCTCTTGCGCCCGAAGTGAATTGGATTAAAGAGGCTCGGTGGGTAGAAGATGGCAAGTTTTTCACATCGTCCGGAGTGTCTGCCGGGATGGATATGGCACTGGCAGTAATGGCTGATTTATTTGGAATGGATATAGCCGACAGAATCGCCCTGGCTTGTGAATACGAATGGCATAAAGATGCTAACCGCGACCCTTTTGCGAAATCCGCTGGTTTGATTTAGGGGAATTACAAACGACGACGAAGTGGCCCGCGATTTTTGATGGCAAAGAAAAGACAGAGTAGGTGGGTCTGCTGGTGATGACTGCTGTAAGGAAGCAACAAGCTATCGGCTAAGAAATGGTGTTTCGACTTGTACAATCCGAAAACAGCTACATTAATCCGCAGTACGCTGTCGTACAAAACTAGCTTAGACTTCTGATCCACCCCTCAAAAGTCATATTTCCTAAGGGAGGTAGATGAGGTCGCCAAGGAAAATGCAGTAAGGCCTTTTGTGATGGGTCGCAAAGCATGGCTCTTCGCCACATCCATTGATGGCGCCAAGTCTAGCGCTAATTTATATAGCTTGGTGGAGACAGCCAAAGCCAACGGGCATGAGCCGCACCGCTATATCCAGCATGTGTTGACTAAGCTACCAGCAGCCCAATCGCTTGAAGACATTGAAGCTCTACTGCCGTTTATGTTAAAAACAGAGCAATGTCAGGCGACTTAAAACCGCTTACGCCATGTGCAGTACTTAGAGCTTTATCTCTCTCATTTTTCTGCTCATGGGGAACATGAACTCACCATCAACTTCGTTTAAGCACTGATAGTATTTTATGTGATCTGTATGGGTGTCTAAGTCTTTTATCAGAAGCCTTTTGATCTTCCACCATGCACTGCTAGCGGGAGGATTGAGGTTATGATATTCCTCGAATGCTCCAAGTATAAGAGCCATTAGCGTGAATTTCTCTTCTGCTGAATGAGCGTGTGTAATATAGCACTCAACGAATTCATCTATTCAGTCAGGGTCCGAGCTGAAATAGCAACAGTACGCAGCACTGCTTGTTGACTAACCTGCTGCTCCCTGCAGCGTCGAGACTCTCAACTTCATAGTCGTTCAGAAAGATTGTCTAGATCTTCGAAAAGTCTAATATCTTCGTTACCAACAACAAAGGGCGAGAATTGAAAATTTTCAATACCAAATTCTGTTAAATTGCCACTGAACGCCTCACGTGATTCGATGCCGTTCGATGTCAGTGTCACCACCGCGAATATCGTAAAAGCGTTGCCTGACCCTGAAATAACAGCGCTAGTATACTCAACTAAGTCTGTTCCGGTGTCGATATCGATAGTCAACGAATTACTGTCTTGATTAGACAATGTAAGATTAAAAGGCACGTCGCTATTCCCCACTCCGAATGCGTCATTCGCATTTGTAGAGGACTGAAACACAATGGGTTCAATTCTGAATACCCCTTCTACATCGGGCGGCTCGTCACCAAAATTCAATGCAAAACCAAGAGATTCGGTCGCGACAAACTGAGCCTCTGAGTAAAATTCCAATGCCGATAAGCGGGAGCCATCAAACACCGTATTTTCTGCAGAGTTGGTGTCATCATCATTGCTGCAAGCAGCAAGGGATAGAAAAATTAGCACTGCTACAGCGGGTTTAAAGAAAGGTATATTCATGGAATCGAAGTCACGCTTTAACCCATTTTACCTTATCAGGAAATAATCCATGAGTATATAATTATTAGTTTTTAACTCTTAAGACATTCGCAGTTAGCGTTCCGGTATGAATATCATCACATGAAGAAACTATAAGCGACCAATAAACTAGCGCGCAAAATTACCAATGAGTATTCGGGTGTGCTGATAAACTTTATTCATCGATTCGCAACCGAACTAATTCAACTACGTTACAACAGAGAACTTGCATGCCACAAGCCCCGACCGCCAAAGCTAATGGCCACGAACCACACAGTTATATCCACCATGTGTTAACGCATCTGCCAGCAGCACACTCTCTGGATGAAGTAGAGGCGTTATTACCGTTTAATGTACAGCCAGAAAAATGTCTGGCGGCTTAAATTCGCTTACGGTGATGCTGATTTGGGAGTTTCAGAGTTGGGGAATTTTCGATCTGGCTATAATTGGATTGTCGTTAGCTTCGTCCAATTAATATGAATATTTAACGCCAAATAATTTGTTTATATAAGCAATTATCGTTGGTTGATAACTAGCAAGTTACTTGATAGCCCATGCGGGGAAAGCGAGCGATATTCCATTTCGAAGCCGCACTATTCAAATTCATTTTTTTCTTGATTCTGCAAATTGAGGTATCGATGCGTCTGGTGTCTACTGAGGGCGGTAGGGTCCAAACACTCCTCATAAGTTCTGAATCAGTCACGGTCCTGTTTCTATTAGAGAATAAATAATAAGCTAGCTCGAATTCACGAGGGCTTAAATTAAGTAATCGACTTTCGTAAAACACGGTGCGATTATCTAGATTAAATGTGTAGGGCTCAATATCGAGCGTTCGGCATTCACGTTGTAAATGGCATCTCAGTGCAGCACCGACTCTGGCGGTAAGCACTCGCTCTGTTTCTCGCAAGTCAATGTAGTGATGTGCCCCGGCGTTTAATGTCTCGACAATTGTTTCTTCCTTTGAACAGTCAGAGAGTATAACTAATCGGGAAGTATTGAAATTAGTGGGAAAGCGAGGAAAAGGGGACTGAGTGGATGAGCGGTGACAAATTATAATCTCTTTGCAATTGAAAACACCGGCATCAAGGAATTGGAATCCAAAGAACAATATGCTTATTCTGTCTGGCAGCAACCGCTGCATAAGACATTGGTCATCTAAATTTTCAACAAAAACAACGGTCGTATCCATAACCTGCGACACTCAAAAACTAATATTTAACTTACACCAAATATTTTGATTTAACCATATCTGTTTTTGAAACTGATTTGATTAGTAACATTTTACAACACTATAAAACTGTTTTTGCGACGAGGCCCATGTCTTGGTATGAATCGCCTATTACCCATTTAGACCATCAGACGAAGTCAAGCCGAGTGATCACTATTTTCAACGCAGGTGAAGCCATGATGCCATTCACAGATAAAGGTTCAACACTCATATTAATTGGGCCAAAAGGTCAGATTGTTGAGGATGTTGGTAAATTGATGGCATCACACCTGCGTAAACCCTTTGTTGGTCTTTGGTAGGTAACCGATAAATACGCTGAAGAAATCGGTTTTACCTGTGACCGTTAGAAGCAGCGGTTTTTTACGGTCTGGCCTTTAGCAAACTTTGCTTTTGAACTTGAAGCTAATTTGGTGACAGATTGCCCGTGAGTGCAAACTTGACTGATTCTACTGCCAGCTATTCCATATGTTGAAAAAAGTCGATTGCAAGTATTAGTTTTTAGCTGAGCATTTAGGTAGAGTCGTTTTCTTTTAGCGTTCAATTTTCGTTGCAGAGCTATCCGTTGAATGTACCGAGGATTGTTTTTTAATGATGCATCCTGTTGCGCTGTTGCATCTTCTCTGCGAACAGAAAAATTCCTTGCCCCGTGTTCTATACTCGTAGTCACTGGTTTCACAAAAGAAATCCTTTCAATTAAAACACTGTGGTTTAGTAAAAATATCATTCGCAGTTTTCGTTTATCAATGATCAATACCTAAGTACAACTATTTGTAAGTCGATTGATAAATAGTTTTTCCTTGTGCATCGTTGCAGGTATCGACTGCTGGAATAAACGCTGTTTCATTCCGAACCGTACGGCAATGAAGCATGTTTAAACTGATGCTTCTGCCTGGAATTTTGTGCAGGTTGAACTGTCTGTGCGAAGAATGTGCTCAATCCGCTGAACTTGCGAAATCCCCTGGATGGTACCGGTCAATTTGAGTTAATTACCAGGTTGCTTTGAAGGTTTTTATAAATTACAACTGTACGGTGTGCTACCTGGTTTAAATGAGCTGTCAGTTAAAAAGGTGTCTGCCTGTCACTTTGACGTTCCAGATGAAACAGGTGAGGCTGTGCAGGCAATGTCCTGTTGAGATCTTGCTGTTCATTAGCCTCAGGCGACTGTGGTTGCGTCTGTTTTGTAGTACAGTTCAAGTGTTAAAACGAAATCGCGTATATTAGTGAGACCAGCTTATGAGTAGTAATTCCAATACCAACAGGCCAAACGTTGGCATTATTATTTGTGATCACGGAAGTCGCAGAGCGCAATCGAACGAAAGCCTTGAAAATGTCGCCATGCGCTTTGCCGATCGGTTCGCAGGGGAATGCCAAATCGTGGAGCATGCTCACATGGAATTAGCAATGCCCGATATCAGCACAGCTTATGCAACTTGCGTTAATCGTGGCGCGGAGCATATCGTCATTTTACCGCTGTTCCTTGCCAAGGGCAGGCATTGGATACGTGATATTCCCAGTCTGACAAGTCAGGCTGCTGCCAGGTTTGCAAACACTACATACCAGATAGCCGAACCATTGGGCATTGACGACTTGTTGCTGGATTTACTCAAAAAACGGCTGGATGCAGACGATCAACCTGTACTAGTCAGCGGAGAAGCAGACCCGAGGCTGAAGGACACGCCAGAAACGTCAAGAAGAATTCAATGCAGTGCGTGCCCATTTGAATTGGATAGAAAAACGGGTGCCGTTAGCGTAAAACCTGGTAGCAATGTGTGAAAGTGATCGTTGAAAGAGATGATGAGGTTTCCTGCTCATTAATTTTTGATTCAATACAACGCAAAAACACCACAGAATGAAAATCACAGAACAGGCAATTAAAGCCATGCCAAAGCTGGAGCGGGTTCAGCTCGCTACATCATTGCCGGGTGCCAAGCCGATTTGTCTTGTGGGTACAAGCTCGCACGATGGTGTTACTAATCTGGCGCCGTTTTCCAGTGTCACGCACTTGGGCTCAAACCCTGTGTTGATTGGCATGGTGACAAGACCAGCAACTGTCGAGCGGCATACTTTGTCTAACATCATGGCGACAAACTCCTGGACCTTAAATCTTGTTCACAGCGGCATACTAGAGCAAGCGCATCAGTGTTCTGCTCGTTATGACATATCCGAATTTGAAGCCACCGGTTTAACGCCTTACTTTGAGCCGGGAATTAGTGCGCCGTTTGTAGAACAATCGCGAGTACGGTATGCGCTTGAATTACGTGAGATCATCGATATCGCGAGTAACGATACCAAGCTCATTGTTGGTGAAGTTATTTTTATAGAAGTAGAAGAGGGCATGATTCAGTCGGACGGGGGGATTGCATTAGTGCAAGCGGATACAATCGCCTCGACTGCGTTGGATACGTATTTCAAGTTGCTTGAGCACAAACAATTGGATTACGCTAAGCCGTAGCGTGGGTACCCAATTGCGATTAGAGTCTGATGACTTTGCCAACAGGTAGTCAGTCTAATTCACCAGCCGGATTCCCGCAGCCAAGCTCACGCTCTGTAGCAGAGATTGTCACCGGAGTCAGTTTCAGAATATTGCCTAAGTTAATCACCATAGACGAAGCTCGACAGTTAACAGCTACCGTAAAACGCATACTAGTTATCGGGTGTTCTGGTGGAGGAAAGTCGACTCTTGCTCAGCGAATCGCTTCAAAGCGTCATATCAAATACATATCATTAGATCGGGATGTTCGTTGGTTGCCCGATTGGGAACCTAGAGACGCTAACGAGCGAAGGCGTCTTGTTGAGGAATTCATTCTTGGGGAAAGCTGGATCATGGATGGTACATATCCGTCCAGTCTCGATATCCGCCTTCCTAGAACAGACTTGGTTATCTGGGTTCGAATACCCCGGTATTTGTCACTGTATAGCGTGTATAAAAGATCAATACAAAACCACGGCAGGACAAGACCGGATATGGCCGCAGGCTGTATCGAGCGGCTCCCAGATCGCGAATTTTTAAGCTATATCTGGAATTTTGAGACACTTGCAGCACCAAAAATCACAGAGTTGCTTGAGACTCATGGAGCCGATGTTCCAATGGTGGTGCTAAAAAATCGAGCGCAAATCAATAGTCTTGCCGCGAACAACCACTAAACGTACTTGTACTTATTACTAACAACAAACGTTTATCCGATTTGCCGCTACAGGATTAATAGACGTTCAAGCGACTCCAGATGTTCCGATGATCAGAGCCCGGGAGTTCCTTTGTGTCGAAATGCTTAACAGACACTCGCGGGTTAATCAGAACATGATCAATTGGTATAAGGAATGGGATTCCCTTCAACCCTGTAGGCCAGGTTGGGTGAATACCACTGCCAGCACTTGCGTTGCGCAATTTTCCTTCAGTTAACAAGTTTGAAAAATGCGCAGTCCATGGTGTTGAATTGAAATCGCCCATGACAATCATTGCGCCCTTATGCTTTACCGATCGTTCGGCAACTAACATCATTAACTCATTACGACTCTCGTACATTTCTACAGAGGCCGGTGGGTGTGGGTGTGCGGCTATAACTCTGATTTCCCGATTCTCTAAAGCGATGCGAGCATCGATAACTTCCGGTGTGGTCGGGGATAATTTTTCCGCTTCCCCAGTTGTAATTGGATACTTGCTGAATAGCGCTATCCCGAAAGCGCCATTGGTGGGTGACGTAATAGTATAAGGATAATCCGTTAAACGGCGGGTCAGTTCTCTATCCCATGCGTGTGTATACTCCTGAAAAGCAATGATGTCAGGATTAATCAAGCGAATGTATTCAACCTGAGTATCGTACTCAGTATTCACCAGTAGCAGATTTGAATTGAGTACGGTAATTTGTGTGAAATCATCGCTACCAGCAAGATCGGACTGCATCGATTCAGGTAACCAGGACAGGGTGACAGCATAAAGGTGCACTGCAAGCGCGGTAAACAGAATAACAACTGATATTAGTCTTTTAATTGCTATGGCAACGATAATACCGGGGATAAGCAGAATGATATATTGAACCCGGAAGTGGCTGATTATATCGAACAGCTGATGATGCTGAGAAAACAGGGCGGTTAAACTCAGCAGTGCTCCAAGCGTTGCGGCGAGTACGAGAAGTCGAGCCGGCATGCGGTTGTTCGGCATATCAGGTCAGGGTGTGATTGGTCTGCTCAACAATAATTTGTGCGATTTGTTCGCAATCATCGATTGAAAAGGTGAGTGGTATTCGGCAATCGTATAACCGGTGCAGCACTTTATCGGTGTTTTCAAGTGTTGTGCTATTCACGTATGCCCAGCTTTCATACCGGCTGGTGTAAGCAACAGGGTCTTTATCGCCAAACCACTTTAATTCAACGCCCAAATCATAACAGCGTTTCATAAACAGCTTGTTCTGCTCGTCGTTAAAGTCAGGGACAGAAAACTGGAAGGAGCTGAATACTTCAACCGCATTTACATGGGATTTTGGCAGCGCTATCGCATTGCAAGAAGATAGTGTCTTGTTAATACGCTGGTACCGTTCATTCCAGCGAGAGCAATTTTTATCAAGCGTACGAAGTTGTGGGCGCAGTATCGCTGCACGCAAGTTGTCCATGCGACCACTGCAATTGGGTGTTTGTAACCGTATCTTCTCAAATGCCTCTGGCGGTGGCGCCGCCTGATGGCGTTCATAGAGCATATAGGAGCCCGACAAAATAATTGAGCGTGCCATTAGTTCATCGCTGTTGGTTGTTAAAAAACCACCTTCGCCCGAATTCATGTGCTTGTAGGTTTGCGTGCTGAAGCAGGCGATATCGCCGTGCGTTCCACTTTTAACTCCATTGAAGCTTGCGCCCATGGTGTGTGCGCAGTCTTCAATTATGATTATCTTGTGTTTTTTTGCGAGCGCACATACGGCATCCATATCGACAATGTGGCCTCGCATATGTGACAGCATTAACACGCGCGCCTGTGTTTCACTTGCTGCCTTATCCAGGTGTTCAAGATCGATTACAAGGTCACTGGTAGTTTCAATCAGCACTGGTTTGCCGCCGGCTGCATCAATTGCACCCGGTACTGGAGATAGTGTGAATGCATTGGTTAACACCGGTTCGTTTGCCTGCAAATCAATCGCGCGAAGCGCTGTTTGCATGGCGTAACCACCCGATGCTAATGCCAATGCGTAGCGTTGACCTTGATAAGCCGCAAACTCTGTTTCGAGTAACGCGGTTTCGGATAGCTCTGTAGCATTAGCGACATTGTATCGGTGCAATCGACCGCTTCGCAGCACCTCAACCGCGGCATCGATTGCCTCGTCACTAATAGCTTCCTGCTGTGTGAAGTTGCCGGTAAACGGTTGAGTGGCAGGTGTGTCAGGCATTGATGAGATTAATTCTGGTTAAAACGCGAACGTGAATTTGACTTAGCACTATCAGGCTCATTCATCATTTTTGCTGTAACCAGCGCGACCAGTGCACCCGCTATTGCGCCGATAAGGTGACCTTCCCAGGAAACCCCTTTCTGAAACGGCAGGACGCCATTCAATAGGGTACCTGCGTACATGCCGCCAACCAACAATGCAATGGCAATAGACTTGAAACGGCGTTCGAAAATACCTGAAAAAATATGAAACGCGATTAATCCAAATACCAGTCCGCTTGCACCAATGTGTCTGGCTTCGCGTCCGAACAACCACAGACCGACTCCGGCGAGCAGAATAATCAACAGAACGATGGCGCCGCTGTTTGCGCGCGAGCCTGCAAGTAATAAAAGCGTTACAGCTAGTGGAATTGTATTGCTGATGATGTGAGACAAATCGCCATGTAAAAATGGCATGGCGACGATGCCGAATAGTCCGTTGATACTTCTTGGGACCAGTCCGAACTGTTCCAGTTCGAGAAACCGGTCGAACGCAAAGACGACCCAGATTAGCCCAATGAATCCAGCAATGGCCAGGAAGTCGCCGCGTATGGTGTGTACATTGCGAGAATCTACAAGCGAGCGTAATATTCTGACGGGCATGAGCTAATTACTGCAACATATTCCGAAGTTTACCAGCGACGTTTTCAATCTTCTCTGGTTTCACTTCACCCGGCTCTCCAGTTTTCAGCTGTTGGTATTCCTTTTCGTTAATTTCCAATCGCGGTGAATCTGATTCGCGTAAATTGAGTTCTTTTAGCATTTCGCTTATGTCGGCCGTCATATCGCCAAAGTCGAGTAATTCGTCATGTTCATCTTCTTGTTCAACTTCATGTTCAAAGTTGTGCACTTGCTCGTCAGTATTCGTGCTATCACCCAGTTCCAGATCGATACCTTCGTTACTGATGCTGTGACCAGCGCTGCCGCTATTTGATGCTTGTGCTGACGAGTGTGCAACACCTACGGCTGCTGCCACGCCCGCAATACCCGCGGCCCCTGCTGCTAAGGCACTTGCAGACACAGTTGAAGAGCCGGCGTTTGCATCGTGGCCTGAACTGGAAGGTACTTGTGCTGAGTGAGTTTGCGTGGCCGACTTGGATTCACTTTCCGATATTTGTGTGTTCGCAGCGACCGATCCGTGGGCCAGGCTTGCATCTGTTTGGCGAATCGACTCAACGTTTTGTTGTGCCGTTGAGTGCTGATAGTCACTGCTGTTTGCCGGGTGACCAACTTCGTCGCTGCTCAACGTCGCTGTTTCGGCAGTGAAGTCCATGGGATCGGTGCGGCCAGTTTGCTCCGTTGTTCCTGTGCCTGCGTGTGTGCCTGCGTGAGCATCTGCATGCGTATCGATTACATCAGCCGATGTTCGATTGACAGCTGGCGAGTTATCCAAGGTTGCATTGGCAGTAGCTTCAGCTTCTTTGCTTGCGTTTCGTTCAGCGTAAAGTAAGGAAGGACCGTCTTGCGGAGCAGGGACGGGCTCTATTGCCGCCTTTGCACTGGTTTCGGTGCTCGCTCGATTTAAGCCTTGTTGTTGGCTATGCTCGCTTTGCGCGTGACTGCCTGTCGCTGAGTCCGGTACATTTTCCAGTGTTCTCTGGTCGTATTGACAGCGCGCGACGTGACGTGCACGAAGACCTTGGTAGATAAAGTACGCCGCAAGTATTGCCAAGATGAGTAAGACAACCCAAATCATCAGAACCACCTCCAAATTTGTTAACGCGTTTCAGAAACCGCTGAATACATTCAATTTCGTAACGACAAACCTTTGTGTTCGCTAACGCCAGCTATTGATAGAAAACTGCGCATGATAGTAAATTGCACATTCCTCAAGCTGATAGAATACGGATGACCGACTGGCACTTCCGTTATTTTACGGCATGAATCCAGTCACGTGCATCAGTGCCAGTACCCTAAAAACGCTACTCATCTTACCATTTTTAGCTGGAATACCCGAGTCTTATGGTCCGCGCGGACAAATCAATCATCAAGCGCTTTGACAGCCTGAAACAACATCTGAAACGCGAAAATCCGGTTCTGCTGGAGGCTATCGGCGGATATCAAAAACTGGACGGTATTGGTTATAGCATGGGTTTGCTGCGTACTGACGAGTCTTATGCCATGCAAATACCCTGGTGGCCTCTGGTTTCCATACTTGGTGTGTTTTCAGCTGGGAAATCTTCATTTATAAACAGTTATCTGGGGAAGTCTTTGCAGAAAACAGGTAATCAGGCTGTGGATGATAAATTCACGGTTATTTGCTTTGGTAAGGAGAACAATGATCGGGTTTTGCCCGGATTAGCCCTGGATGCTGACATGCGCTTTCCTTTTTACCGCATCAGCAACGAGATTGAGAAGGTTGCCGAAGGCGAGGGGCGCAGAATTGATGCCTATTTGCAGCTCAAAGTGACTGACTCTGAGGTCCTGCGTGGCAAGATTTTGATCGATTCACCCGGTTTTGACGCAGACGATCAGAGAACATCTACGCTTCGCTTAACCGACCACATTATGGATATCTCCGATTTGGTGTTGGTATTTTTTGATGCCCGCCACCCTGAACCCGGAGCAATGCAAGATACCTTGAAGCATCTGGTAGAGAAGACGATCAGTCGATCTGACAGTAATAAATTTCTGTTTGTGCTGAACCAAATTGATACAGCGGCCAGAGAAGATAACACCGAAGAAATCGTTGGTGCATGGCAGCGGGCACTTTCACAGAAAGGATTAACAGCCGGTCGTTTTTATACCATTTACAACAAAGATGTTGCGCCTGAAATTGAAAACGATGTGGCTCGCGAACGCTTCGAAGCGAAACGTGCCGCAGACATGAATGATATTGAAGCTAGAATTGGTCAGGTGGAGGCGGAACGTGCGTATCGAATTATCGGCAACCTTGAGTCTGAGGCATACGCCATACGCGATACGGCAGTACCTGCATTAACCAGACTCAAACAACTTTGGCGAAAGCGCGTTATTCGTTTTGATTTGCTTGCTGCTGTTGTTGTTGCAGGCATTGTTCTCGGCACCAGTATCTTGTTCGGTGCAATCGGAGCTTTGTTTACTTTTGTGCTGAGTCTGTTTTCGAATCCGGCAACCATGCTCGGTTTTATAGTTGGAATTGCATTAATAGCGTTGGCTGTTCACTTTTCGATTAGATCAAAGGTGGCTGGGTACATGTTGACGAAAATGGACGATACGCCGGATGAGAAGTATAAGCATGCGTTTGCTAAAAATACGAGGTTTTTTCGTAGTGTGTTTAGCCGTTCACCAACTGGTTGGAATGGCAAAAGTCGGCAGAATGTAGAGGATGTTCTGGAGGAGGCTTCAGACTTCGTGCAAAAACTTAATGATCAATACGCTCTGCCATCGGGGTAATCAAAACCTGTTTTAGCCGCTCTGGCACCGGGTTGACATAGCAACCCGGTTACTGAGAATAAGGAACCTTTTGGCGCTTTAGTCGCCTGAGGTTTCTGGTGACGCGGTGTTTTTGTCGTTAGTTTGTGGTTTTACGTCCGGGACTTTTCTGGATGCAAACGATAAACCTCCACCACCGCCGCTGCTTCCACGGGCTTTATCGCCATCATCATCTTTATTCGCCAATGAGCGCACCGAGCTCTTCAGCTGACTGGGTTGTCGCTGAGAAACACGCTGACTGTCAGTTTCTGTTTTGGCTTTGTCGGAAGCATGTGTGGGTGCATCGCTCGATGAGCCAGTTGGCTGTGCAGCAGGAATGTTTGTTTGCATTGCTGAAGGCGAGGGCGTACTTGCACCTGACGCCACTGATGCAGGTTTTACCGTAGCTGGCGCTTGTGCAGCAGTGGTGCTAGCTGCAGGTATGGATGCACTTGGAGTTGATCCATTCGCAGCTGTTGCACTCGGGGTTGCGCTATTGTGTTCAGATGCGCTGGACAATGGAGCGGGTTTGGACACGGCAGCTGTGGCTGCAGTCGCTGCTGCTGTAGTGGTCGTGTTGCCGTCCGCAGATTTGTCATTCGCTGAAGGTGCCGCACGTTGTTCGGCTTTTTGTCCGCTTGCGTCAGATGTGTTTTGGTCGTCTTGCGACCCATTCTTGTGTTGACTTGAATGAGACGAACTTTCACCGGCATCGGATCGGTTGGCATCTGATTCCCCGTTCGCTTCAGCTTTACTGCTCACGCGTTGTCGACGGCGACCCGGTCCGCGTCTGCGACGTTGGCTGTTCGAACTGCCCTCATTGTCTGTTTTCGCTTGCGGGTCTACGTTACCGTTTACTTCCTCTGCTTCTTGCTCGTCGGTATCGGTTGGAATAACGTTACCATTCGCTTCCGCTACGTTACCGTTTGCTACGGCTGCTTTCTTCGCTGTGCCACGCGCAGGCTTTCGCTGATTATTGCGACCTCTATTATTATTGTCAGATTGGCCGTCCGACTCCTGTTGGTCGTTACCGTTTTCTGCTGTGGCTTCAATACCGTTATCTTGTTGCTCGTTGTTCTTCTTCGATCGCGCTGGTCGGCGACCACGACCACGCCTGGGTTGTTCCTGCTTGTCGGAGTCGGTTTCGTTGTTATCTACGTTGTTCTCTTCCACGCCTTCTGCGGAGACTTTGTCCTGCTTCTGGTTGTTACGTGATCTTCCGCGACCGCGTCCACCTCTTGATTTACCTTCTGTCTGGTTCTGGTTGTCTCGCTGTTGATTGTCGCTGTCTTTCTTGGCGCTACGCTTTTTGCCACGCGGATTGCTTTTCTTGTTGCCCTGTCGCGCATTGCCACTTTCGTCGTTACGACTTCGACGCTGGCCTGACTTGGTATGACGAGAACCGGACGAACCCTGTTTGCTTTCGGTTACAGCCAACTCTTCCGCTGCCGGTTGTTCGGTAGTTGGTGACACACCGAACAGTGAACCAACTGCACCGAAGAAACGGCTGATGCCTGCTTTTTCTGTTGCTGCAGGCTTAGGCGGCTCCTTTCGTGTGGGAGCGGGTGCATCTGGCACAACTGTGCTGACCGCTGCTCGCTCGGTTGGTTTTTCATCACGAGGATCAGCTGGGCTGTAAGTATCTTCGCCGTCTGTTTGTAGCTCGTAGCTTTTCAGTTTATTTGCATTGTGCTCTGCCGCCTCGTTACCGCGGATTCGTTCAAGCGTGTAATTCGGTGTTTGTAAGTTCGGATTTGCAACAATGAGTAGCGTGACGTCATTCCGGGCTTCAATTTCGCCGATGCTACTGCGTTTTTCGTTGAGCAGATAAGTTGCTACTTCGACAGGTACCTCGGCAAGGACACGATCGGTGTTGTCTTTCATGGACTCTTCTTCGAGCAGTCGCAGTATCGACAAGGCAGTTGATTCAATGCCTCTGACAGTGCCGTGTCCCTGACATCTCGGGCAAACGTTTTCGCTGGTTTCACCGAGAGAAGGACGTAATCTCTGGCGCGACATTTCCAGCAGGCCGAAACGGGAAATTCGACCAACTTGTACACGGGCACGATCTTGTTTCAAAGCATCGCGCAGCCGGTTCTCAACCGATCGCTGATGTTTGTTTGACATCATATCGATGAAATCAATCACCACCAGACCACCCAGATCGCGCAGGCGTAATTGTCTGGCAACTTCATCGGCTGCTTCCAGGTTCGTGTTGGTCGCAGTTTCTTCGATATCCTGACCTTTGGTGGCGCGTGCCGAGTTTATATCGATAGAGATAAGTGCTTCGGTGTGATCAATAACCAGCGCACCACCAGAGGGCAATCGCACTTCACGACGAAACGCGGTTTCGATTTGTGATTCAATCTGGTAGCGATTAAACAGTGGTACATCATCGTTGTGTAACTTCAGCTTGCGATGGTTTTGCGGCATGTACATCCGAATGAATTCGGATGATTGATCGAACGTGGCCTGTTCATCAGCGATGATTTCACCAATGTCGCTGCGGAAGTAATCACGCAGTGCGCGCACGATAATATTGCTTTCCTGATAAACCAGAAACGGTGCGCTGCGTTCTTTTGCTGCTTCCTGAATGGCTTTCCAGATTTCTGCCTGATAATCCAAATCCCATTGCAGTTCTTCGGTTGTTCTTCCAACACCTGCTGTTCTTACAATGGTACCCATACCATCGGGAACAACGACATCGGTCATGGCTGCTTTGAGTTCGTTGCGATCATCGCCTTCAATGCGACGTGACACACCGCCGGCACGAGGGTTGTTTGGCATGAGAACCAGGAAACGTCCGGCAAGACTAATGAAGGTAGTGAGTGCAGCGCCTTTGTTGCTGCGTTCTTCCTTTTCTATTTGTACAACGATTTCCTGGCCTTCCTTAATGCCATCGCGAACGTTAGGACGTCCACCGTCGTTTTTCTTGCCTTTGTCTTTTATGTATTCGCGCGCGATTTCCTTGAATGGCAGGAAACCATGGCGTTCGGCGCCGTAGTCTACAAATGCGGCTTCCAGGCTGGGCTCAACCCGGGTGATTTTTGCTTTATATATGTTGGACTTTTTTTGTTCTCGGTTTTTACTCTCAATATCTAGGTCGATTAATCGTTGGCCATCGACGATGGCTACTCGCAACTCCTCTTCGTGGGTTGCGTTTATTAGCATTCTTTTCATGTAGGTAGAGATCCGGTCCGGATTCCCTGTTGGCTCTGATGCGCGCGCGGACCGGTCCATTGCGCACAGGGTGCAAGCACCAGGCGCCTAGTAAGACCATTATTGTGAATATCGCGAATGTCATGAACGAGCTTGTCGGGACTTATCCGAATTTTTAGGTTGTGGAAGCCGGCGCATACAGTGCGCAATTGCTTCGCTTATATTTAGTTAATCTGTTTAGCCAATCGATGGTCGCTTCGTGTTTTGATGCGAGTTCGCTGACTTCAAAACTGCTTTATCCGCTCGGACAGCTCTTCCAAGTTGCCGAGCGGTGTTCAAACTGTGTATGCCCCGACGCTGGGTCCCTTGTTGATTGTTTTGGGAAGATTCGTCGGGTCGATGCGTCGAGAGGTTTTTTCCAAGGACGTCATCTGGCGGCCATGCTCCGTTTTTCAGCCGATTCTGTAATATAGCAGTGGAGGCGCATTTGAGCAATTCCCAGGCGCCGAATTCTGTGTAATTCCAGTGTTTTATGAACGAAGCAACATTCATGCAAAATAACGACGAATCGGCTACCGGCGTGCAGATGGTAGAGGTTACCGCTGGTGAACAGGGGCAGCGAATTGATAATTTCCTGCTTCGCCGCACTCCGGGTGTGCCGCGTAGTCACGTCTATCGAATTATTCGCAAAGGTCAGGTTCGCGTAAATGGTGGCCGGGTGAAGCCAACCCGAAAACTGGCTGCTGGCGAGATGGTCAGAATTCCGCCTATGCAACTGAAGCGCAGTGGGCCGGTCACCGTCCCGGATGCAATGGCCCGGACGGTCGCCGAGGCCGTTGTGGATGAGCGCGAAGACTTTTTAGTGTTGAACAAGCCGGCCGGATTGGCGGTGCATGGGGGAAGTGGTCTGGCGTTCGGTGCTATTGATGCGCTACGCCAGGCACGCAATGAGCCGGATTTGGAGCTGGTACACCGTCTCGACCGGGGCACCAGTGGTTGCCTGCTGATCGCAAAAGGCCCGGGGACCGGTCGAGCCATGCAAAACCTTTTCAGGCAGCGGGATATCCGCAAACACTACATAGCCTTGGTAGATGGTGTGTGGGCAGGTGGTGATAAAACCGTCAATGTGTCCTTGCTGGTGAATAAGGAGCATGCGGGTGAAAGGCGTGTGATGGTCAGTGACCAAGGGCAGTCCGCCGTGTCACATTTTAAGTGTGAGCGCAGTTTTAATGACGCATCGTTAATGCGTGTTGAAATTGAAACCGGCCGAACGCATCAAATTCGGGTTCATGCCAAGCACTGCGGGCATCCTGTTGTTGGAGATACGCGCTATGGTTCCAATAAAATTAATACCGTGTTTAAACGTCGTGGTCTGAACCGGATGTACTTGCACTCGGCTTCTCTGCAGTTTCAGTGGCAAAATCAGCTTATTGAATTGAACGCGCCACCAGGCCCGGATTGGGAGCAGGCGATTGCCGAGCTGAGTTATGGCTGAAGATAAACCCAACACCAAAACGCATAAAGTAAGCACCGAGCACGACATGGACTTGCTTGGCAAGGCAATGGCTGCGCAACTGACTAAACCTTGTGTCATGACACTCTCCGGAGAGCTTGGTGCCGGGAAAAGCGTGCTGGCCAGATCAATCATTCGCGCGCTTGGTCATGATGGTGCGGTGAAAAGTCCCACATATACGCTGGTAGAACAATATGAAACTGCTGGCTGGAACATTGCGCACCTTGATCTCTACCGGCTCAACGACCCTGAGGAGCTGCACTTCCTGGGCTTTGACGAAATTGTTGCGAACAGTGATTTGTTGATCATTGAGTGGCCAAACAAGGGCGAAGGGCTGTTGCCAAACGTAACTGTTGCAGTCACAATTGAGTATTCAAGCAGCGGTCGCTCGGTGGTTGTCAGCACATCAGCCTGACTCGACCTTCCAGTACCCAAAACTTCTTTATGTACGCCAGTCAATTTGTACTTGGCAAATTCAAAATCTGCACTAAGCTTTAATCAGCAGAGCTCTAGCTTGTAATTTGCAGGTTGGGAGTGCTGTGGTCAGAAATAACGGGTTTAGTGCGGTGGAGGGTACATGGGAAACAGTGCAGATATAGCCAGGCGTCGACTACTTCAGCTGCTGGGCGGTTCGGCTTTATTGTCCGCGCATATCGTCAAGGCTGAGACAGACGTAACTTTGTCTGGTTTTCGTATGGTGCAACAAGACAATGTCATGCTGCATTTCGATCTGGATCGGGCGGCAGATGGCGCGAAGCTTTTCACCTTGTCCGACCCCGACCGGCTGGTGATTGATCTGCCCAACACGCGTATGGCTGAATCAATCCAGCCTCAGCAGTTCACACAAGGCGCGGTCAAAGGTTTTCGGTTTGGCATGCATGAAGGTGAAAAACTGCGTCTGGTCATTGATTTGAACAGACCCGCCTCACCCTCGTTTCGTTTTATCCCGCGCCAGGGTGGACAACGACTCATCGTGGATTTGGGTGTGAAGGGTAATCCGGAGCTAATGGATTACAAAGCACGCATTACCGAGCGTTCGGCATTGCGGGATATTGTTGTCGCCATCGATGCCGGGCATGGTGGTAAAGATCCGGGTGCCATTGGTCAGCGCAAGTCGCGCGAAAAAGACATCACGTTAAAAGTCGCCCAACGACTTTACAAACGTCTGGCAAAGCAGCAGGGCGTCAAACCCGTCATGATTCGGAACGACGATACCTATGTTCCGTTACGTGAACGCATACGTATTGCCCGTACAAAAAATGCTGATCTGTTTGTATCAATTCATGCGGATGCGTTTAAGCGAAAAGCAGCGCACGGCAGTTCGGTTTACGCGCTGTCTTTAAAAGGCGCCAGTTCTGAAGCGGCCGCCTGGCTGGCACAGAAGGAGAATGAGTCGGATGTGTTGTTCGGCGATGTTGCCCTGGATGGCTTGAGTGAAGATTTAAAACAGACCTTACTCGATCTGGCACAGAACACGACGTTAGAAGCCAGCCTCGAGGTGGGTGATGATGTGCTTAGTGAATTGAAAAAAGTGGGTGCGGTACACAAGCCTTCTGTTGAGCAGGCCAACTTCGCCGTCTTGAAGTCACCCGATATTCCATCACTGCTGGTAGAGACTGCGTTCATCTCCAACCTGCAGGAAGAAAAGAAATTAAACAGCCCGGCGTTTCAGGACAGACTTGCTGTGGCGATGCAAAAAGGCATCACTACATATTTAAGGCGCCGCGCACCTGAAGGGACGATTTTGCATGCTATGCGCGGTTAATACCCAGGCGGTCGATTAGCGGTTACTCAACCGGTTGCAGCTTTGATAGCTTTTCGAACCGGGAAACAAATACCTTGTGTTCAGCCTCGCTTCCAATGCCCACGCGAATGTACCGGTTCAGCGGGCTGACGCCTGGCATTCGAATGAACACACCGTTTTTATTCAGCTTGCTTAGCAGGTTGGTTGCGCGCTCACTCGACTGCATGTCCAGCGCTACAAAGTTGGTTGCCGATGGTAGATATTCCAAAGAATGTCGATTAGCAAAATCGTAAATGCGCTGTCGACCGGCCTCTACACGAGAACGAACGGTGTTAAGAAACTGGGTATCTTTCAGTGACGCAAGCGCTGCAATTTGCGCAAGGCGATTTACACCGAAGTGATTCCTGATTTTATTGAATCCGGTAATCATATCCGGATGCCCGATGGCATAACCGATTCGCATGCCTGCCATACCATAGGCTTTTGAAAACGTGCGATAACGGATGACATGCTCGTTACTGGTGTCGATTGGCGGCGCCGTGTTCTCATCACCAAATTCAATGTAGGCCTCGTCGAGCAGTAAGGTGCATCCATCAGGCACATTGGCGATCATGTCAGCAACCGTCGAGGCTGGGTGCCAGGTACCCATTGGATTATCCGGGTTTGAAAAATAGATCAAGCGCGTCGCTTGTGCGCGGGCTGCATCGAGCAGGCCTTGTGCATCTTCATGATTGTCGTTGTACGGTACTTTGTTTAGCACGCCGCCAAAACCGGTAACGTGATAGTTGAACGTAGGGTACGCGCCGTCAGATGTGACCACATTCTGGCCTGGTTCCATCAGCATGCGAACGGTCAGGCCCAGCAGCGAATCTATACCGGCATCAACACAGATGCATTCAGCATCGATGCCGTGACGCTTAGCCAGCTCGCTGCGCAATTCATGATTCTCCGGGTCGCCATACCAGCTGCAACCTTGTATACCGAGTGCATCTGCCATGGCCTGTTGTGCTATTGGGGATATGCCAAAGGCGCTCTCGTTTGCACCGATTCTGGCTGCAAATTGCGCTCCGCTTTGTCTCTCCAGCGTTTCAGGCCCGACGAACGGAACACTGGCAGGCAGTACTTCAACCTGACGATTAAAAACAATGCTCAAATCAAACTCCGAAAATTCAGCCCGGAACGGCAAACTATCAGGAAAAGTACCATAGTCGCGCGGGAGCATCACCTGTGGCCCAGTGTGATTGCCCAGTAATGCTCATAAAAGCGCATAATAAACACTTTCGAAACGACAGTCAGTGCGAGTGTTGAGCTTGGCAGCATGTTAATCCGTCAGTTACCAGAACATCTGATCAACCAGATCGCTGCAGGCGAGGTTATTGAGCGCCCGGCATCTATCGTAAAAGAGCTATTGGAAAACAGTCTTGATGCTGGCGCCACACGTTGTCAGATTGATCTGGAGCAAGGTGGTCTGGAACGTATTCGCGTGCGCGACAACGGTTGCGGTATACCGGCTGAGGAACTGGAGCTGGCATTAAGTCGGCATGCGACCAGCAAAATCACTTCAATGAGCGACTTAGAGTCGGTCAGCACAATGGGATTTCGCGGCGAGGCACTACCCAGTATTGCATCGGTTTCGCGTCTAACGCTTAGCTCGAAAACACATGAAGCTGACACAGCGTGGTTGCTGCGTTATCGGCACGATGGCTCGCTGGAAAAAGAGCCGGCACCTCATCCACCCGGTACCACCGTCGATGTCAAAAGCCTTTTCTACAACGTACCGGCACGACGCAAGTTCATGCGTACCGAGCGCACGGAATACAGTCGGTGCGAATCGGTGGTTAAAACAATTGCTATGGCAAACAGCCATTGTGCATTCTCGTTAACGCACAATACAAAATCCACTTTTGAATGTCTCACAGCCGATTCACAGCCTCTACGTAATGCGCGCATAACGCGCATACTTGGAAAGGCATTTGGTGAAGCTGCCCGCGTGGTTGAAATTGAAGGTCCGGTGATCGATGGGGTTGGACTGCGATTGCATGGCTGGGTCGCCGACCCGAGCTTTTCCCGCAGCCAGGCCGATATGCAATACTTTTATGTTAACAATCGGATGGTTCGAGACAAGGTCATTGCCAATGCGGTGAAACAAGCTTACAGCGATGTGATTTACCACCAGCGATTTCCTGCTTTTGTATTGTTTTTAGAGATGAATCCGCGATCACTCGATGTCAACGTACACCCCGGAAAGCAAGAAGTGCGATTCCGTGACTCACAAATCGTACATGGATTTATTCGTCGCTCGTTAAAGGCGTTTCTGGCAACCGTTACCCCGGCAGAACCTGCCGGAGTCGAGACTGCGGGCGCATTGACCGTTGAAGGCGCGTCGGCAGCGGGTGCACCGCTGACTGATGCCAAACAATCGTTTGCGCTAAATTCAAACTCACCACCGTATCAATCATCCATACCGCTGGGAGTGCGCGAACAGTTCGACGGTATGTCTCGATTGGGCGCGACTAATCCGAATGCGCCTAAGCCGATTGATCCCTATGCCCGGAATCCTGCCGATAGTGCTGTTGTGCCAGCCTCAACAAGCGATGCAGATGAAGATGTTCCGCCACTTGGATACGCTCTGGCCCATTTACACGGGGTTTATGTGCTTGCTCAGAATAAACAGGGGCTGGTTATCGTTGATGCGCATGCCGCGCATGAACGGATTACTTACGAGCGACTGAAACAGGAATACAACAACGGCGAAATACAAACCCAGGCCTTGCTTGTGCCAGTTACAGTTTCAGTGAGTGAAGCTGAAGCCGATTGCTGCGAATTGCAGGCTGATTGTTTAAAAGAAATTGGCATGAGTGTCGATCGACTCAGCCTGGAAGAGGTTCGGGTGCGTGCTGTGCCTGTTATGCTCGGACACGCAGATTGCTCGGCTTTATTAAAAGATGTGCTGTCGGACATGACAGAGTTTGGCAGCAGCGAACGAATAAAGCAGGCGATTGATGCGGTGCTCTCATCCATGGCGTGTCACGGATCAGTGCGTGCCAACCGGATGCTCAGTAGTATCGAAATGAACGCATTGTTAAGACAAATTGAATCCACACCGAATAGCGGCCAATGCAATCACGGACGACCCACCTGGACACAGCTCGACATGCAATCGCTTGATGCCTTGTTTTTGCGCGGCAGATAGTTGTGATTCAGTCTCCTGTGATTTTTTTACTTGGGCCGACCGCTTGCGGTAAAACCGCGTCTTCCATTCTGTTAGCCGAACAGCTCAACGCAGAAATTGTCAGTGTTGATTCTGCGCTGGTTTATCGTGATATGAATATCGGTACAGCAAAACCGGACTCGCAAGAGAGAGCGGGTATTGCGCACCATTTAATTGATGTGTGCGACCCGGACGAAGCTTACTCAGTAGCGCGATTTTGTGATGATGCTTTGCGAATGATTGACGATATTCAGCGGCGTAATAAACTGGCTTTGTTAACCGGTGGAACCATGCTGTATTTCAATGCTCTGGAAAAAGGTATCGCGCCTTTACCCGATGCGAATGCTGAATTGCGTGAAGCTTTGAGTAAAGAAGCCGAGACCATTGGCTGGCCCGGCATGCACGAAAAGCTTGCGCTTATCGATCCGTTAGCAGCAGAGCGAATTCATCCGAACGACCCACAACGCTTGCAGCGTGCACTTGAAGTGCATCAACTGACTGGACAGGCTTTAACGGAATTACAAAAAAACACCAAACCATTGCTCCCGGTTCCACCATTGAAATTTGCTTTACTGCCCGATTCGCGCGCGTGGTTGCATGAGCGTATCAGCAGGCGGTTTGTACAAATGCTGGATAACGGGTTTCTTGATGAAGTACGCGATATTCAACAAAAATATGCCGTCAAAGCAGACATGCCATCGATGCGCAGTGTTGGTTACCGTCAGGCCTGGCAACATTTGGCTGGTGAATACGATCAGGATTCCATGATTGACAAAGCGCAAGCGGCAACACGTCAGCTGGCAAAGCGCCAAATGACATGGATCAGGAGCATGGCTGGTTTGAACACACTTAGTTGCGATAAGCTTGAGGTCGCAGAGCAGGTAGAAACCATGGCCACCGTGTGCACTCAGCAATTACCAAAAACAGACTTATAGTTAACGATGCAAATACCCACGCTTATAGAGCAAATTGGACAAACCCGGTTAGTGCCAATTCAAAGGCTGGCCGAGAACACTAACAACAACCGAATCTTTAGCAAGTTGGAGGGTGATAACCCGGCCGGTTCAGTGAAAGACAGGCCTGCAACCAATATGATTCGTCAGGCACAGGTACGTGGCACCATCAAGCCGGGAGACCTGTTAATCGAGGCGACCAGTGGCAACACAGGTATTGCGTTGGCCATGGCAGCTGCTGCCATGGGCTATCGGTTGCGATTAATTATGCCGGATAACATGACGCAGGAACGTCGTGCATCCATGCGCGCTTATGGGGCCGAACTGGTGCTGGTTACACGCGATCAGGGAATGGAATACGCTCGCGATCTCGCGTTGCAAATGCAAGCGGACGGCGAAGGCTTAGTGCTTAATCAGTTCGCGAACCCGGATAACCCGGATGCTCACTATCGCAGCACGGGTCCGGAACTATGGGATGCAACTGAAGGTGCCATCACGCACTTTGTCAGCTCCATGGGTACGACTGGAACCATTATGGGTGTGTCGCGATATTTAAAAGAGAAAAATCAGGACATTCAAATTATCGGTGTGCAGCCTGAGGAAGGCTCGAGTATTGCCGGCATTCGTCGATGGCCAGAAGCGTATTTGCCGGAGATTTACGAACCGGAACGAGTTGATCGTATTCTCGATGTCAATCAGTCCGATGCCGAAGAGATGGCCCGGCAAATGGCTGTTCAGGAAGGCATCATGTCGGGCGTTTCATCAGGTGGAGCGATGGTGGCTGCTCTGCGATTGATGGCTGAACTGGACAACGCCGTGATAGTGACAATTGCGTGCGACAGGGGAGATCGGTACCTGTCTACCGGGTTGTTCCCGCAGTAGGCTCCACAGGCGAATATACGCACAGTTTACATGTGCAGCTGACGCCACAATTGTTATTAATAAAGTGCTACTTGTGACCGCGTATTCGTTGTAACGGCTGTGCAATACTGCGTCTCGTCCTAACTCATGCAGCAATCAGGCATTTCACAGCTCGTGCAAATTAACCCATTTACAGTGACGTATTCAGGTTCACCCCGAACCTTGACGCAAGTCGCATTCGTTCTGTGCTTCGTAGTGTGTTGCACTGCGCAAAGCCGCGCATTCGCCGAAGTATTCAATCCGGCCACCAGTGAGGAACTGGTTAGCGCTTTTGCGACCGCAAGCCAAAACCAGCAAGACGATGTCATTGATCTGGGTCAGCGCTCGTTTGTCCTGGAACATGAACTGGTTCTTGAGCCTGATGACGGACACGGTCTGATCTTACGCAACGGTGCTCTGGTTCGAGCAGATGCCGCCGCCTATTTTCGTTTGTTGCGATTGGTGGAGTTGCCTTACCTGCATGAAGGCGATGGTCAACCCGTGCACATTGAAGATCTCGAATTCAGAAACGGGTTTCACAGCGAATCTGACATAGTGGTGAATAACGGTGGTGGAGGTGCGTTGCGCAGCAGTCGGCATACCGTGATAACGGATACCAGCTTTTTTAACAATCGTTCAGTGGGTAATACTTCGGGTGGTGCGATTTTTCACACAGCGCCGCTGGAGTTATCGAAAGTCTTCTTTGCCAACAATGCAGCATTTGGTAATGGTGATGCTCAAACTACCCGGGGTGGGGCCATTGCCACCGGACCGGGCGGTAGCCTGTTTGTTGCGCATGGTTATTTTCTTGGCAACTCGGCCGATGACGGCGGTGCAATACACGCCGATCACAGGGTTAATTATTTGAACATCACGCGCAGCACGTTCGATGGCAATAAGGCCACGCTTTTGGGCGGAGCAATTTGGTCAAGTGTGGGTGAGGGTGACGTGCGCATCAGCAACACCAGTTTTATAGCCAACACCGCACCAAAGGGTGGTGGCGGCCTGTACACCCAGTCATTGTTCGCAAAGGTCGTGATGAATCATTTGACCTTTTGGGGGAATCAATCGGACGAAGGCAATGGTGGCGGTATCAAGGCACTTATTCCTCGCAGTGGCAGCAATATCGTATTAAGAAACTCGGTGGTGACTAACAATGCGGGAGGGAACTGCATTGATACTCAGGGTGAGCACATAACCTTATTGCACAGTGCGTTTAACCTCGTTGATGATCAGAGCTGTGGCCTGGATGGCACCAGCGTGCTTACCGGTATTGGTGCCGTGTTCTCCGGCAAGCTCGATTTTTACGGTGGGCTTATCCCTGTTTTACCGATACCCAAATCCAGCCCTGCAAGTAATATTGTTCCAAGAGACATGTGTCTTGGCTACGATGCGCGAGACGTACCAAGGCTGGACAACAGTGAACTGCCAGATGCTTATTGCGATGCGGGTGCATTTGAATTTGTTCCTATTGAACAAATTGATGATGATGGTGACCAGGTCAGCAACCGCATCGATAATTGTGTCGGTTTATCTAATCCGCTTCAGTCGGATATTGATCATGATGGTATTGGAGATTCATGTGATACACGGGACGATCGCGACACCGACGAAGACCTGGTGCTGAATTTTATTGACAACTGCCTGACGGTCAGTAATTTTCTACAGCAGGACAGTGACGGCAATGGCATCGGTGATGCTTGCGATGAGCAACCGCTTTTACTGGATGTTGCGCCTGTATTGAATGCACATAATCAGTAAAAACTGCTCCGGTATGCTGGGGATACCATTTTCTGGTAGTGTAGGTTCACACTAAAAAATTAAGAGTTTCACATGGATGTGAATACCAAATGCCCGCGCTGCGCGGCGCCGTTTTCAGACTTTGTGCGTGATGGAACGTACTTTCGCGCCGATGACGCCAAATACATTCAACGCTTTCGATGTCGATGCTGCGATAAAAAGTTCTCTGCTGCGACCTTTAAACCCACCTACCGACAAAAGAAGCGGCGCATCAATCAAACTGTTCGATTCGCTTTGGCCAGCAACATGTGTCCTCGGGACATCGCTGAGTTAGTCGGGGTCAATGTAAAAACCATTGCTGCCAGATTGATCTGGCAAGCGCGACTCTCTCGAGAGAAAAATCGCCAATTTGTGCAGGCTTTCATCGAGCAGCACGGACCAATCCAGACGGTACAGTTCGATGACCTGATTACATTTGAACACACCAAATGCAAACCGTTGACAGTGCCGTTTGCTGTAATAGACGGTGAACGCATACCGCTATGCTTCGGTGTAGGTGCGATTCCGGCGTTTGGTCATTTGGCCAAAATTGCTCGTAAAAAGTACGGTAAACGCTGTGATGAAAGTCGGGTACTCAGAGAAGCGCTATTCGAGACACTCAAAACGATCTTGCCAGCAGATGTCACATTCAAGACCGATGGACACGTGCACTATGCGCAGCTGATCAAAGCCCATTTTACGCACAGCAAACACGAGATTTTTATCAGTGACAGGGGTGCTATTGTCGGTCAAGGAGAGTTAAAGAAGACCGCGTTCGACAATTTGTTTTCCATCAATCATACATTCGCAACGGTGCGGGCAAAGGTGAATCGGCTGAACCGACGCACCTGGTGTACAACCAAGAAGCCGGAGCGACTGGCAGATCATATTGATATCTTTATCGACGTGTTTTGCGATCGTTTAAAGTGTTTGGCGATTAATCCCAAGACCATGCAACGACGAGCTTCAACCGCTGTCATGGATTCGTCGTTTGGATGAGAAGCCCCACTCAAGTGGGGCAGTTTTGATTATTCGTGTCCACCGGTGGCACCACTGATTAAATTGTTATTCCACAGTTTTTCAGTAACGCTAACCTTGTTTTGTTCCACTTGATGTAAAAGCAACGCAACTTTTGCAGCCCGGTCACGCGCAAATATAACGGCCTGTTCAGTGCTGATCGCGGCAAACGATAATGTATCGCCACTGCGAAGTTGCGATAGTTTGTCCTGATCGGCGGATATGACAGTAGCAATTTTCGGGTAACCGCCAGCGGTGTGATGATCTGCCATAAGACAAATCGGATCGCCATGACCTGGCACCTGCAACGACCCACGCGATATTGGTTCTGAGGGCATGTCCAGCGGCACACTTACAGGTAGCGGACATCCACTCAGACGCATACCCATTCGATCGTAATCGGCAGAAATTGTGAATTGGGTTTGGCACAGCTTTTCTATTGTGTCTTTGTCAAAGAATCGATGCTGCGGTCCAAGCACGACTCTGATTTTATTATCCGGTTGCAGTAGCTCGGGCTCTGCGATATTTCCCGGTGGTTTTGTGTCAGTGCGCGTATTTTCTATCGTTATGATGTCGTCGGTTTTCAAAGGTGCGCTGCAGACACCGGAATTCAAGTGCACTGCATAGCTGTTTAGCCACTTTTCGGATTCAATTTGACCTGCGAAGGCGAGATAGCACCAGCTTCCCCACAGGCCAGGTCGGATTTTCAGAACATCGCCGGAGCTAAGGCTGAACGTGCTCCAGCTCGGTAGTTTTTCATTGTTCAATAATAACGAGAAAGAGCCACCGGCAATGGCCAAAGACACCGAGCCTTCGGTGCATTCAAGCACTAGAGAGCCCAGTGAAATTTCCAGCACTGGATTCGTATCAGGATTACCAAGTGCGGTATTCGCGACGGCCATGGCCGTTCGATCCATTGCGCCTGAACCGGTAACACCGAAACGCATAAACCCGTATCGACCCTGGTCCTGCACACTGACGGACGGACCTGCGTGCAGAACTTGCAACCGAGCGCGTGGCGTACTCATTGGTCGCGAGCGTGTTCGAGGTAATCGGATTCGCTCATGGTGATAAATTCCACGCTGTCACCGACATTGAGGATGAACGGATTTTGCTCACTCATTTGCAGCGGTTTAAACGTTGTCATACCGATTCGCCACCATCCGGTTGGCATGGGTAGGGTAGTAATCAACGCTTGTTGTCCGGCTATCATCACGGTTTGAGGTGGCACGTTCATTACCGGTGCGTTCTTCCGCGGAATTTGTATGGCTTCAGGCACGCCGCCCAGATATGCATAGCCAGGAGCAAAACCGTACATGTACACCTTGTACTTGCCAGCAGTGTGCTGCTCGACAATGACGTCTGCACTTACGCCAAGAATATCTGCCAGCTCTGCAAGATCAGGTGCTAATGATTCTGCGTAACAGGTGGGAATCTGCCAGTGGGTGGGGTTGAGTGTGTTGCGTGTGTCGCTGCTCAGATGCTTTTCAAGGGCCTCGCACATTAAATCGTAGTCAGTTTGCAACGGGTTGTAACCAACCAGTACACAGGTGTAGGAGGGGACGCATTCGGTCAACCCGACAATGTTTGCTTGCTGCACCGACGCATCAAAATTCAACACCTGGTCGTGAACATCGTCTGCAATTGCATCGCCGAATTCGACTAAGACGCCTGTATCGGCCACCGGCCGGAGGTTTGGATAGGTTGAATGTGACATGGACGATTAGCTGCAATTCGTACGCTTTGGTTCAGATCATCCTAGTTATCGATAAATGTCTGAATGGAGAATCCATTGCTCTGCAACTGATCACGAACCGTTTTTGCCATGGCAACTGCGGCAGGGTTGTCACCATGAATGCAGATGGAGTCAGCATTTAGTTTAACCACACCGCCATCAATTGTTGGCATTTCGCCGGTTTCCAGAAAGCGTATTAAGCGATCGCAGGCGTTTTGCGCGTCATGGATTACGGAGCCTTCAATCGATCGTGGTACAAGCTGGCCATTGGATTGGTAGGCTCTGTCGGCGAATATTTCCGAATAGGTATTCAGCCCATAGGCCTTGCCAGCCTTTTCAAGTTCGGTACCCGATATGGCCAGAAGCGCGCAGTCAGGTGCCGAGTGTTTTACCGCTGTTACAACGGCCTGCGCAATGTCAGGTGTGGCGGCGGCCCAGTTGGCCAGCGCGCCATGCGCTTTGACATATTGCACCCGGGCACCTGCAAGCTTTGCAATGCCGGTTAATGCACCAACCTGCGATGCAATGAGTTGCTGCACTTCGGCTGCACTCAGGGGAAGAAGTCGCCGTCCAAAGGCTTCTTTATCGACAAAGCCGGGATGGGCACCAATGCAAACACCATTTTCAGCGGCGAGCTGTACTGTTTTGTACATGGTCGCAGGGTCACTTGCATGCCCGCCGCAGGCAATATTTGCGCTACTTACAATAGCCAGCATGCTTTCGTCATCGCCCATTTGCCATGGGCCAAAGCTTTCGCCAAGGTCGGAATTAAGGTCAATCTGGGCCATATGAGATAGTGCTAAACAATCTGGATGGCCAGAGTGTATGCGTTATTTACAGATTTGTGAATGCCCGTTCAGCGCAACCCACAATATGGAGGATTATTGATGAGCCTGAGACTTTTTGCTGCACAAAGACGCGCAGATTTGCCGATCGAGTGAGCCTTGTGGTTAGCGGATTGCCCGTTATGGGTTCGGATAAAAATTAATTAATGAGAGAGAATAGCGTCAGGTCTTCGACTGACACTGTATTTTTATCCGACTATATCAACTTGCAGGTACTCGTACCTTAATGAAATCAAAGTTCGTTCCAGATGAAATGGTCGATATGGGTAATTGTCGCAGTTGTAGTAGCTGAGATACATTGAAGTTGTTGGAAGTAGTTCTCCAATTTGGTGCAAGGCAACTTCAACCCGCTCTTCCATGAGCGGGTTTTTTTTTGCTAAAAATTTCTGTAAAAACTATGCTTTCGTTTCATTAGAACTCTAGCATTGGAATACGTTTAACGTAGCTGCTTATCATGCAAAGTGACTGTACTTATTGCTGATGTGGCAACAGAACGGTATCGATAACATGGATAACGCCGTTAACCGCCTGGATATCAGTTGCGATAATGGTGGCTCCGTTGATTAGCAGCGCTCCATCCTCTAGCGTCAGATTTAATGTTTCACCATTACCCGCTTGAATATCAAACCCAACCAATGACAAAGCTGTTTCAGCATCCACGACAGTACCCGGTAAAACGTGCAACAACAAAATGTTGCGCAGCGCTTCCGGGTCAGCAAGTAACGCATTTATGGTGTCGGCGC
>CALJNA010000075.1 GCA_937981955.1 uncultured Granulosicoccaceae bacterium
TGTTACTCTGGTCTTTCGATTTTGCTGAAATAGAAAAATATCAATCAGAAAACGACTGGGAAAGTGCAACTTCAAAAATGGTCGACGCTGCACATCGCCTGGAACAAGGCGGTGCTAAGTGTGTAATTATCTGCACCAACACCATGCACAAAATGGCCGCTGCTGTACAAGCATCCATAAGCATACCGCTACTGCATATCGCCGACGCAACTGCTGAAGCAATCAAAGCAACACCGGTCAAAAAACCGTTGCTGCTGGCTACAGCGTACACGATGGAACAGGATTTTTACAAAGGGCATCTTCGCGAACATCACAATATCGATGTCATGATTCCAAATGAAACTGATCGACAAACAGTCCATCAGATAATTTATGACGAACTGTGCCAGGGCGTGATCAAGACAGAGTCACGTGCAAAGTATCAGTCAATTGTGCATCGTGCTGTTGATCAAGGAGCAGACGCAGTCATTTTCGGCTGCACCGAAGTAGGTTTACTACTTACTGCCGACGATATTCAAGTTACTGCATTTGATACCACAGAACTACACGCCAGAGCGGCGCTGGATTTCGCTCTTACATGACACTGTTTCTTACCGCCGTTTTTCTGGTACTTGCGTCTACCATACAATCCGCATTTGGTTTTGGTGTTGCTCTGGTCTCACTGCCATTGTTGACATTAGTATTGCCGATTACCCAGATCACACCACTGCTCGCCATGCTTTCGATGACTTTATCGGTACCAATTGTCTGGAACACCTGGAAAAACATCGATACGCAAATGTTATGGCGCTTGTTACTGACTGCAGCTCTCGGCGTGCCACTGGGGATAAGCTTCCTGATTCTGGTTAATCCTGGCATTGTTAAAATGACATTGGGCACTGTCATCGTGTTATTTAGCATTAATGCTTTGTTAGCATTCAGACCTACAAGCGTAATGCCAACCGTTGCCTTGTGGCCCGCTGGTTTTGTGATTGGTATTCTTGGTGGCGCTTACAATTTATTCGGTGGCCCACTCGTTATGTGCTTGCAATGGGCAAGACTTGATGCGAAGACGTTTCGTGCCACTGTGCATGCGTTCAGTCTGTTGCTGAACCTTATAATCGTACTGGCCTATGGCGGTGGTGGACTATTGTCGGAAACCACCCTGACAAACTTCGCAGCCGGGTTGCTGCCAATGCTAATCGGTGGATATATAGGGAATGTGTTGATCAAAAAGATCAACGAAGATCAATTCAAACACTATTTGTATCTGTTGTTGGTTTTTATGGGTGGTACATTACTATTTTCGGGTTTTAGTGCATTGTAAATATTATTCCAGTGATGATCAGTCTGCACTGACCACTGTCATGCTTACTCGCTCATTTTCTCCAAACACAATACACCAGTCAGACTGATGATTCGCATCAGGGATAAAAACAGTTCGGTCCAAACCTTCAACTGAAGCTTTGTCAATTCCTGGTGGAAGTGCAGAAGCAAATATCTCTTTCATCACGCCGGTTGGCTGATAGCCTCGTCCAACCTCAAGCTCATCAGAGAAGTAATGTCTTGCCCGCTGCATGGTTGTGCCTTTCTTGATACTTTCACAAGTTGTGAAAAAATGGCTAAGATCTTGAGGAAATATTGGTTCACTCGGGCGATTCGCCTTAAATTGAGCAAGATTAGATTTTGCATGTGCAACAGCATCAGGCTTTGCCGACGGAAGTGATTTCAGCATCAAATAGCTTTTTTCAGCTACTGCAACGGCTTCACTTTTCCTGTTTAGATTGTACAAAGCTTCCGCTTTATTCATTAAATCAATTCCATAGGCAGGCGACGGGTTCAGGCTATTTTTGTCCAGCAGTGCAAGCTTGCCATCGATGAGACTTTCGTAAGCTGAGTATTTTCCCTGCGCCATTAAACTGTACTCAAGCATCCCGATCACTTGCATCCTTCCTTGCAGACCGACTTTTTCAAACACTTTATCAGCTACTGCGTTTCGTAATGGAATTTCTGCATTCGCAAATCGTTTTTGATTCAGCAATTTATAACCTAAATTAGCGTTGTCAGCTATTGAAGGCGCATTCGTACCAGCGGTTGCTTGTGAGTTAACAAGAATAGTGGTTGATAACACCAGTACAGCGAGCGGAAATTTGATTATCCTGATTAACATTTTCATGCTGCGTCCATGGCGACGATATGTTCCTCGTCGGCAGGCATATCACCCAGCTGCTGCACGGACAATGAAAATAGCATTTACTTCAAGTATTCAAATCTGAAAATGATAAACAGGACTCAATAACTAAGCAGGTGGCAACTGTCTCGGTATGCTGTCCCAGAGGGAGCGGTTTTACACAATTGGCAATTTCTTTATAAACTTCATCTGATGGTCAATATAATCCTGGCTGGTTACTCCGTGCCCGAAATCATCTGCATTCCCCATGTGCAGCGACATCAGCCACACATGACGGATAAAAACAAACGTATCCAATAGCGCAAGATCATCCTCACCGATATTTCGTACAGAACGGTAGCCTTCAAGGAAGGCAGGCCATCCCTCATCCTGCTTTTCGCGCAGTCTGGCACTCCAGTTGAAGGTGGCCAAATCAAATATTCGCAACCCAATCCCACAGCAGTCGAAATCGAAATGTGTGATTACGCCGTCGGCCTCACGCACATTTCCACCGTGGAAATCACCATGGCAGAAGCCGGTATCCAGTCTATTCCTCGATACGCTACTGACTCGCAGGCGAGCTTCCGTCGACGTTTTTTCCAGAACGGCCCAGTCTTCCGGACTGTTGACAAAATACGGGCAGATCACTTGCAAAGAATCGTCAAGCAGATAATTGATGTCCAGATTCGGACGTCTGTGCGACGTGTGGAATCCTTCTGAAAGATCGTGTAATAAAGCTGCAGATTCACCAAATTGAACAGCGTGCTGCCTTTCTTCGAAGCGTATGTGTTCGCCATTTGCGTAAGCCGTTATGACAACATAGCGGTGTCCTTCCGGTGCTTCAATCTCTGTCACATATTCACCATTCTTTTTGGCGATCGGATAAGCGACATCAGCTCCTTTCTGGTGCAAATAATTAATCGCCGCCATTTCAAAATCGATCGCATCACGCTCTCGGAGTGCATGACGATATACTCGCAAGGAATATTTCCGATCAGAACAACGAAGCTCATATGTATCATTGACACCGCGCTGTTGAAACACACACTCCAATGGTGCTTTAATATCGTATTGGCTAACAATCTTTGCCAATAGCTCATCACCACACAATGTCGAATAACCAGCTTTTATTTTCATGAGTTATTTCTAGAATATAGATTGTCATTCAGCCTGATGAATTTAGGCGCTTAACCATTACAACCGCACTATCAGGGCAAAGTTCACTGAATTCCCTGCATTGTTGAATACTCTCGGGCACAGATTCCCGTTCAATCCGTCTGTAATCCAATTGCGAGAAAAACCGCTCCGCTGTTTCAGTTAACAGATACAGATTCCGTAAACGCAAGCGTTGGGCATATTGTTCGATTGCATCAACAAGCACCTTCCCGCAACCGCTTCCTCTGGCATGTTCATCTACCACCAGGGAACGCAACAAGGCATCAGGTGTGAAAAGTTCAAGACCAACTACCCCGCTGGGATGATCTCTGGTTCCACAACCAAGAAAATGTTCGAAATCAAGTTCGGACACATCGGCAGTTGGTAGTTGATTGGCTGTTAGCAATGCGACTACCTGAGCTTTATCCGGGCGTGAATATACTTGCACGTTATATTGCGCCAAACACTTGCTTTGCGACCAGACTGAATTCATCAGCAATTTCGCGATTAAGTCCCGGTGATTGATACATCACCACACAGTAGTCTGGTAACGGAGGCAGCGCGCCGTTGTGATTAATTTCTGAGATACCCTGAATACAACCTGCCTCTAGCTCAGCTCGCACCCCCATATCGGCAGCCGATAGAACCAAAGCCGAAATATCATTCATGGACTGGGCAACATCAATCCACGCAATGCCTGCATTATCCAAGGCCTCAATAACGGGTTTTCTGAACATACAATTGTGCGACAGTGCTACCGGCAGCGGCCTCTCTTGCCAACAGTTGCCATCTGAATTTCCCATCCAGACTAACGGCTGTTTGCATAACTCTTCACCACCGTCAGATGCAGCAAGTTCCGTTGTTAATATGACATCGTAAATTCCATTCTTCAATCCACGCCGCAAGAAATAGCTGAAGTCTTTCTTCAGATTAATACCGAGGCGTGGGTAGTTTTTCTGAAAACCGCGCAAAATTTCAGGCAGATACGGATGCACTATATCTGCGGAAACCCCACACGTAATGCTGGCATCGTAGAGTGGCTCGTTCAGGCTTCGCACCGCCTCATTGTTAATTTCCAGTAAACGACGCGCGTATGAAATCAGGCGATCACCCTCAACCGTGGCCACAACCTTTCGACCATCGCGAGTTAAAAGTTGAACCGACAACTGTTCTTCGAGCCGTTTCATTTGCATACTGACCGCCGACTGGGTCATGTGTAACAGATTGGCCGCCCGCGTCATACCACCGGTTTCGGCTACTGCAATCAAGGTTCGAAGTGATACTAAATCCAGGTTTCTATGCATGCTGAGACTCAAGAATCAATTTTGGTGATAAGAGCAATCACATTATTTCGTTTCCACAATTTCAACTTTTGGTCGAAACTATCCTTGTCATGTTTACCGCAGATTGAGCGAGGATGCAAATGCAAATCAGAAGCAACACTAAAAATCAGAACGCCTACGCAAGCGAAAGCAGTCTGCGTCTTGTAACGCTCATGATCAGCCCGGTTAATCTAGTCAATATTGTCATTAGAATCATGATCAACATTCGCATAATGAACACCGTCTGGCGCGAGCGAAGAGAGATGGAACTGCTAACCGTGGAACATATGAAAGATATCGGACTCAATCCAATACAGGTTGAGCGCGAATGCAAGAAACGTTTTTTTGATATACCCGAACAAAGACGAGTACCGATTCTAACGATCAGTAAAGTTGGGCTAGACGATTTTCGAAAAGCGTTTTAATAAGCAATGACTATTGAACGCGTAGATGCAATGATTGTATGGGTGGGCCTATGACAGGGCCGTGGATTCATAAATCAAACCTTCGAAGGTTGGGCATTATGTAAACGAGAATACCGGGAGAACTGATTCTTTTAAGAACTTCCGGAATTTTCTCTTTCTTCATGTCTCAGCCCCCAGGCGCCAAGTTCATTGAGTATTGGTATCAGTGTTTTTCCATATTCGGTATAACCGTATCTGGAAAGTTTAATGCCCTTTTTATTGACTGAGTAGAGGTACACAATGCCGTCGGGTTCAAGCTCTCTCAATTGATCTGTCAAAACCTTTGCCGACACACTTTTAAGGCGACGGCGTAAATCGTTAAAGCCAATCTCATCGATTCGTAACAACCACAATATGCGTGTTTTCCACTTGCCCGATATCGCGTTTATTGTTACTAATGCAGGACAACGGTCCATCTTATCAATCGAATTATTGGTAGTCACTTTTTTGTAACCCCTTGAAGCGGCGAGTACATAGCTGTATACCGGTATTTTGGCTTGGAGTAAAAACATGATTGTTGAATACCTACGTTACACCATAGATGATGCTCGACAAAAGAAGTTTATTTCAGACTATGCACAAGCAGCTCCAGCACTTCAAAGTTCTCCCTATTGCGAAAGCTACGAATTCTGTCAATGCGTTGAGGACCCCTCTCAGTTCATTATACGAATTCAATGGACATCGGCGGACGATCATTTAAAGAGATTCAGAGGAAGTGATGAGTTCAAAGCGTTCTTTCCGCATATTAAGCCCTATCTGGATGACATTGACGAAATGAGACACTATCGGCCGAATCCGTAAAGGAAATTACATTCGCTTATTCAAACCAACCGGTAAGTCGAGCGTAGTGACGGTCGACTTTACTAGCATTTTTAGGAAGCAGCCTTCTACAAGTGATTGTGCATCCATCTCGATATGTGGCCTATTGCCAGATCGACTTGCTCTTTACTGTCGTACAGTTCAATGTGATTTGTCGTATCTATCCACTGCAGCGCTTTTTCTCCAACCATCATGTCATACGCTCGTTGTGCATTCTCTGGAGAACAAAACGCATCAGTGGTTCCGTGCACAACAAGTGAAGGCGTGTCTTGTAAATAGCGAGTGGCCACAACAGAATCAAAGGCACCAAGATTGTATGAAGACAGGCGCGTGATCGAGTTTTGCCAATGCGGGCTGTATGAGCGTTTTGTACCGTAGTAATCAAATGGCTCTTGACCAGGCATGCCTGCTTCAGCATTTGGTGTTTCAGTGACAGCTGGAATTCTACCCGGGTTGCCCTTAGCAAGTGCGTTTAGCTCATCTGAGTATGATGACAGCCACTTGGTTTTACCTGCTGCCTCGTCGTCATCTGCTGGTGGAAACCCCACATACGCAGCAGCGACTGTTGCCAGTGCTTTGACTCGCGGATCGAAGCCTGCAAATCGCAACGCATAAGAGCCTCCCAAACATATACCCACCGCTGCGATGCGATTTTCATCAACATCCGGCAGCGTTGAAAGGTGGCCCACCGCTGCACCAAGATCGTCAATTTTCTTCTGTGGCTCTTCGTGTTGGCGGATTGCTCCGTCACTTTCACCGAAATTACGATGATCGAACGCCAATGTAATGAAACCTTCATCAGCTAAACGCTGTGCGTACGTGCCAGTTACCTGCTCTTTTACTCCTGTGTAAGGCCCAGTGAAAACCAGCGCTGGTCGTTTCCCTGCCATGCCTTCGGGTTTGTAAAGATGCCCACATACTCTCTCATCGCCAATATTGAACGTCACGTTTTCCATATTAATGTTCCTCAGTATTGATTAAACATTCAGCTTTTCTTGAGCAGTTTCAATCTATTGTTTCTGGTTTCGATGGCGACAGTGTGTGAGTAGTTCTTAGCAATACTGCGCCGCGAATTCACTGTGTGAAAGCTGATGCAGCTATGCTAAGGTCTTTTTATATATTTACATAATTGATTATTTGGATACATACTATGGACAATATAAATATATCGAATCTTGATCTCAATCTACTACGGTCGTTCGTGGTACTGATGGAGGAGCGCAACGTTTCCAGAGCGAGCGAGCGCCTGAATATCTCTCAGTCTGCGGCAAGCAATGCGCTTGAACGTATCAGAGACAGTTTTCAGGACCGCGTACTCGAACGCGAAGGGCGAACTATGCAGCCGACGCGCGCAGCGGAATACCTATTGCCCAAAATCAAAGCCGCTCTTACTGACATCGATAACGCACTGACTTCCTACGTTGAATTTGAGCCTGCCCTGCTAGAAGAGGAATTCAGGATAGGCATCGATGAATACTCAATGACTTTATTCGGTGACTTCCTTATCGATAGTGTTTTTCAATTCGCACCAAACGTTCGTTTGGCATTCCATCCGGTCGACCCTTCCAGGTACTCGGAACAACTTTCGCGAAACGAATTGGATTTGCTTGTGGCTCCCGTATGGCAATCCTTGCAAGATGTAGTGCAGCATTCGCTTTATAGCGAACGTTTCATAGGTTTGACTGGAGCGAAGCACCCACTTGCCGGAAATAAAGTCACGTTGAAAAAATACCTGAAATTTCCCCACTTGCTGGTGTCCTCCAGAGGCATTGTTCCGGGGAATGTAGATGTGGCATTAAAAAGTAAAAAACTTAAGCGGCATGTTGCGATGAGTACGCCCTGGCTGAATAGCGCACCCAACATGCTTGCCCATTCAGACATGATTTTAATGATGGGAGAGCGGTTGGCTAAGAGATATCTTCACGATTCGACTGTTGCGGCATTTGAACCTCCGCTTGATGTGCCAGGTTTTGAAGTGAAATTGTTATGGCATCCACGAAACACCACAGACCCACGGCACTCGTGGCTTCGCACACAGGTTACTGATGTATTCAGTAACCTGCCAGATGCCTAAACAGGTATAAATAATTAATCGCTGCGGTAACTACGGACTACTGGTGCTATGCACCCATCACGTAGTTGGAAAAGAGAACACTGAGCCAGATTTGATGCCGGTGGGCCAGCGACTGGTGATAGTTTTCAGACGTGTATAAAAATGTACGCCTTCTGGGCCGTAGATGGAATGGTCGCCGAATAGCGAGCGTTTCCAACCACCAAAACTATGGTATGCAACCGGTACCGGAATTGGGACATTCACACCAACCATGCCAACTTGAATACTGTCGGTGAAACTACGCGCAGCATCACCATCCCGGGTGAAAATCGCAGTGCCGTTACCGTATTCATGGTCGTTAATCATTTGCACCGCATCTTCATATTTTTGTGCACGCACCACGCTGAGCACGGGACCAAATATTTCTTCTTTATAAATTCGCATGTCGGTAGTGACACGATCAAACAAGCTGCCGCCGAGGAAGAAGCCGTTTTCATAGCCCTGCAAACTTAAGGAGCGGCCGTCTACAACCAATTCGGCACCAGCACTGACACCATCATCGATTAAGCCGGAAATGCGTGATTTCGCATCGGCTGTTATCACCGGACCCATTTCGGCATCGGGATCATCAGAAGGCCCGACTTTCAGTGCTTCAACTTTGGGTCGCAGCTTTTCAACCAACCGGTCGGCGGTTTCTTCACCCACCGGAACTGCGACTGAAATCGCCATGCAACGCTCGCCAGCTGAACCGAATCCAGCACCCATGAGCGCATCAACGGCCTGATCGAGATCGGCATCGGGCATAACCACCATGTGGTTCTTCGCGCCACCAAGCGCTTGAACGCGTTTACCACTTTGGGTACCGCGCTGGTAAACATACTCTGCAATCGGTGTTGAGCCAACAAAGCTGACCGCCTGCACTACCGGACTGTCCAGTATTGCATCAACCGCCGTTTTGTCTCCATGCACAACATTCAATACACCTTCAGGCAAGCCAGCTTGATGAAACAATTCTGCGACCATCATAACCGCGGATGGATCACGCTCTGATGGTTTTAAAACGAAGGTGTTACCACATGCTATGGCGACCGGATACATCCACAAAGGCACCATGGCGGGAAAGTTGAACGGCGTAATTCCAGCACAAACACCCAATGCCTGACGATCGGAGTAGCTGTCGATTGACGGTCCAACGTTTCTGGAAAATTCGCCTTTCAACATTTGCGGCATACCGCAGCAAAACTCCACCACTTCCTTTCCGCGTTGCACCTCACCTAGCGCATCTTCGTGCGTTTTTCCGTGTTCACGTGATATTTCACGGGCTATCGCATCTGCATTCTGACCCAGCAATTCATTGAAACGAAACATGACCGCGGCACGCTTTAGCGGTGGTGTGTTCGACCAGGCAGGAAATGCAGCCGCAGCAGCATCGATGGCAGCATTTACTTCATCAGTGCTTGCCAGTCCAAGACTGTCGATGGCTTCACCTGTGGCCGGGTTATAGACCGGCTGCTCTTTACCGCTTTTACTGGCAACACGCTTATTGTTTATCAGGTTCTCTATCATCGTTTCAACTCTTGTTTAGTCATGCAGATTATTTGGTTTGCGCACGCAGGTTCACTTATTGGCTCCCTACGTTTGCATTGCCTTTTGCCATGCTTTGGTTACCGCTGCATAGTTCCCGGCCACCTGCTGTATTAAATGGGTACTGTCTATTTCGTTGGCCAGCCAGGCCGAAGCGGGTTTGCCGAAAATGGTTCGACCCACTGCAAAACCCTTGACCAGTTCACAGCCCTTGAACGCCTCGAACCCGATCGCCAGCTCATCAAGCGGGGCATCCAATCCAAGCACTACAATACCACTACAATGCGGTGTTTCTGCACGAATAAGCGCATCTATTTTCTTCACCCACGACGCTTCCATGCATGGCAGCTTCCACCAGTCCGGACGGACGCCCATTGACAGCACATGAGAAATACTGTTGAACAACGATTCGCCGACCGATCGTGCTTCTTTGGGTGGAATGAGTTCGAGTAATAATGGGTGATGGCTGTGGCAGCACGCATCGTATAGCTCCACTATTTTCTTGTCCTGAGCATTTCGGAGCACCGGTGCATCATCGCGGCTATAGAAAACCAGACATTTGACAATGTGTTCAAGCGGCCAGGATTTCAAAATGGTACCGATACTTTGCCCATTTTCAAATTCCAGCGGAATTGACTTCGGGTGCTCAACCGGTCTGGCAATCCAAAGATCAGTACCGGTAGCAGCATTCAAAACATCCTGACCAAACTTTCCATCGCATAGAAGACCAGCGCTATTGGAAAGGTTCAGTTCAGCGACTACTTGTTGAGTGGCTGTGTACAAATGTTGTTTTAGCTCGGGAAGTCGGGATAGAGGTGCGCCTGTAGCCTGCGCCATTTCCTCCAGCTGTATGCGATGATCAAATGCATGAATGTGTAGCGATGTCCAGGACTTCGATTGAGTGGTAACTCTGTGTAAATAATTAAGCTCGGCATCTCTGTCCGGCTTATCAATGCGATCACTGTTTGCGAAGTAGTAGTCCAGCTCTTCGCACGTTGGCATTGCAGGTGTGCAGCCATGACGAGACACAACCAGCGCTCCACATGCATTCGCGTACCTTAACGATTGTTCGTAACCTTCATCATTTATCCAGCCGCGCAGGAATCCAGATATAAACGCATCTCCTGCGCCAAGTACATTCAGCACATCTACATTCACGCCTTGCACTGTTATGCCATCATCGAGTTCATCGGGAATAGCACCATCATAAACACTGGCACCGAACGGACCACGTTTCAACACCAGCACAGCCTTGCTGATGTTACGAATATTCCTCATCGCTTGAACCGTGTTGGTACTTCCACCGGCAATATGAATTTCTTCTTCGGTACCAACAACAAGATCGAACTCAGGCAGTATTGATTGCAAATGCGCTGTTACAGAATCATTGGCGATAAATCGGGTCTCACCATCACCTTTCGATGTTAGTCCCCATAAGACTGGACGATAGTCGATATCAATAACTGTTTTAACATTATTCTTTCTGGCCAGTGACAACGCATGCCGCGACATGTCATAGACATGTTCGGTAGAAAAGTGTGTCCCGGTAATTAATAACGTTTTCGCACTGGCAATAAAACCCTCATCGAAATCATCAGCTGAAATGGCCATGTCAGCACAATTTTCCCGATAGAAAATCAATGGAAAGGTGTCTTTGTCTTTTATTCCCAAAACGACTAAAGCAGTCAGCCGTTCCTGATCGGTCACGACGTGAGAGGTATCCACACCCTCACGTTGTAATTGTTCCCGGATGAATTCTCCCATGTGCTCATTGCCTACACGGGTGATCAACGCTGATTTCAAACCCATTCGAGACGAACAACAGGCAATGTTGGTGGAGGAGCCGCCGATATATTTCGCAAAACTGCCGACATCTTCAAGTCGACTACCTACCTGCTCA
>CALJNA010000076.1 GCA_937981955.1 uncultured Granulosicoccaceae bacterium
ATCCTTTGATCATCGCGCAGCACTTTTTGAAATGGTGAACGCCAGTTATATTGTTCAGGCCTGTAATGGGGCTGGGTGTGTCGATTCCAATCCATTAATGGTGTCAGGTACTTTGGCGAAGGCTGTTGGATATTTCAAGGCGAGCAACGCTCAATTTGACGATCGATTTGGGTCGGATATCAGTATCAGTGATGATGGGCTAACACTCGCTGTTGCTGCAGTAGAAGAAGAAAGTCTATCCACCGGTGTCAATAGCGATGAGACCAACAACCAGCTTGGTAGCGCGGGTGCCGTATATGTATTCGCATATATTGAAGGCAAATGGGTGCAGCAGGCTTACGTTAAACCCAGTCATATTTGGAACCGTAATAGATTTGGCAGTGCCATTGCTATCAGTGGCGATGGCAATACGCTCGTAGCGGGTGCTCAGGGAGAAAGCCTGGGTGGCAACGGCGTGAACCCAGAACCCGAGGGTCGCATTTATGAATCAGGTGCAGCGTTTGTGTTTGTGCGTAAAAACGGTAACTGGGAGCAGGAAGCTTATATTAAAGCCAGTAACCCCGACAGAATTGATTATTACGGTGGGAGTGTTGCGATCAGCGGTGATGGAAATACATTTGCTATTGGGGCACACCGTGGAAGTGGTATCGCCTCTGGTGTGAACGGTGATCAATCTATCGAATCGACCAAAGCCTATGGAGCGGTTTACGTTTATGAGCGCAGTGGTGGAAGCTGGCGCCAGCATGCCTATGTGAAAGCCAGTAACCCTGACCATGGGGACTTTTTCGGTCATGCGCTGAGCATGAGTGCTGATGGAAAAACACTGGCAGTGGGTGCCATGGCTGAAGAGAGCAGCGCGACAGGCATAAACGGCGATCAGTCAGATAATTCTTTGTCGGACTATTACAACTTTGGATCTGGAGCGGTTTATCTATTCAGGCGAACGGACGAAAGCTGGTATCAGCAAGCCTATATCAAATCCAGTAATGGAGAAGAGGGTGACAAATTTGGTTCTGCTGTTGATTTAAGTGCACAAGGCAATGTTCTGGTTGTAGGGGCCTATGATGAAGACAGTGCAGCGGTGGGTGTTGATGGCGATCAAGCCGACAATAGCGCAGAAGATGCCGGTGCTGCGTATGTGTTCGATTTTGCCAATGGCAGCTGGTCCCAAACCGCATACTTAAAAGCCAGTAACGCCGAAGAGGCGGATACCTTTGGATACGACGTTAGTATCAGTAACGATGGTCAAACGTTGGTGATCGGTGCGAAACATGAAGATAGTGCTGCTCGAGGCATTAACGACAGACAAGACAGCGAGACTGACTTTTGGGCAGGGGCTGCCTACGTTTTTTCGAAACAGAGTGGGACCTGGCAACAGAAGGCTTATGTAAAAGCCAGTAATACTGATCGATACGGCTATTTCGGATCGCGTGTCAGTCTCAGTGGTGATGGCCAAACGCTTGCGGTAGGCTCTTATGGCGAGCGGAGTGCGGCGACGAGTATCAACGGCGACCAGCAAGACAATTCATTTCGTGATATTGGCGCTGTGTATTTGTATTAGCAGCAAGCGGTTGATGCTAACTGATCAGATTTAATTGCCGACTGTCCGTCAACTAGTTAGGCAATCAGTTAGCCGGGCAGTTCAGTCAACCAGTCTGGCAACCGGAAACGCGTCGTTGTCTGGTTCACAGACCCATTCGCTGAACGAGCCAGCATACATGGCGCCAGGGTCGCGCTGTGCATGCGCCATAGCTAACATGTTGTGAGCGGCTGTAACGCCAGAGCCACAATAGTGCACCAGTGACTTGTCACCGCTTTTCGCCAGTATGGGGTCGAATCGATTCTGTAGTTCAGTGACCGACTTGAATGTTCCATCGGCATTCAGGTTTTCCATAAAGGGTGCATTCAGCGCACCGGGTATATGGCCGGCAACCGGGTCGATCGGTTCTTTCTCACCACGATAGCGCTCGGCTTCGCGTGCATCGAGCAAACACAAATCTTCATTCAGTACGTCTGGTTTTTCAATCACCTGAGTCAAGGCATCCTTACTTTGAAAAGTACCGTTTGCACGTGTTGTTGGTGATTCAGTTTCCAATGGCAGGTCGGCTTGTTTCCATGCGGCCAGTCCGCCATTAAGTACCGCACAAGATTCATGGCCTAACCAGCGGCTTAGCCACCAAAGTCGAGCCGCGATGGCACCAGGCTTGTCATCGTAGGCAACAATTTGCGAATGGTTTGATATACCCCACTGCCTGAACTGTGCTTCGAGCGTTTGACTATCGGGTAATGGGTGTCGCCCGGTTGAGCCGGGAATAATCGGGCTGGACAGGTGCTTGTCTAAATGGGCGTATTGAGCACCCGGAATACGAGACAGAGCAAAGTGATTTTCTCCCTGACTGGTATCAGCCAGGGAGAAACGACAATCGATAACAACCCAGTCGGGATTGGTCAGTTGTGCTTTGAGCTCTTCAACTGATACCAGGGTTGTTAATCCTGTGGCCATTTAAAGATCGCGCAACTCTCTGCGTAGAATCTTTCCGACATTGGTTTTTGGCAGTTCATCAATAAACTGCACGACCTTGGGTCGCTTGTACCCGGTCAGATTTTCTTTGCAGTGTGCAAGCACGGCTGCTTCGGTCAGTGAATCGTCTTTTTTCGCAATAACCACTTTAACCACTTCGCCGGAGTGTTCGTCCGGAATGCCGATAGCACCCACTTCGAGTACTTCGGGCATCATGGCAATCACCGCTTCAATTTCGTTTGGATAAACGTTGAAGCCGGAAACCAGAATCATGTCTTTAAGGCGGTCAACGATTTTGAAAAAGCCCTGCTCGTTCATAACGGCAACATCACCAGTATGCAGCCAGCCTTCACTGTCGATAGTGTCTGCGGTGGCATCGGGTCGTTCCCAATAACCTTTCATGACCTGTGGCCCGCGAATACAAAGCTCACCGGCTTCGCCAACAGGCAGCGCTTCGTTGTTCTCGCCCCGAATCGATGCATCGGTAGATGAAATTGGCAGGCCAATCGAATCGTTGTATTCCTTTAAGTTCATCGGATTGATACACGCGGCAGGGCTGGTCTCGGTTAAGCCGTAAGCTTCAACCAACGGTGTGCCGGTCATTTCCGACCAACGATCGGCAACGGCTTTTTGTACTGCCATGCCACCACCCAGTGTCATCTTCAGCGAAGAGAAGTCCAGATCTTTAAACCCGTCTGTGTTCATCAATGCATTGAACAGGGTATTCACCCCGGTGAACGCGGTGAACTTGAATTTGCTCAGCTCTTTAACAAAGCCTGGCATATCGCGCGGATTGGTTATCAGAACGTTTAGTGCGCCGAGTTTCATGAAAGTCAGGCAGTTCGCCGTGAGCGAGAAGATATGATACAGAGGCAAGGCTGTGATAATAATTTCCTTACCCTTGTCTAAATCGTCAACGATAATCCAGTAATACGCCTGCAGGATGTTCGAGACCATGTTGCCGTGCGTGAGCATGGCACCTTTTGCAACACCGGTAGTGCCACCAGTGTATTGCAGGAATGCAAGATCTTCATGATTCAGATCAACCGAGACTTCGGGCAGACTTGCGCCTTTTTTCAAAACATCTTTAAAGCTGTGTGCGGTAGGCAAGTTAAATGGCTTAACCATTTTCTTGACGTTCTTGATAACGAAATTAATCAGCGCCGATTTAGGAAAGCTCAGCATGTCACCAAAGCGCGTGGTGATAATGACTTCAACGTCGGTGTTGTCTACTACATCTTGCAGCGTGGCTGCAAAAGCTTCCACTACAACGATCGCTTTAGCACCCGAGTCTTTGAGCTGATGTTCCAGTTCGCGATCGGTGTACAACGGGTTGGTGTTTACAACAACAAGTCCTGCGCGCAAGGCACCGAACACCGCTACCGGGTATTGCAACAAGTTCGGGCTCATAATCGCAATGCGATCACCCTTCTTCAAACCACCCTCATGAACAATCCATGACGCAAATTGTTTTGTGTACTTGTCGAGCTCGGCATAGCTCATGGTTTTACCGAAGTTGGTAAACGATGGGTTATCTGCATACGTTTTCGTTGCTTCAGTAAAAATATCTACAACGGACGAATACTCGTGTATATCAATTTCGGCTGGAACGCCTTCCTGATATGAATTGAGCCATGGTTTATCCATTTATCGTTCTCCGGTCATGCTGATTAGTGGTTGGCGCTGCTATTCAGGCTGCTTGTCCGCAACACTTTTTATATTTTTTACCGCTGCCGCACGCACAAGGGTCGTTACGTCCTTGTTTCGGCGTATCGCGAATAAACTGTTTAATTTCGGGGACTTCGGCGTCACGAAAATACCATTGGCCGTGGTATTTCTCAAAAACGCCAACTTCGTGGTGCGTGTGACGCTGCTTATCGGCATCGCGATAGCGAGCGGTAAATTCAATTCGGGTGGTTTTCTCTTCCGAGGTGTCGATATCGCGTATGTCCAGGCCTAGCCAGTCTGACTCAGCGGCCCATTTGGTCGTGGCGGCTTCGTCGATTTCTCCTCGCGATGAAGGGTGGTGTGTTTCGAGAATGAACTTCATTTTAGCCAGCGTGTGCGCCGTGTATCTGGCGCGCATCAGCTGTTCGGCAGTCTCAGCCTGAGCTGCGCCTTCAATGAACGGGGAACAGCAGGTGGTAAGCGGATTACCCGAACCGCAGGGGCATGGCGTCATGTTCTTATCCAAATTTGATGCATAGTGCGCAGTTTAGCGTATTCACGCACCGCGACACAGTGGTTCGGTGGCTCCCGAATGCCGAAGTTCCCGGTTTCGGGTTTTTTGTGCAGCATCACCCAGTATTTGTGATTTGACTACCGGGTCCGGTTTGATTCGCTGTATCGACTCAATGATGCTTCGCCGCAGGCCGCTATCTACTGAATACATACATTATGGATGTGGGTGAATCAAGTGAAATTCGTAGCTGTAGCAGTCAGTTTGGCCACCAGCGTGGTGCTTGGTGCCTGCTCTTCAAGCACCAGTTCAAGTGCGCCTGCGTTTATCCCAACCGAGCGAATAGAAGCACAGCTAAGAACTGGTGTGCTGGATGACATCATTCTCGGTGATGCATCGGCACCCATAACCAGTGGCAGCTGGACTCGATTCACACCCGAAACGTCCTGGACCTGGCAGTTGCTGGGTGATACCGACACAAGTTATGACGTTGACGTTTATGTGCTGGACATGTTTCAGCAGCTA
>CALJNA010000077.1 GCA_937981955.1 uncultured Granulosicoccaceae bacterium
ACAAGCACGGTCCAGCCGGGAAACTTTTCAGCACCATAGCCGCGCTTGACGGCGACAACATATGCCGCAACGGCGAGACAGATACACATTAAAATTCCCGGTATTACACCCGCCAGGAATAATTTGGAAATTGAAACCGCACCACCTGTTGCCAGTGCATAAATTATCATGTTGTGGCTTGGCGGAATAATGATGCCAGCTATAGACGAGGTGACCGTGACATTAACCGCGTAGTCGGCATCGTAGCCCTTGTCTTTCATCACAGGGATCAAAATGGAGCCCAACGCCGAGATATCAGCAATGGCTGAACCGGAGATTCCACCGAACAACATTGAAGAGAAAACATTCACAATGCCGAGCCCGCCCCGCACAGCACCCACCGCGTTCTGGGCAAATCGCACCAAACGCATGGCGATACCACCATGAAACATGAGTTCACCAGCGAATATAAAAAACGGAATTGCCATTAATGAGTAAACATTAATGCCGGCTACTATGCGCTGGAAAACAATTAACAGCGGCAAGCCTTCGTGAAAGAAAGCGACAAGTGCGGAAATACCCAACGCGAAGGCTACCGGCACCCCAATGATCACACACAGGGCGAATACACCCAGTAGTAGCAATAGTCCCATGTTTTGTCTTTTACTCTATGCTGTCGACGCGCTCATCCAGTCCGAGCAACAACCGAATCAGATGGCCAATGGAAAACAAAAAAACCAAAGCACCACAAATTGTTAAAGGCAGTGATCGCAATCCTTCAGACCACTGAATCAGCGGTATGAGCGTCTTCCATTTGAATTGTGTGAGTTCAAGCCCGTACCAGAACATAAGCCCGCCAAAACTTGCCATAAGAACGTCTGTGATGAATACAAATACAGTGCGCACCCACGATGGAACGACACTACGAAACAGGACTACTGACAAATGAGTATCTTGTCGCACACCAACAGATGCTCCGAGAAATGCAATCACCATAAGCAGTAGATGAGACACCTGCTCAACCCAGGTTGGCGTATCGTTCAACACATAACGGCCAAACACCAGCCATGCAAACATTAATGTCATTGTGACGAGCGCTAGCCCGGCAAGTAAAAGCGCTCCACGAGCCAGTTCGTCGTATAACCGGTCCATGTATCGCAAGAACGCGTTTGGTGCCTCTGCTTTTTTATTCATGGTTTGAGTTTTGACTGAAAAACGCCCGACTTCCAACAAGAAGCGGGCGTTCTTTACTTATCAATACAGGCGTAAAGCACCGGTTGAGTACCGGGTCGATTCACCTGTAATTACGGATTACTCAGTTGATTGAGCCATTTCCACCAATGCGGCCATGTCAGGGTTGGCAGCCAGGTAATCTTCATAAACCTTAACCATCGCATCCTGGAACGGGCCTTTATCAGCGATTTCGTTCACTTTGATGCCAGCAGCTTCAACATCTTTACGAGCTTGTTCCGACTGCACAGCCCAAAGTTCACGCTGGTATAGCGCGGCTTCTTCTGCGGCACCACGAACAGCGGCTTGCATTTCTTCAGACAGAGCATTGAACTTAGCAGTATTAACACAAATACACTCAGGAATAATCAGATGTTCAGACAGTGAATAATGCGTAGTGACCTCGTAGTGGCCAACATTCTTGAATGATGGGAAGTTGTTCTCTGCCCCATCAACCACACCAGTTTTTAGCGCCTGCTGCACCTCAGAGAACGCCATAGGTGAAGGGTTACCACCCATTGCGGAAATCATCGACGTATACAAGTCGTTGTTCATAACACGAATCTTCAGCCCTTCAACATCAGCCGGTGTATTGATCGGCTTCTGACTGTAGAAAGAGCGGGCACCCGCATCAACCCACGCCAACGGCATGACACCAGCTTCGGCCATTGCCCCGGCTATAGTCTGGCCTGCTTCACCATCAAGCACACGAAACATATGTGGAACGCTTTTGAAAATGAACGGCAAAGACACAAGGTTGGCTTCCTTAACCATAGGACCTATCGGACCCAGATTAAAGTTGCCGATTTCAATGGCGCCAAGACGAACCTGCTCTAACGCATCTGGCTGTGAACCAAGTACACCACCATGGAAAACCTGCAGCTTGATTTCACCTTTAGTGGCTTCATCTATCAGCTCAGCGAAACGGTCCATGGCCGCTGTATTGGGGTGTCCATCATTGTGGATGTTCCAGGCACGCCACTCCGCAGCGGATGCAACACCTGTCACTAAAAAACAACCCGCTATCGCACCCAACAGGGTGGCGGAAATTTTCTTAACCATTTTTCTCTCCTCAGTAGTTTGAAAACAATCTGTACAACAAAATCTGCATGCAAGCCAGATCCATGTAATTCTTTGGCACGACTAACTTGCAAAATAGCTCATCGATCGCGGAAATTCTCGACATTCCTATTAGAATACTAGTATGGTAGTTGTGTCAAGCAGATTTAGCCCAGTTTTTTGGAGGGGCCATAGCATGAATTCGAATTGTTCCATGGATGCAGCCGGAATTGCACGAGATTTTCTTCCGGCACGCTGTTTTCGGGTCGGGGCTCAGTATTCCGATGAACACGCGCACCCAGTCACACCTGGCTTTAGACGCTTGCCAAGTACCCGGTTGCCCAGTATGGTGTCCGTGAAATTCCTGTATCAACCCGTTATTACACAACGACTTAATATTGTCCACCCTACAAAAATGCGCTGCTTTCCGTGAACAACTCTGAGAGCTCGAATGAGCGACGTACTGTTGCGGACGATGTTTATGATCGCTTGCACGCCGATATCCTGTCCCTGCGTTTGTTACCAGGGGACAAATTGTCCGAGGTAGAAATTGCACGGCAGCTAGACGTTTCACGCCAACCAGTGCGAGAAGCTTTTATCCGTTTGGACAATTCGGGTTTGCTGCGTGTTCGTCCTCAGCGTGCCACAGAAGTGAGGCGCATATCCCCCACTACTTTAAAGAACACACGTTTTCTGCGACTTGCTGTCGAACTTGAAGTTCTACAAACCGCGTGCAGTATAGATACAGATATGTTCAATGCTCGATTTGATGCAAGCCTTGAACAACAGAAAAAAGCAATAGACGCGAAAAAACCCCAACGTTATCACGAACTGGATTACACGTTTCATCATCTTATTTGTAAGGCCGCAGATAAAGAATTTGCCTACGACACAGTAAAAACCAGCAAATCACAAATAGACAGACTTTGCTTGCTAACACTCTCAGATTCTCGCGAAATGATTAAAACTTACGACGATCATTGCCAGATCATAGACTGCATAAAGAACAATCGCACAAAGGACGCCAGCAAAGTAATTCGTTTACATCTTTCACGCCTGGATTCGGTAATTGAGGCTATTCAGAAGGAACACGCAGAGTACTTTGAATAATGACAAAGTCGGTAGAAATCATTGAGGTATCTCCACGCGACGGTATTCAAAATGAGAAAAAACTACTCTCGCTAAACGAAAAGCTTGAACTCATTAACCGAGCCGTTAACGCAGGTGCAGCTCGAATCGAAGTCACCAGTTTTGTTAACCCCAAACGCGTACCACAAATGGCCGAGGCTGACGAAATTTGCGCTGCCCTGCCGCGAAACACCGGGTGCCAATATATCGGGCTGGCACTGAACCGGCGCGGGTTTGAACGGGCTTGCAATGCAGAGCTTGATGAGGTGAATTTCGTTGTTGTCGCTACCAATACATTCAGCCAAAAAAATCAGGGTACTGACACTGACACTGGCATAAAAATGTTTAACGACTTGGCGCGCGAGGCGCCGCCTACCGTTCGGGTTGGCGTCACAATCGCTGCATCATTTGGCTGCCCTTTTGAAGACGAGGTTTCTGTTGATCAGTTCATGCACGCGGTGCGTGGTTGCATGCAGGCCAATCCGTTTGAACTGGCGTTGGCAGATACTATTGGTGTTGCCACACCGGTGGACATTGCACAACGAATTGATGCTGTGCGACAGGAATTTCCTGACATACCTCTTAGATTGCATTTGCACAACACCCGTAACACCGGTTTGGCTAACGCATGGGCCGGCATACAGTCAGGCGTTTCCGCGCTCGATTCAAGCTTTGGTGGAGTCGGTGGTTGCCCTTTCGCCCCGGCTGCCACCGGCAATATCGCCACTGAAGATCTGGTGTATATGCTTGAGCGGGCGGGTGTAAAAACCGGGGTTAATCTCAATAGCGCAATTGATGCCGCAAAATTTCTCGAAAGTGCATTGCAGAAAACCGTGCCCGGAATGGTAATGAAAGCCGGTGTGTTT
>CALJNA010000078.1 GCA_937981955.1 uncultured Granulosicoccaceae bacterium
CTCAGTCAGCACTCTTGCGGTATGACTGATAAAAACGTTGCCTTCCAATATGATCGGCTAGGTATTTCGCATCGTGCCATACGCCCCAAATAAACGACGAACCTCGACGCGATTGCCACGGTAGCCCCAGAAAATACACACCATTAGCGTGAAACGCATAGCGCCGATGACTCCAGTTAGCGTAACCAACACGTCAGTCATTGAAGTGAAGGCAAGCCACCCATCTGTTCAGATATAACCATAGCAACTACAGACGCTTGCTTACTAACATTACCGGTTTCGATAATTACGCCCGTTGCTCATCTGTCATTTAGCTTACGTACTTTGTCTGCCGATGTATGCCCCTTGCCAGTATCGAACCCTGTAACAGTATTTCCAGGGGTATACACACCGATAAACCGTGGAAGCAACAATGACAAGAACAACTTCAATTCGCCACTCGACAGCAGTGTTACTGTTGCTGAGTTTAACAGCGTGTTCTGAAGAAGGGGCGCCTCTGTTTTCTTTTCAATTACCTCCAAGCAATGAAACCAATGATAACCAAGAACTCAGCAACACTGACGATACAACGAATACCGAGTCTATCGTGCAGGCAGGCACAGATACGATCGAGCTAGTAACCGTCGAATCCGCGATGCTAGCAGCTGCATCACCGACACCCTCAACAGACCTAACAGACATTAGCATTAATAGTCTGCCATTAGGCTTAACGCTGGAAAACTCAGATCCTGAAAAGGTGGAATTGGTTGAGACTGATTCACCACAGGAATTGCAACAGCCTAATATCAATGTTGAAACAAACCCAACATCGGAATCCGAAAGCGAACTAGACACAGATTTAGCGCAGCCCACGGCAAACCAAAGCAACGATAGTCAATCGACAGAATCCAGCGAAACTGCATCGGAGGATATTTTTTCACCGCCCTTACCGGAATCAGGATTTTTGGATTTAGACACACTCAATGAATCTTCATTGTTTTTAATGCAAGCCGGATTTGGCGGCTCATTCAGTGAAATCGAATATTGGAAAGGTCGCAGTGCAAGTGAATGGGTTTCCGAACAGTTGGAACTTCCGCGCAGCAGAAGCTATGTAAAGAAAATTGAACTGGCTTACCCAGGAAACTCATTGCCGGAAGGACGGCCAGCTTCTAAGTTTTTTTGGGATTCTATGATTCAAGGTAAAGATGAGCTACGAAAACGCATGGTCTATGCGCTCTCTCAAATCATTGTTACTTCAGATATTGATATCGGCAAGATTGGAGCTATTCGTATGGCTTACTACATGGATATTCTGGATAAGCATGCTTTTGGAAACTACCGTGACCTACTGTATGACATCACCTACTCTCCTGCCATGGCACATTATCTTACCTATTACAGGAATCGAAAAGCCAATCCAAAAACTAGACGAGAACCCGATGAAAACTATGCAAGAGAGCTGATGCAGCTTTTCACTATTGGGTTAGTTGAGTTAAACACCGACGGGACTGAAAAACTCGATGATGCAGGAAATACAATTGAAACTTACAACAATGATGATGTCATCGGGCTGTCCAGAGTTTTTACCGGCTTGTCGTTAAATCGTCCTTCATTCTATGCCGACGGTCCCATCTCAGATAACTGGAGGCCGCTAAAACTATTTGAGGAGCAGCATTCCGAGAAAGAAAAACGTTTTTTGGATGTGACCATTCCCGCAGGCACACCTGGCACCAATAGTATCAATATTGCGATTGATGCACTGTTTGAGCACCCAAACGTTGCACCCTTTATTGCACGTCAACTAATCCAACGATTCACTCAGTCGAACCCGAATCCCGACTATGTCGCCAGAGTAGCCCGTGCGTTTGACACCGGTTCATTCCTTGCAGATGACGGAACAATCTATGGCGTCGGTATTCGCGGCGATATGAAAGCAATGCTTGCCGCTATTTTACTTGACGAAACTATACATCCAAATAATGACGATACCATCGCAACGACTGATGGAAAGATAAGAGAACCAGTGCTGCGATTGGTTCATTTCCTTCGAGCATTCAATGCCCCATCAATTACTATCCCAGGCAATGACAACATCCTCAACGATACCAGTAGCTCTGCAGATAAACTAGCGCAGCATCCAATGCGATCGCGATCGGTTTTCAATTTTTACCGTCCTGGATTCGTGGCACCAAATACCTTATCAGGTAAAGCGAATCTAACTACACCCGAACTTCAAATCGTAACCGAAGGCAGCGTTGTAGGCTTTCTCAACTTCGTAACCAAACTGGGTGTTCAGCGCTCTAAAAACTCCGAAGGTTCCACTTCGTTGATACCAAATTACCAAAGAGCACTGTCGTTGGCTGATAATCCTGAGGATCTCGTTTCGCATCTGAGCACCTTGCTAACGGCGGGTCGCCTTGGAGACTTCGACTCCATACGCATTGAGGAAATTGTTGAAAGCATAAGGATAGAGGAAAAAACTGAACAAGCAGACAGATATTCTCGAGTTTACGCGGCGGTAGTTGCCGTTATGGGCAGTAAGGCAAACGCAACACATTAACGTGTTAGTAGATCGTTCTAGCTTACATTCCGCATAGATCAATAAAGAGCAATTATAATGAGAAAAAATAATTCTATAAACACGGCGCAATGGGCCGAAACTCATTCCAAAAACCAGAGAAGACAATTTTTGAAATGTGCGTCGGCGATGGGTTTGGTTGGCTCATCGGCTTTCGTTCACGGCCTTGGCGCAAAAAGCGCTATTGCTGCACAAACGGGTGGCTACAAAGCACTGGTTTGCATTAATTTAAAAGGCGGTATGGACCATGCTGACACACTGTTTCCTTTGGATCCCAATGAATTCACCGATTTAACAAAGGTTCGTCAGGAATTGTTTGAAAGCTATCAGTTTCAACTGGGTGACTCAAGCCGTAACAGCGACAATCTACTATCACTTGACAACCAAAGTGACACTTCCTCCGAAGGTCGGCGCTTTGGCTTGCCAGCAGAGCTGGTAGAGGTTAGCAATTTATTCAAACAGGGAGATGCATCTATTGTCGCAAATGTTGGTCCATTACTCGAACCAACTGATCGCATCAGTATGGCATCCGGCGGCCTTATTCCTTCTCGACTTTACTCACACAACGATCAACAATCGACATGGCAATCCTTAGGCACAGAAGGCACACGATTAGGCTGGGGTGGAAGTTTTGCAGAAGTTGCGCTTACTGCCAACCCGACTGCTCGTTCACTGTATGCATCGATAACTGCTGCAGGAAACGATGTTTTCCTGGCCAGCCAAAACACTCCTCAGTTTCAATTGCCGATCGGACAGGGAAATGAGAATTTGTCTATCCTCGACAAGCGCTATTTAATTGGTTCAAACAGTCGATTTGATGAGGCACGTCGACTGCTGCAATCTTTTTTTGAACAGCCCGACCCGCTGGAACAAAACCTAATGAGCCAAGATATCGCGTCGCTGACTTCGAGAGGTTTGAAAAACCGTGCGCAATACCAGTCGTACCTCGATAGTGTTCCTGCTTTAACAACACCCTTTCCTGCAACCAAATTGGGAAGCCAACTGGCGGCCGTTGCTCAGGCAATTAGTCTACGAAACGTCCTCAATATTCCACGACAGGTTTTCTATGTCACATTAGGTGGTTTCGATACTCATTCTTCTCAATCGGCAGATTTGCCGGAAAAGCATACCGAGCTATCCATGGCGATATCGGCATTTCACAAAGCCATGGTCGAAATTGATGTATGGGATGACGTGACTGCATTTACTATGTCTGACTTTGGTAGAACCTTATCCACTAACGGAAATGGCACCGATCATGGTTGGGGCGCACATCATTTCGTATTTGGTGGCAGTGTTGATGGCGGTAAAATTGTGGGTGAAGTACCAGAGCCCAAACCCGATTCATCGCGGTTTACCGAAAGGCGCGCTCGCATGATTCCTACGCTGTCGGTTGAACAATATGCAGCCAGTTTGGGCTCATGGTTTGGTCTTGATGATGAGGAACTAAATATATTGTTTCCTAATCTTGTTCGATTCGATCCATCAAGGCTAGCGCTGTTCACCGGGTAAGACTGAGGTGTCTCTGAGCGAGAACTCAGTGTCACCATCGCCTGTGCAAGTGGGAATAACTGCAAGTTACAAATTGTGGTGGTAACCTGCAGTTATTTCCTCAGGCCGGCTTCACAGCGCCCTGTTTGTACGACTGATAAAAACGTTGCCTTCCAATATGATCGGCTAGGTATTTCGCATCGTGCCATACGCCCCAAATAAACGACGAACCTCGACGCGATTGCCACGGTAACCCCAGAAAGTACACACCAGTTTCTTCAGAAACACCTCTTTGGTGCTTTGGTCGGCCCTGTTCATCGAATACATCGGCGTTTAACCAATCGTAGTCAACACGATAGCCTGTTGCCCATATAACCGATGAAACACCCTGCTCTGCCAGATTTAACGATGTTATCGGATGCGCAACACAATCTGGATTGGCGTGCATAGTTCTGGCTTCGGGCTCCTCAGGCAGATCAATGCCATGACTTTCTATGTAAGCATCCGCTTCATCGAGAATGGACAAGTAACTGGCGTCACCATTGGCGATATTAGTGGCCAGATCACTGGCAATATGTAAGGTACCGTTGTCGTAAGATTCGGTCATTCCCAACAAGGTCATGCCTTTTGCAGCCAGACGTCGAAAGTCAACTGTGCGGCCACCGTGCGCACCGCTCACCGCTATAGTCACATGTTCTGTATTAGGCCCCGGTGTGGTCGCATCCCATTTGCCCAACACCCCGAGCCACCAGACAAAGTCTCGACCCCGATAGCTTCTAGGTGGTCGATCGTGAGGACCAACCGACAGGAAAACCTGTTTTCCGGATTGCAGCAATTCATCGGCAATTTGTGCACCGGATGATCCGGCTCCAATAACGAGTACCGCACCCTCAGGTAACTGCTGCGGATTATGGTATCCGTTTGAATGCATTTGCACGACGCCTGAATCTTCAGGAATAATTCTGGGTATCACCGGGTGCTGAAATGCGCCAGTGGCGGCAACGATATTTTCAGCCTCAAGCTCACCATCGGATGTGCTAACCCGAAAGCCGGTTTTGCCACTGATACGCTCAGCACTTAACACTTCCACCCCACATCGAACCGGAGCTCTGATCATCTCGGCATAAGCGGTGAAATAATCAGCAACCTGATCTTTGGTCGGAAACCCATCGGGATCGAAATTCGGAAACTCCATACTTGGAAAACGATCATGCCAGGCAGGCCCGTTTGCAACGAGCGAATCCCAACGTTCACTGTGCCAGCGCTCAGCGATTCGATGCCGTTCCAAAACAAGATGTGACTCACCTGCGTTGCTCAGGTGTTCACTCATGGCAAGACCCGCTTGTCCGCAACCGACTATAAGCGTACCCACTTTTTCAATTGACATCTGTTTCCCCGCGCTCCGGCTGCGCTCGTGGTTATAAACTAAGTGGCTATAAACGAATTGGTTACCTGCTTAGCGGTTGTATTACGTGCCGGTGCGAAGTCCCAGTGTATTGTAGGAAACGCTCAATGAAAAGAACTGCTTCCGGTTTTTATCAATTTCATCCAATCAGGATTTAACTGGTAGGTAGATTTCTGTAATCAGGGATGCTTCGGGTGTATTCTCAGGGTCGTTAACATAAATTTCGAATGGCGGGTTTTGCTTATCCTGCTTGATCTTGTCATGCCGCATGTCGCTCATTCCGGTAGCCCAGGCGTTACCCAGATGCCGGTAGGGTCCGGTGTGAACCACTTTCAGCGCTCTGCAAGCAGGCCTTTCTTTGTACTGCACGCCGCCTGCCGCCGACGCTGCCTGTGCCACGGGGACAGCTGCGGTGTAGTCACAAGTGCCTTTAACCATATCCATCTTATTGTAGATACTAAACGGCATTCCAGTTATGTCAGCGCCGGCATCGGTGGCTGCATTGAATACTTCAGGAAAAGCCTTACCCATCGAAT
>CALJNA010000079.1 GCA_937981955.1 uncultured Granulosicoccaceae bacterium
CGGTATGGTGAGTTCATATCTTGAGCAAACAACGGGAATCGTTATTCCATCATCTGTTATTGAGGATGTTTCTGCCGATGCTGCCAATACCATTATTAACGAGGCAGACGCTGCAATTCGTAATGAAGGCTCAAACGGCATCGATGACGACTACAGCGATGACATCAATGTAGATTTGAGTAATGAGTGCAGAATTTATGAAGAAGTTAATAACGCCGAGATGGAAGTGGCAGATATGCAGCGAAAGCTTGAAGAAGCTAACCAGCAGATAGCCACAGAATTCCATGAAGAACTCAAACTGGTCACAGATGCGTCAATTGCGAGAACTGCTGAAATAGATGCGCGTATAGCCATCATACGAGCTGATCTTGCAGAACTTAGGGACCCTCACAATACGATGAATGAGGAAGATACCGAAGATGCTATTAGAGATAAAACCGAACAGCTCAACAGACAACTAACTGCCAGAGCTGAGGTACCAAACGATCGCGTAGATGAGCTAACCGATCGATTAATGGTCATATCAGATAACGCTACTGCGCCGGTTTTCCCCGATTACCGCTTAGAACGACGATTCGCTCGTGAAGCGGTTATTGAAACGCTGGGCGATATCAACGATTTCACCATTGATGAAAACGGGGAGCCGGTATCAAGCAATCTCATCTTTGCTGAAGAAGAGAACGAAATGCAATCGGATACCGAGCAGTCGCTTACTCAAAAACCAGAAGGATGTTAATCATGCGTACCCATACTGTATTACGTCGGGTTGCTGGTAAGCCAGATTCGCACACAGGTGCGGCCATGGTCGAGTCGATATTAATCGTTGGGGTTCTGCTGATCTTCATGCTCGGCATACCCATGATCGGCTCGTTAATCGATTTGAAACAAACAACAATTCAGGCAAGCCGCTATTCAGCATGGGAGAAAACCGTGCATGTCGACCCCCAAGGCAAGCCGAATCTTATAGACGAACGGTTTTTTAAGGACCCATCAGCGCCGATTACCTCTGCACCAAATAATGGTTTAGCCCCGAATCTTCTTTGGGGAGAGCTAGAGCAGGGAAATGGTCAAACGGTACCTGATGGTGCGCAAGCGAATAATGGCAACACGCCACCCGGCGGCCCAGGGCCGGATATGTCCAAGCGAGCTCGCGTAACCATTGCCGGTCCAGTTGGTGTGTATGAGGTGGTTGGCGAGAGCGCGCTTGCAGGCGTAGGTTCCAATATGGTTGGGCTTCCAGTGGGCTCGGCTTACCGCACGGTCGGCACCGTAGTCACAGAGATTGGTCGTGCAGTCAGCCGGGATGGTTGGGAAGACGGCGACCCCGTGGAAGATGGTCTGGTTGCCTCAATTGTAGAGTCCCAGTTTCAGGCAAACGAATTACTCCCTGGCGGTGCGATTAGAGAGAAAACCAGCATATTCATCGATGGCTGGGCTGCGGCAGAACCTGAAACCATTCGAGAACGAGTCCATGGCTTTGTGCCATCGCACAGGCTGGAAAGAGTGGGTGATTTCATTTCCAGAGTTAAATTTATACCCATGCTGAACGACTTGGAACACCTTGAAAAAGCATTTGGGTGTGTCAAAACCAACATTGTTCCGGGCAAAACCTATGCACCGGTTAGCGACAACCCAATCGGATTAACCGTTTATAACCCAGCGCCGGGAGATGATTGCTAATGATACGTTTAATCACTCTGTTTTTCGCGGCTCTCTTCTTATCAACAACCGTACTGGCTGTCGACGATAAGACCCCGGTTCCGCAAAACGCGAGCACTGCCTGGGTATCAAATAATCTGAATCAGGACGGCATGCTGTTAGCGATTAAAACATTCTACTCAACCGACTCTGTAGAGGATGTTTTGGGCTTTTACAGAGACGCCTGGCACAAAGATGGAGATATTCCAGGCTACGTTGAAAACACGATGGGTGACTGGATGGTTATCAGTCAATTGCGTGATGATTCCAATGTGGTGCTACAGCTAAAAACTGCAGAAGATGGCAGCACCGAAGGCTTTTTATCAAAAGCCACAAAAAACCCCGTTGATACGCGCCCGGATATTGACTTTCCTTTGCCAGAGGGCAGCGAGCGTTTCTCCGTGAGCTACACGGAGGAAGAAGATGCTCAGGTACACACAATGACATTCCTGAGTACTGAAACCATGGGTAATACAGTGAGTTTCTACAAACAGCGTATGCCGGCAAAAGGCTGGCAGCTGGCCAGAGAAGAATTGATAGAAGGTAATCAAGTAATGTTTTTTAATCGAAAAGGAGATCGATGTGAGTTAGTCGTAAGTCAGCTGGATGCTGAGTCGACTGTAATACATGTGAATCGGGTGAAAAGAAATGGATAAGCATTCCCTGAAAAAAGATGGCGGTTACATAACCGTGGAATACGCCATTGTTACTGGTGCCATCATCATTGCACTGCTTGCGCCCCTACCGGGTGTAGCTGGTGGAGAATCAATGGTGGACCTTGTCATGGATGCCATTAGACAGTTTCAGGCGCATACGACAACGATGTTGGCGTTGCCTTAGTCGATAGCAAAAACAGTCATAAACGAGATTTAAATATATGGGTAAGCGATTCGGTAAAGTACCGGTTAAAAAACCGTCGAAGAACATCGTCATGTTTCTGTTGTCACTCATTGTTGGTGGCGCTGGTGTGTTTTACTCCAAGCAATACATTGAAGACGAAATAGCTGTGTATAAAGCTTCGTTGGAAAAAACGGAGAAAATGACTCAAGTAGTTGTACCGCGCAGACCAATGGTACGGGGTGAAATAGTCACTGCCAACGATTTGCAGGTACACAAATTACCAGAACAATATGTCGACCCCAATGCGGTACTGGAATCCACCTATGAAACGGCAGTCGGACAACGCGTTGAGTTTGATGTAGAAGCTGGTCTTCCATTACTTTGGGCTCACCTGGAAGGTGGCATGAGTCCAACCTTTTCAGGAAAGGTACCGACGGGTCTTCGCGCGATGACGATCAGGGTAGACGAGATCAACTCAATATCAGGGTTCTTACAACCCAAAGATCGTATCGACTTGTTGCTCACCTACGGTGATAAGGCTAACAAGCAAATATTCCCGCTGATTCAAAACCTGAATGTCATTGCCACCGGCGTCCAAACGTTTGTTGATAAAACCGGATCAAGTCAACGGCCCTTTACCACTATTACCATTCAGGTAACGCCTGAACAAGCGCAGAAAATAACGCTCTCCCAGCAAGTTGGCAAGATCACCGCCATGTTGCGAAACCCTGAGGATGAATCTCCGTTAAGTAAACAACCGATGACCATGGCTCAGCTGCTGAATTTGCCAAAACCTGCGCCTAAGCCGAAAAAGAAGATCAGGAAATACGTGAAGCCCAAGCCGGGTATTGAATACATTATTGGAGGCTCATAATGAAATTTTCAACGGGCATTATTTTAACGTTCATTATGCTGCTTTGCTCCGATACGTTCGCAAATGACGGATGGCAGGAAGTTAAATCAGCTACCCCGAACCGTGATCATGTAGCGGGCTCTGCCAATAAGCTAAACACAGCATCTGGTGATCGAGTCTATATGACACAAGTCGGTGACACGCTGAAAACCATCGCTAAACAACACACAGGTTCAGAAGATGCCTGGGTTGAAATAGCGAAATACAACCAACTGGCAGACGGTGCATCGTTTGACGGACAGAGAATGATCTTGATTCCTGAAGGTCTGTTACAACCAGCAGAACCCAAAGAAACATTCACTATTCAGGAATTTAAAGAATCTGACACAACAGAGGCAGATGAATCGCCGGAAGTCGCTGAAGCCGCAGATGAACTGGAACAGGTACTAGCCAACCTTGAAACACGGAACGTCGATCTTTTCGCCGGTGAGGTTGAAGTGCTGGCAAAAGTAGCGGTTCGCCGAGTAGCTGTTGGTAACGGAGGTGTTATTCGCGCCGAGGTGCTCAAATCCGGTGAGTTGCTGGTCATTGCCAAGTCAGCAGGCAGTTCCAGCTTACGACTGTGGCACAAGGACGGCAATCAATCGGACTACAACATAAGAGTCAGCGAACAGGATCCTGAGCGCCGCTTTCCTGTTGAAAAAATGGTGCGCATGAAAGTCAAGATGGTTGAATTTCGTAAAAGCGCACTGGGTCAGCTCGGTATCGATTGGGGTGACAGCATTGCAGGTCCTACCTTCGCCACAGCGGGTGATGTCATTGGCAACAACCTGTTCAGACCCGCAACAGAAGGCTTTGCCAACTTGCCCAACAAGGTCACACCATTTTCAACCTACTTTGGTATTGCATCGAACATAACGTCCAGAATTAACTTCCTGGCAACCAATGGTGATGCTGTGACGTTGGCTGAGCCGGTGCTCAGTACAGCCAATGGTGGTACAGCCAGTTTCCTTGCTGGTGGTGAAGTGCCTTACCCAACCAGAACTGAAACCGGTGAAATGAAAGTGGACTTCAAGGACTACGGTATCAAGCTTGATATCGCACCGGAAGTCGATGAGCAAGGTAATGTGCGGGCGGTTGTTGAAACTGAAATCAGTCAGCTTGACCCGGCATTGTCGGTCGGTGGCACTCCAGGATTACTCACACGTCGCGCGAATACGCAGGTGTATGTTCGTTCAGGCGAAACCATTGTGATCAGTGGTTTGTTGAGTTCTGAGCAAAGTAACGATGTGGACAAAATTCCCGGGCTGGGGAACCTGCCTATTCTGGGCAATTTGTTCAAATCCAAAAACGTGCGCAATTCAGTTAGCGAGCTGGTCATTTTTGTTACCCCGGAAGTTATTGACACTGAAGGGTCGAAATTAGCGGCGCGGGAAGCTGAATTGTACGAGTACGCCAAAACTAATTTGGAAAAGAAACGCCAATCAATCCAACTGCTGGACTAAGACCATGTTTGATTTTTACTACTCACACGGTGGAAGCCGAAGAAAATCGTTCAAAGCCAAAGGTGAGGTGTGCACGATTGGAAGCGCTCGAAGTAACGATCTTGTGCTTGAAACCAAAGCGATGGCTAAACGTCATGTCGAACTGCGATTAAAGCCCTCGGGCGTGCATATTGTCGATCTGGGCAGTATGAGCGGAACCTGGGTCAATCGCGAACGAGTCAAACAGTATGGACCGCTGTCTGATCTGGATGAAATTGTGGTAGGAGACGTGTCTCTGGTTTTAGACGGCATGCCGGTCATCAGTGATGAGCTGTTAAACACCAGTAGCATGGGTAGTAGCATAGAGCAGTCAGATCCCAGCAGAGACTTGTCTGAATTCGAAGATGAGCCCGTTGAAGAGAAATCGAAACTGGGCGGATTGTTCTCCCTATTTTCATCAGGAAAAAGCGACGAAGACGAAGAGGAAGAAGAGCGGCTTGAAGCTCGTACCAAGGCAAGAGCGAAGGCCAACAGTGACGCGGCCGAAGCGCCAAATACAACGCCCGACAACAGTAACGTCATTCAGAACGAACAAGCACCACCTTCTCAAACGGCGTCTGCCGCTGCTACCGCAGCCCCGTTTGAAGAGCCCGTCAGTCCAGTTCAGCGTTCGCAACAGTCGAGTGCCGCTAATCCAGATTCAATGGCCACTGTCGATGAACCTGTTGTCATCGCACAGGGTGCAGCAACCAATGAGGTAGCAGCAGAGCCTGAAGCACCAGCCGAGGACGAGTATCAGGGCTTTACCAAAGAAGATGAGCAGATCGCGTACTGGAGTGTGATAGTACATGAACAGTTGCTTAATCAAATGGACTTACGTCGAAAAGACGTGAACCGAATGGATGATGATCAATTACGCGAAGAGTCCGAGTCACTTATCGCTCGTATTGTTGAGAGCCTGGAATCTCAGATTCCTGATTCGGTTGATATAGACAGTTTAAAACTCAGTGTTCTTAACGAAGCTGTTGGTCTGGGCCCACTCGAACAATTTCTGGTCGATGACGATGTCACGGAAATCATGGTAAACAATCATGCAGAGATTTTCCTTGAGAAAAACGGGAAGATCATGCGTTCGAAAAATCAGTTCAGTAGTGATGCTACGGTTTACTCCGTTATAGAGCGAATCATTACACCGCTGGGCCGCCGTATCGATGAAAGCAGTCCCATTGTTGATGCGCGACTCAAAGATGGCTCTCGTGTTAATGCCGTCATACCACCACTGGCATTAAAAGGCCCCAGCCTGACGATACGAAAATTTCCAAAATACCGAATGCAGTTTTCTGATCTGGTCAAGTTTGGTTCGACCAATCAGCAGATGGTTGATTTTTTTAAGGTGTGTGTTGAGAGCCATAAGAACATTATCGTGGCAGGCGGAACCGGTAGCGGTAAAACCACCTTGCTCAATGTTTTGTCTAATTTCATACCCGATGAAGATCGCATTGTCACTATAGAAGATGCGGCAGAACTGTCGTTGGCCCAACCCAACCTGGTATCGCTTGAATCCAGACCGCCCAATCTGGAAGGCAAGGGCGATGTACCCATAAGGGACCTGGTTAAAAACTCATTGCGTATGCGACCCGACCGCGTTGTTATTGGTGAGTGCCGTGGTGGTGAAGCCATCGATATGCTGCAAGCCATGAACACAGGCCATGACGGCTCGCTCACCACCATTCACGCGAATACGCCACGTGATGTTATATCAAGACTCGAAGTGCTGGTGTTAATGGCGGGCATGGATTTACCAGTAACCGCCATACGCGAGCAGGTTGCCTCGGCGGTTCATCTTATTGTTCAGCAAACGCGCTTTCCATGCGGTTCAAGAAAAATCACCAAAGTGACTGAGGTGGTGGGCGTTGAGAGCGGCACCGTCCAGCTTCAGGATATTTTTGAATTTAAACAGCAAGGTTTGGGTTCTGATGGAAAGGTTAAGGGTGTATTCCAACCCACGGGGTTCATACCCACGTTCTACGATGACCTAAGAAAAATGGGCATGGAAGTCGATATCAGTTGCTTTAACAACAGCCGGGCTTCAGAGGTTTAGTCCTGTGTTGTTAAGTATTCTGACCATGCTGTTCCTTAGCGCCGGCTTAATCGTGTATACGATGCTGGACACCGGTTCGAATGCGTGGGTGAAGCACTCTACCGAGTTCACAGAATCTGCCGATGACAATCTGCAGCGCATGTTTATTTTTTCAGATACCCAGAAGCTGTTAAAGATTTACGTTGCGGCGATGTTTATTGTGCCGCTGGTACTGTACTTCATGGATTTTTCATGGGGCGTAATTATTGTTTCATTCGCCGCCGTATTCTTTTTCCCAAAACTGTATTTCAAACGACTGGCGAAAAAACGCGCCGATGCGATCAACCAGGCGCTGCCTGATGCCTTAGCGCAGGTAAGCGGGTCCATGCGTGCCGGCTCTACTTTTACCTCTGCCTTGCAGGCCATGGTTGAAGAACAGAAAGGACCGATTGGCCAGGAATTCTCTTTGCTGTTACGAGAGCAAAGAATGGGTGCCCGACTTGAAGAAGCTCTGGATAACCTGGGTGAGCGAGTACAAACCGAAGAAATGGATTTGGTGATATCAGCCGCGCTGATATCACAGGACATTGGTGGCAATCTGGCTGAGATTTTGAGTCGACTATCAGAGACATTGCGACGAAAAATGGAAATGGAAGGCAAAGTCCGAGCGTTAACGGCGCAAGGTGTTCTTCAGGGATACGTGGTAACCGCGTTGCCGTTTCTTATTCTTACCGCACTGATGGGAATCGAGCCTGAAGCTACACGGCCCATGTTCACCAGTTTACTTGGCTGGATATTTTTAATCATCATAGTCGTGCTGCAACTGATGGGCGGATTCATGATCAAGAAAATTGTGACGATAGACGTATGACTATTTTTGCGATATGCGTAGCACTGGGGCTCTTTGTTGGACTCATGTTCTGGCAGGTGTATCGGGTCTTCAATGAAGTGCCCGATGAAGATCGATCGTTCCTTGATCGTCCCGCCAAAGGGTTTCGTTATGTGTGGCCGCTTATTACCGCAGTTGAACACCATTGGGGGCCTTACTTCAGCGATACTCAGAAAAAGGCGGTGTACTTTAGATTGCGCACGGCAGGCAAGGAATACAGCATTATGCCTGAACAGTTTATTGCGGCCAAATATGTCTCTGCCGCCATGTTCTTCATTGCCGCCTTTGCGTTTTGCTCATTGTTGGGTCGTTCGGCATTTCTAATCGCCATGGCCGCGGCACTGGGTGGCTACTATTACCCGGAGTTGTGGATTCGGGAGTCTGCTGACCAAAGAAAATCGGACATATTGAAAAAGCTTCCGTTTTTTCTGGACACGATTACGCTTGCCGTAGAGGCCGGCACCAACCTTACCGGTGGTATAACCCAGGCGGTTGCTAAATCTGGAGAATCGCCACTTCGTAGTGAATTAAGTCGTGTACTACGCGATATCCGCGCCGGTAAAACGCGTTCAGAGTCCCTTCGTGCCATGGCTGACAGAGCGGGCAGTCCTGCATTGGTTGGCGTTGTCTCCAGCATGATTCAGGCTGAGCGTACAGGCTCCAGCCTTGGTCCCATTCTTCGTGCTCAGGCAGATCAGATTCGAACTGAGCGATTTTTAAGAGCTGAAAAACAAGCAATGGAGGCACCGGTAAAGCTACTGGGTCCTCTAGTGATGTTTATCTTTCCATGTACGTTTATCGTTCTGACATTTCTGGTACTCAGTAAAGCGTTGCTCAAAGGCATTGTTACGTTTGGGCCATTGGTCTGGGCGTATAACTGGCCAGGATAAAAAGGAAAAGTATTGTGAGTATTTTTAAACCGTTTATCGTGTTATCTGTATGTGCAATCCTGCTCGGATGTAATTCGGAACAGCTGCCCATAGACACTCGAATTCTAATCGCTCCGCAGTCGAAAAGTTTCACCATCAATAGTGAATTCGAAGAAGGCATGTTCTGCTTTAAAGAAGGCGGTTTGTATCAGGACGTTCCATTGCTTATCTCAGTCACTGATGGGCAAAATGCCCCAATTGGTGACGCAGAGGTCGGCGTATACGCAGACTTCACAGCGAATACCTCCAGTGCAATCGATATGTTGGAGCTGTATAGCGACAACAACGGCAACGGAGTCATCGATGGCCCGGAGGAACTGGTCTCCAGTGCCACGTCTGGTGTATTCAAAACCAAAACAGACAAGTACCACGGCACGGCCATGCTCATGCTCAGAATGTATATGACCTGTCCTTATAGTGGTGAGGTCTTTGCGTTCGTTGGTGCCAGCACTTATTCCATGCAAGTTAAGGTGACCTGGGGTGGTGGTGAATCAACCGACGGTGGCGAATCCGACAGTGGTGAGTCAGATAGCGGTGATACCGATGGTGGTGATACCGATGGTGGTGGTACGGACGCTGGTGCATCAGATGGTGTTGGCGCTGTTGATGGTGGTACCGATGATGGTGACGCTGATAACGATTTGAGCGGTGGGGTGCCAACAGCCCTGTCAGCGCTTGCCAAGACAGGAATTCAGATGGATGGGGGTAACCCCGGTGAGTAGTACACCGCATGATCAGAGCACCTTAAAGGTGTATTCAGCGGAGACGTTTTACTTAAGGCTGCGAGGGTTGCTTGGGCGGCGTCAGCTTCAGGAGGATGAAGCACTGCACTTACAGCCTTGCAAAGATGTGCATACCTTCGGGATGAAGTATGACCTGGACATTGTCTTTCTTGATGATGCCGGGAGTGTGATCAAAATAGATTCTCTGGAACCGAATCGATGGGCGTTTTGTAAAGGCGCCAGGTCGGTTCTTGAATTTAAAGCAGGTTGTGCTCAGTTGCATGGATATGACGAGCATCTTGAGGAGGCAGTGCCTCTGATACATAAAGATATTGTCAAACAATCCATTGGAGAACGAGTATGAACATGCGTATTTCAGCAAACTTGAAACTAGCGATAGTAGTAGCGTTATCGGTTTTTGCAACAGCCTGCGCCAGTGTTCCAAATAACAATGTTGGTTCAACGGAAACAGAGTCTGTTGATCGTTATTCCGACGATGTCTTTCGAGTATCTGAGTTTGCAGAGCAGGCCTATCGTGAGAGTCGTTGGACAGATGCCGCACGTCATTATCAGCAGCTGACAGAGCAAGTCCCCAGTGATGCGTATATCTGGTTTCGTTTGGCCAACACGTATGTTCAGAAGGGTGATTTTAACGAGGCAATCCATGCCTACGAGATGTCGATTGAACGCGATTCGATGCAACCCAAACCCTGGTTTAATCTTTCCACCACGTATTTACTGAATGCGAAGGCGGCCATGTTGCAGTCGTGGGAAAACCTGCGCCCCGGCGACCCTGCACGCGATCTCATTATGCGACGCATAGAGTCACTGGATATTCTAATGAATCAGGATTTGGGTGAAATAAGAGTACGTGGCGGGTAAGTCCCCCGCTGGTATGCCACGAATACACCAACTGTAAAGGAAACGGTTAAATGCCATTTATAGATCGCAATAAGAAGACGAAGCGAATCAATGTCAAGGAAAGACAAGTGGGTTCGTCTATGGTCGAGTTTGTCATAGTGACTCCCTTGCTGATGTTTATGGGTCTTGGCATTATGCAGTTTGGGTTGATATATCACGCAAAATCGGTACTGAACTATGCCACTTTTGAAGCGGCCAGAGCGGGCGCGGTTAATAATGCGCAAATAGAAGTCATGCGAAAAGAGTTGGGCTATCGGCTTGCACCGGTATACGGGGGCGATGGTAGTTTGGCTATGGGTGCTATGTCATTGGCCAGGTCTGTGGTTGCTGTCAACGATATTACGGCCACCAAGATTGAACTGATTAATCCAACCAGTGCCTCATTTGGTGCTCACGGAATAAACAAGACAGTAGAGGACAGACACGGTGCATCAATAGGTACTGTGGTGATCCCCAATAGCCATATCCGCTTTAACACAGAAGGTGTAAAAGGCGATGGGCTCGATTTGCAGGATGCGAATCTACTGAAAATTGAGGTGACCTACGGATACCAGATGCGTTTGCCTTTTCTGGACATGAAAATGCCCGGTGTGCCCTGGATTACCCGAAACCTGATGATTCGTGTTGATCGGGAGAACTGGATGTATTACGTGCGCGGCATGATTCCGTTAAAAGCAACTGCGACCGTGCGAATGCAATCTGAAGCCTGGGAATACCAGGAGGACCCACCGGTAGTCAGAGCCTTTGAAGCCGCCTATGCATGGGTTAGGGATCAAATCTGGGGCAATGGTGATGGTGGTGACGGGTGTGAAACAGCAGGTAATACAGCGCCAGTAGACCCCGATACAGGCGTAGAAGTCGATGCCCAGGTTGCCATGGTGAATGACGTGGATTGTAATGCCCTTGTAAATACCGACCCGTTTGGTGATAACAATTGTTGAACACGGTTGTATCCACACAAATTGAATTGGGTATAGTCAGTTCCGAAGCGGCTATGCCTGATCTTTAATATAGAAAATACTAATCAGCGGGCGATTGCGTTTTCGAATTCCGAAATACACTTATTAATGACCGTTTCATAAACACCCATTTTTTCAACCTGTGCCTTATCCATCAGAGCCCCTGACCGACCACACTATACGAAAGTCAGTTATTGAAAAACTCCCGATCAGCTAGAATCAAGAAGGTCTGAACCTCAGGGTGGTGACCTTTGAGTGACTTTACGCGAAAATACCGAAATTCTATAAATATATCTGAGTCCTGAATAGTGCGAACACCACGTTTCAACAAAAGGAGTGTT
>CALJNA010000080.1 GCA_937981955.1 uncultured Granulosicoccaceae bacterium
CGCGGCTAAAGCCGCTTGTTGCACATTGCCTTCGCAATGAGTCGAACCTCCGACCACCTGGTTCGAAGCCAGGTACTCTATCCAACTGAGCTACGGGCGCATCTTCGATTAAGCTTCACTTAATCAATTACCTTACGTCGCGATTGCGACTCTCCCGGAAGGTTTAATCAATTCCGCTAAGGCGGACCTGACCCATTCGGGAGCCAGTATTATACGACGTGATTCATCAGATCGTCGAGAAAAACTTGTCAGGCTTGAACTTATTTGTCCGCAGCGACTCTAGTTCTGTGAAGACTCGCTCTGGTCAACTACACAATTTAGCCATGTTTCTGCCAATACAGAGCAGGTATATTAGGCTAGAGTTTGCTCAGTCTCGTAAACCACATTAAACCTCGGAGAAAAACACCAATGCAATCGATCGCTTTAAAGTCCATTCTGGCTGGTACCGTACTAGGATTCAGCACGCTCGTCAGCGCTGCCGATCTGTCTGGCGTGCCGTCTGGCGCCTATGCAGTGGATCCGACCCATGCTTATATCAACTTCTCATACAACCATCTCGGGCTTTCAAATCCGGTTTTAAGCTTCGATGACTTCACCATCGATCTTAACCTCGACAACGCCGACCCGACCAAATCCACCGTTAGCGTGACCATCGACGCCAACAGCATTATCACGGGCTCTGACATCTGGAAAGACCACATTTCCGGAGCAAAATTTCTTGATCTGGCCAACCACTCAGATATCACTTTTAACTCCACGGCTATCGAAGCGGCGCGAGACGGCAACTACAAAGTCATGGGTGATCTGACAATTAAAGGCGAGACAAAGCCGGTTTCCCTTAATGTCACTATTAATGCGGCAATGAATCACCCAATGAGCGGTAAACCAACCATTGGTTTAGATGCAGAAGGCACCGTTTTGCGATCTGAATTCGGTATGGGTGCCAATGTGCCGTTCGTCAGTGATGAAGTCCAATTGAGTATCACTGCAGAGATGGTTAACGGTTAACAAACAGGCCTTAAACCGGTAGGTCGTCTCGGCCTATCGAAAAGCTAATACGGATACCGCGCATGGACGCGCATCCGCTACACTGTGATCGAATACACCATTTCACAAGTCTGTCTCCATGTCGGTAAACACGGTTTCGCGATTTAATAACCTCGCCATAACTCTGCATTGGGTCATGGCAGTGCTGATCATCGGCATGTTAGGTGTTGGCAAATACATGGTCGGGCTCGACGAAGCCGACCCGCAACGTTTTGTCCTGACCCAGTGGCACAAAACTTTCGGCATACTGATTCTGCTTCTAACGGTTTTCCGACTAGTCTGGCGACTTACGCATCGATCACCAGCTCACCCTGCTGCCGCACCTCGATGGGAACGTTTCGCCTCTAGCATTTCACACTTCCTGCTGTACGCACTGTTACTCGCTGCACCTGTGACCGGTTGGATGCTGGTATCGGTATCGCCGCTGAACATCGATACACTACTGTTTAACGTAATTCCGTGGCCACACTTGCCGTGGCTGCATAACCTGGCTGACAAAGCCAGCATGATTCATCAATACGAAGATTTCCATGAATGGGCGACTGGTGCCCTGATCGCACTATTGCTGCTGCACATTGCCGCCGCCTTGAAGCATCATTTCGTTGACAAAGACACGGTGCTGAAACGAATGCTGCCATCATCGGCTGCCGGCACCGGTACTACCATGGCCAACTTTGTTGTTCTGCTCTCTGCTGGAATTGGTGGGTTACTGTTTGCCTACACCAGCCTTAACGCAGGTGGCGATAACCTGAGCTCGGGTGCGAGTGATGTCAGCGCAATGGCAACGATAATGGGCGAATCCACAGCCATTCAGTTTTCGGGTTCGCAGGTGACCGCATCGATCAATGTTGATAGTCCCGAATCCGGTTCTTTGCTGGCGACGGTGCCTACCGCCTCGGTCACATCCAGCAACCTGCAGGTGCAAGGCGCCCTGCCGGATACTGAATGGTTTGATAGCGAAAATTACCCGGAAGCCGTTTTCGAATCAACGCAAATTAGTGCCGCTGGAGATGGCCAGCTAAACGTAGAAGGTACGTTGGCGATCAAGGAAATAACCCTGCCACACACGTTTACTCTGCAAGTCCAGGACACAGATGGCAACAAAACAGCGTCCGGCGAATTTATCGTAGACCGGATGGCCTACCAACTTGGTATGGAAAGTCAGCCTACAGACGAGTACGTCGGAAAAGCAGTCACAATCAAGTTCAACTTCGAGCTGCTATCCAAACCGTGATAAAAATTGTTGCCGTTTATGGCAACCATTCGTACAAATATTGACCAAGTTTATGACTCATAGTGATAAAGCACAGGTTATTTCACGCCCCGCATTTGCGTGAAAACCCTTAAGCGTTGCCAGTAGAAATCATATCAACACGAAAAAGTACTGAAATGTTTCTTGAATAGAGACTATTGCCCCACCCTGCATAAAGCTCAGCGATCAGACTGCTAAACTATTGGTATCTGGACTCGTATCAAGAGGATTTTCGCGTTGCCAATCAAAAAATTGCTGGTCGCCAATCGGTCTGAAATAGCCATTCGAGTGTTTCGCGCAGCGAATGAGCTTGGAATCAAAACCGTTGCTATCTGGGCCGAAGAAGACAAACTGGCGTTACATCGATTCAAAGCCGATGAAGCCTATCAGGTTGGAAAAGGTCCCCACCTCGATACCGATATGGGTCCCATTGAATCCTATCTGTCAATTGAAGAGGTATTGCGTGTTGCCAAACTTTCCGGGGCTGATGCAATTCACCCGGGCTATGGCTTGCTATCCGAATCACCTGAATTTGTCGATGCGTGCGATGAGGCCGGCATCATGTTCATCGGTCCACGAGCAGAAACCATGCGTTCCCTGGGTAACAAAGTAGCTGCCCGTAATCTTGCCGTCAAAGCCGGGGTGCCGGTTGTACCGGCAACCGAACCGCTTCCCGATGATATCGCTGCGATAAAATCCATGGCAGGAGAGATTGGCTATCCGCTTATGCTCAAAGCTTCGTGGGGTGGTGGCGGTCGCGGTATGCGAGTGATTCGTAGCGAAGAAGATCTCGATACCGAAGTCAATGAAGCCAAACGCGAAGCCCGAGCTGCTTTCGGCAAAGATGAAATCTATCTGGAAAAACTCGTTGAACGGGCTCGGCATGTTGAAGCACAAATACTCGGTGACAAGCATGGCAATGTTGTGCATTTGTTCGAACGAGATTGTTCTGTGCAAAGGCGTAATCAGAAGGTAGTGGAACGTGCGCCAGCACCCTATTTGTCCGATGCGAAACGTACAGAGATAGCCGAGTATGCGTTATTGATTGGTCGCTCAACCAACTACGTTGGTGCAGGAACCATTGAATTCCTGATGGACATGGAATCAGAAGACTTCTATTTCATCGAAGTGAATCCACGCGTGCAAGTGGAGCATACGGTAACCGAAGAGGTCACCGGCATCGATATCATCAAGGCGCAAATCCATTTACTCGAAGGCGCGGTTATCGGAACACCAGAATCCGGTGTTCCGGCACAAGAAGATATCAAGCTTAACGGCCATGCCATGCAGTGTCGTATCACAACCGAAGATCCGGAGCAGAACTTTATACCCGACTACGGCCGGATAACCGCTTATCGAGGTGCACAGGGTTTTGGAATACGACTCGATGGAGGTACCGCCTATTCCGGTGCTGTAATTAACCGCTTCTATGATCCGCTGCTTGAAAAAGTCACTGCCTGGTCACCGACAGCGGAAGAAACGATCAAGCGCATGGATCGCGCACTGCGAGAATTTCGTATACGCGGAGTAGCGACCAATCTTACGTTTCTGGAAAACATCATTGGTCATCCGGAATTTCTGAACAACACCTACACCACCAAATTTATTGATTCGACACCTGCACTGTTTGAGCAGGTGCAGCGTCAGGATCGCGCTACAAAGTTACTCCATTACATTGCAGACGTTTCTGTAAACGGACACCCTGATGCGCGTGATCGTCCCAAGCCTCGCGATGATGAGCGCCCGATGGATGCACCGTGGTTTGACCAACCCATAGTTGACGGCACACGTAATAGGCTGGACAGAGACGGACCAGAAAAATTCGCTCAATGGATGCGGGAGCAGAAACAGATTCTGCTGACAGACACAACCATGCGTGATGCGCCACAATCGCTGTTGGCTACACGAATGCGCACATACGATATTGTTAATGTGGCTGGTGCGTACGCCAAGGCGTTGCCAAACCTGTTATCGCTTGAGTGCTGGGGAGGCGCCACTTTCGATGTGAGCATGCGTTTCTTAACCGAAGACCCGTGGGAACGTCTGGCTCTGATTAGAGAGCGTGCGCCGAACATTCTGTTGCAGGCACTTATCCGTGGCGCGAACGGCGTTGGCTACACCAACTATGCCGACAACGTGGTTAAGCATTTTGTTAAAGAAGCTGCAGCCGGAGGCGTTGATTTGTTCCGCGTGTTCGATTGTTTTAACTGGATAGACAACATGCGCGTATCAATGGATACCGTACTTGAAGAAAACAAGCTTTGTGAAGCTGCTATTTGCTACACCGGCGACATGCTCGATGAGTCAAAGCCAAAATACAACCTTGCCTACTACCTGAATATGGCAAAAGAGCTTGAAAAAGCCGGTGCGCATATTCTGTGTATTAAAGACATGGGCGGGTTAATGAGACCAGCTTCTGCAAGAGTATTGTTTAAAGCACTACGTGAAGAAATTGGGTTGCCAGTGCATTTCCATACTCACGATACATCAGGCATTTCCGCTGCAACCGTACTTGCGGCGATTGAATCGGGTGTTGATGCAGTTGATGCTGCGATGGATGCACTTTCGGGTAATACTTCTCAGCCGTGCCTCGGGTCAATTGTTGCCGCACTTGCCGGTGACGAACGGGATCCCAAGCTTGATCAAAACGCCATACAGCGTATTTCATTTTACTGGGAAGCGGTGCGCACGCAGTACGCCGCCTTTGAAAGTGACCTGAAAGGCCCGGCGTCTGAAGTCTATTTACACGAGATGCCAGGTGGGCAATTTACCAATTTGAAAGAACAGGCACGTTCGCTTGGTCTTGCCCCGCGCTGGCATGAAGTAGCGCAAGCCTATGCGGATGTAAACGAGATGCTTGGTGATATCGTTAAGGTAACACCATCTTCAAAAGTGGTTGGTGATCTGGCGCTAATGATGGTTAGTCAGGATTTGAAAATTGATGACGTGGTTGACCCCGATCGAGAAATTGCATTTCCAGATTCGGTTGTATCATTAATGCGCGGTGAACTCAGCCAGATTCCTGGTGGCTGGCCTGAACAAATTCAAAACAAAGTGCTAAAAGGTGAAGCACCGCTTAAAGAACGTGCCGGTGCATTGATTCCGCCCGTCGACTTAGACAAAACACGACTTGAACTGGAAGAAACACTACAAAAGACAGTTTCGCAACAAGAACTTGCTGCTTACAACATGTACCCCAAAGTCTTTACTGACTTTATGGCAGCACAATCTGAATATGGACCAACCAGCGTTTTACCGACTCCGGTTTATTTTTATGGCGTAAAAGTTGGCGATGAATTGTTCGTTGATATAGAACAGGGTAAAACACTGGTTGTCCGTTGCGTTGCTATCGGTGAAACAAATGATAAAGGCATGGTTCGGGTCTTCTTCGAATTGAATGGTCAGCCCCGCTCTATTCAGGTTCCCGATCGCATACACGGTGCATCAGGCTCATCGGCCGTGCGCGCCAAAGCCGACCCTACGGACAAACTTCAGGTGGGTGCACCAATGCCAGGGGTTATCTCCACAGTCAAAGTATCCGACGGTCAACAGGTCAAAGCCGGTGATGTCTTGTTGTCGATAGAGGCAATGAAAATGGAGACAGCTATCTATGCCGATGTTAGTGGTGTGGTCAGTGAACTGCTTGTAAAAGCAGGTGACCAGATTGACGCCAAAGACTTACTGGTAAAACTGGCAGAAACCGCCGAAGCCTGAATCGGCTGGAATGAGCTGGATGGAGTATAGAAATAATGAGCAAACTAAACGACGTATTAAACCTGATAGATACCGATCAGGACAAAGCCATGGAACGGCTGTTCGCGTTGCTCAAAATTCAAAGTATTTCAACTGACTCTGCATTTGCGACCGAGTGTGTCAAGTGTGCCGACTGGTTAGTGGATGATTTAAAAAGCATCGGTTTTGATGCCATGCGTTACGACACGCCGGGCCACCCAATGGTTGTGGCCAAGCTTCAAGCCGGTGGAGACAAACCACACTACCTGTTTTATGGACACTATGATGTTCAGCCAGTCGACCCGCTGGAATTATGGAACAAGCCACCGTTCGAACCGCAACTGGAAGACACACCCGACGGCCAGGTGATTCGAGCCCGCGGTGCAGCTGACGATAAAGGTCAACTGATGACTTTCGTTGAAGCCTGCAGAGCATGGCAAAAGGTGAACGGCAGTTTGCCCGCCAACATCACCGTATTTTTCGAAGGTGAAGAAGAAAGTGGCTCACCATCGCTTATTCCATTTATGCAAGACAATATGGACTTACTCAAAGCCGATTTGGCCATGGTCTGCGACACCAGCATGTGGGACAAGAATACACCGGCCATATCCACCATGCTGCGTGGCATGGTTGGTGAACAGTTCACCATTACAGGCCCCTCACTCGACTTGCACTCCGGCATGTACGGCGGTCCTGCGATAAATCCAATTCGTGTGATGAACAAAATCCTGGCAGGGCTCCATGATGACACCGGACGTATCACGCTTGATGGTTTTTACGATGGCGTAAGTGAACCGTCGGACGCGATCAAAAAACAATGGGCAGCGCTTAATCACGACGAATCCTCATTCCTCGGCGATGTCGGTTTATCCAAACCCGCTGGTGAAGATGGCTACTCGGTACTCGAACAAATCTGGTCCAGACCCACGTTCGACGTGAATGGCATTTGGGGTGGCTATACCGGTGAAGGGTTTAAAACGGTTTTGCCATCGAAAGCCAGTGCAAAAGTCAGTTTCAGACTGGTTGGCGAACAGGATGCCGACAAGATTCAAGAAACCTTCCAGCGATATGTGCAGGATAGTCTGCCACCGGATTGCTCGGTTGAATTTCATTCGAAAGATGCATCGGGTGCCACCGTCATGCCAGTTGATGCACCCGAATTTGCGCGTGCCCACGCAGCACTGTCTGAAGAGTGGGAAAACGATGCAGTCTATGCCGGATGTGGTGGCTCTATTCCCGTCGTCGGGCACATTAAAGACATCTTGCAGATGGACAGCCTGCTTGTTGGCTTTGGCCTGGATGACGATGCCATTCATTCACCGAATGAAAAGTACAGCACCAAAAGTTTTCATAAAGGCACCCGAAGCTGGGCTCGAATTCTGGACGCTCTTGCCAACTAGCGAGTCGTTGTGATCTAACAGGCGCTAACCGGTGTTAGGAGGTTTTAGCCATGACAGACGTGTTTATCGATCCTGTTATCGCCAATTTAAGAGCGTTGTACTCGCAAGCCATTGAACAATACCCACCCACGCTGGTTATTCGCACATTGCTTGAGCAGCATGCCGCAGCAATACATCAGGCATTTGACAACGGCAATAGCGCCGTAAGCTTTCACCTGGGTAGCTGGTGTCCCCAAGTACGCGGCAAAAAACCAGATGAGATTATGGCAACACTACTTAATCTTAAAGACATTAAAGAATCCGTTGCATTGGAATACGGCTTTGCTGACTGGGAAACCGTTCAGCAATTAAACGGCAAAGAATTGTGTGCAGAATTCGAAACAGCCGTTGAAAACGTAATCACCGGTAAACTTGAGAAACTTGAACAACAACTTATCGCCCTGCCTTCCTTAGTCACCCAACGCTCCGGCTACGGACATCAGTCAACGCTACTCCACTATGTTGGAGCCAATGGTGTTGAATCACAACGTCAAATTAGTCCAATTAACTGCTCAGACATTACCCAGTGCCTGATTGACCACGGGTGCGAAGTAAATGCTGAAGCAAACATGTACGGTGGCAGCACAACGCTAGGCCTGGTGTTAAGCAGTGCCCACCCAGCTAAAGCGGGAGTGACCGAGTCTGTTGCTACTGTACTCAGAAAAGCTGGTGGAATTTAGATATGATTGAAAGAACAGCAGATGCCTTAGCACGCACAGCAAACTAACGATAGGTATTCGAGGCACAAACAATGGCATTGACTGACAAAATATGTGACTCGAATGCAAGATCAATTGGCCAGCCGCTGTTCGAACAATGCATACAGCACTTCATTCGTCCAGACCATAGAGAGCTAACAGCACGCTTTCCCGAAGTAGAAGATATGATGCCGGAGGGGCGATTTGACAGGAAAATCGATAGCCTGAAAACACTTGGCAAACTTATTTCCAATACCTATCTGGCCAGACTTAATCATAACGATAGCCACACCCTAATATGGAAACTGCAATACCAATCCAAGCAGGATGTTCTCTGGCACTTGGAACTAGACGAAATTGATGGCACTATCAAACCAGTGGGCGTTGGATTTGGGACCGTATACAATGCCTCGGATACAAAGATAGTTCATCGCCCCTTAGACAATGAATTTATTGTAAGTGTCGCTAACCCGATGTTGGAAGCGGTAATACGGTTGCATGAAAAACCGGATTACGCAGGATATATTGATAAATTCCCCCACCTCGAGGGACAAGAGTTCTTTGACGAGGCCGTACAGAATTTGAAGCCAGTGGGCCGGATGAAATCCATCGAATATCTGGCCCATTTTTATAAACCGAGCCACTATATATTAGCTTGGAAAGTTCAACACGAGAAAGAGGATGAAGATCTTCTATGGGAATTGCATTTATCTGATTTGAACGGAGAATCGAATTTGATTGGATTAGGATTTAGTCGATAGCATCAATTCCCGCCAACGCCGAGTGTTGCATTGTGAAAGACTTAGTGTATCAATCGGATTCAATCGGTAAGGCGTAAGATTGTGAGCAGGACTCGCGAGAAGTTACGGTACCGGAACAGTGCTCATCCATAAGGAATAAACGATATGTCTGCAGAGTTTTTATTGACCTCTTTGGTTGTAGTGCTTCTACCAGGGACCGGTGTAATCTACACAGTCGCCATTGGATTGGGTCGGGGTTTCAAAGCAAGCGTAGCCGCAGCAATTGGCTGTACGTTTGGGATAGTACCGGCGGCTACGGCAAGTATTTTAGGCCTTGCGGCCATTTTCCATACCAGCGCACTGGCATTCGTTATCGTTAAATATCTGGGTGTTGCCTATTTATTCTTTATGGCATGGAGCATCTTGCATGATAAAGAGTTAATGGAGGTCACTGAGAATGCCTCTGAAAAATCGCTTCTTAGAACCGCACTTAACGGTACTTTACTGAATGTATTGAATCCGAAACTTTCACTTTTTTTCCTGGCTTTTCTACCACAATTCGTCCCTATGGAAAGTGCTGGCTCAGTGGCTTACCTGATTTACCTTGCGTTTGTATTTATGGCGATGACTTTCCTGGTCTTTGTTGTGTACGGTGCGTTTGCAGCGAAAGCAAGAGCCTACATCATCCAATCACCCGGTGTGATGCAATGGATGAAACGCTTGTTTGCCGGAACTTTTGCATTTCTGGGACTGAGACTAGCGCTGACGGATAGATAGCACTCAGTCAGCACTCTTGCGGTATGACTGATAAAAACGTTGCCTTCCAATATGATCGGCTAGGTATTTCGCATCGTGCCATACGCCCCAAATAAACGACGAACCTCGACGCAATTGCCACGGTAACCCCAGAAAATACACACCATTAGCGGGAATCGCATAGCGCCGATGACTCCAGTTAGCGTAACCAACACGGCAGTCATTGAAGTGAAGGCAAGCCACCCATCTGTTCAGATATAACCATAGCAACTACAGACGCTTGCTTACTAACATTACCGGTTTCGATAATTACGCCCGTTGCTCATCTGTCATTTA
>CALJNA010000081.1 GCA_937981955.1 uncultured Granulosicoccaceae bacterium
ATCTCACTGGCGACGTTCATTGGCATTTTGGTGGGCTTGATCAGAACGTCCAAAAATAAACTGTTCTCGTTTCTGGGCACGGTTTACGTTGAAGTTTTTCGTAATGTCCCGCTTATATTGCAGGCGCTGTTCTGGTATTCCATTGTGGCTCACTTACCGCGCCCAAGACAGGCCGTATCGCTGGCCGATGCCGTCTTTCTAACCGGTCGCGGTGTCTATTTCCCAGTGTTCAATATTGCGTTGTGGTCAGTTGCATTAATGCTTGTACTGTTCATAGCCTGGTTGTTTTTTTTGCCATGGCTACGAAACTTGCTTGATCGCTCGTTGACCTATTATCGAATCAGAACGCTCGGCTGGTTACTGCTACCAATCGCGTTTATTGCTATTGGCTATTTCGCGCGTGTGCCCGATACGCCATTACTTAATTTACCTGCCTTAAAAGGCTTGAATTTTAAAGGTGGTATGCGGATGCCGCCCGAATTGTCCGCACTGGTTATAGCGATTGGTTTATATGGTGGTGCCTATATCGGTGAGGTTGTTCGAGCTGGCTTAATGTCTGTGCCCCGCGGACAGATCGAAGCTGGTTTTGTTAACGGCTTGAAGAACTTCCACATTTTCACTCGCATACGCTTGCCGCTGGCTGTTCGTGCCGTGTTGCCGTCTTTAACAAATCAATATGTGCAGTTAATGAAGGCGACAACCATTGGGCTAGTGGTGGGTTTTTCTGATTTTTTCATGATCATATCAACGTCTATTAATCAGAGTGGACAAACACTTGAGCTGCTGGCCATATTGATGGTGGGCTTTCTGATCATCAATCTAAGTATCGCATTTGTTATGAATACCATTAACAAACGAATTGCGATCAAAGGTTATGAGGTCAAAAGCTGATCTCATGACGACTACTGCATTGCCATCACCGCCACCAATATCTCTTGCCACTAAAATCAGAGAAGGCTACTTTTCTGGTCCGGTTAGTGCCGTTGTCACCATTGTGTGCGCAATATTATTCGCGTATCTCGCGTATGTCATTGTCGATTGGGCGTTTTTATCCAGTATCTGGTCTGAGGCGGATGAACCTTTGTGCAAAGAGGCATCTGGTGCATGCTGGTCGGTTATCGATGCCCGGCATCGCATTATATTCTTTGGTTTGTTTCCGTACGAAGAGCACTGGCGCTCAACACTTGCCTGTATTGTTATGGTGATTACTATCGTGCTCTCCTGTGTGCCATGGTTTTGGAGTGCGCTGCGCTTAAGTCTTCTGTGGATAACAGGGTTTGGTATTTTTTATCTGTTAATGCATGGTGGTTTGTTCGGCTTGAGTGTGATAACACCTGAGCGCTGGGGTGGCCTGGCGCTGACCATTTTTATTTTCGCTGCTGTGTCGCTAATTGGAATGCCGTTATCTATATTACTGGCATTGGGCCGACGATCGAAGTTGCCCGTCATAGCAAAGCTATTCGGACTGTTCATCGATTTTTTCCGGTCCCTGCCATTGTTGACGATCCTATTTACAGCGGCTGTCATCACACCATTTGTGTTGCCCGATATATTGCAAGGCGACAAACTGTATCGGGTTATTGTCGGGTTTGCGATTTTCTTCGCTTGTTATCAGGCAGAAAACATCAGAGCCGGTCTACAGGCCGTGCCGCCGGGACAAGTAGAAGCTGGATTGACTTTGGGGTTGAACTACTGGCAACGCGTAACTCGAATTCAGTTACCACAGGCTTTTCGAAATTCCTTGCCGGCCATTGTTAATCAATTTGTCATCACTTTTAAAGAAACCTCGATTGTGACAATTGTGGGCTTCTTTGAAATTCTGGCCTCAGGTGCTGCAGCATACGGTACCGGGAAATGGACCGTTCACTATATTGAAGTGTATGTGTTCATTGGTTTGATCTATTTTATATTTGTATTTTCATTATCCAGATACGGCGCTTATCTGGAAAAGAAACTGAGAGTAGGGCATGGCTGATCAATCGGAACAAGTTGCCACAGGCCAAGTGGCCGTCACCATGGCCGAGGTTAATAAGTGGTTTGATGACTTTCATGTGCTTAAAAACATAAACCTGACAGTGGCTGATGGTGAAAAGGTCGTTGTGTGCGGCCCATCGGGTTCAGGTAAATCAACCCTGATACGCTGCATCTGTAAACTCGAAGATCATCAGCGCGGCTCAATAAATGTGCTCGGTACCGAGTTGAATGACGATGTAGCCAACATAGATGAGATCAGACGTGAAGTTGGCATGGTGTTCCAGCAGTTCAATCTGTTTCCTCATATGACAGTGCTGGAGAACTGCACGCTTGCGCAAACGTTGGTACGTCGAAAAACGCGAAAGGAAGCTGAAAGTATTGCCATGGGCTTTCTTGAAAAGGTACGCATTCCGGAACAGGCCAGCAAATACCCCGGTGAATTATCCGGTGGGCAACAGCAACGTGTTGCCATTGCACGATCTTTGTGTATGAGCCCTAAAATTATGTTGTTCGATGAGCCGACATCAGCGCTTGATCCTGAAATGATTTCTGAAGTACTTGATGTTATGGTTTCGCTAGCAGAGGAAGGGATGACGATGATTTGCGTGACCCACGAGATGGGCTTTGCCCGTCGTGTCGCTGATCGCGTCATTTTTATGGATGAAGGCGAGATCGTTGAGCAAAATGAGCCACACGCGTTTTTCGAAAATCCCACAAACGAAAGAACCAGACTGTTTCTCAGTCAGATTCTGCAACATTAAGTAGTTCATCTGCGATTAAATTGGCGTAACTGGTGTTGCTACATTTACTATTGCTGTCATTATTTTTGTTGTAATTAGTCTTGTCTTAAATAGTCCAACCGTATTAAACGATTCAATGTCCAACATAAGCAAGCTGTCGGTGTATACCCACTGTAATGAACTGGGTGGCAAGGTTTGGAACCCCGCGATCAAGTGGACTGAAAAACATGCCGTGTTCGTGGTTCTGGAAGACAGTAACGGCCAAACCGGATTGGGTGAATGCTGGTGTTTTGATGCGTCCCCTGATGCGCTGGTCGCGTTTCTGCGTACTGAGGTTGCACCTCATATAATCGGTATCTCCGTTGAAGAACATGCCTCGACTCTGCAGAGCTTGTACGCTAAGGCAACACTGTCAGCGCGACACGGAATGCTCGCATCCGCATTGTCCGGTGTTGACATTGCGCTATGGGATTTGCGTAGTAAACTTTCCCGCCAACCGTTGTGGAAATACTTACGCGCACAAGGCCTGCAATCGGATTTGCCAGACGGCTGTGTCTACCTTTACGGAAGTGGCGGGCTTTATGGTGAAGACAAAACCAACGAAGACCTTAGTGGCGAAATGCTCCTAATACAATCTGAAGGGTTTGATTTAGTCAAAATGAAAGTGGGTGGGCTGCCCGCTGCTGAAGACCGACTGCGAGTCGAAGCAGTGCTTGATAAATTGCCCAAAGCTTGCAAACTCATTATCGATGGTGTCTACACCTATTCGATGACAGACGCACAAGCATTTTACGATTCGCTTTCAAGCGACCGTATTGTAGCTTTCCAATCTCCAGTGGATGCGACTGATGCACAGGCCATGAAGCAGTTGACTGAATCTGGAATGCCCGTTATGGGCACGGAAGCCGAATACAGACATGAAATACACCGTGAGCTGATCAATGAGGGCGCCGTAAAATTTCTACAAGTAGCACCTATTGCCTGTGGAGGACTGTCCCGACTTATTGAGCTGAATGAGTTGTTGAGCGATAGTCGTATTTACTTGTCACTAGAGGTGTCATCAACGGCGGTCGCACTGCTGGCGGCAAGTCATTTTGCGGCCGCATCAGAGTCGGTGGCACACACGGAATATCATTACGTGCATCAGGTATTTTTCGAACACCTCGACTTGCGTGCCATTCGCGGCAATCAGGGGTGGTTCCAGTTGCCAGCCGGGTACGGGTTGGGAATTGATCTACCGTTGTCGCAATTGAATGCTGAATTCAGTTTGCCACTAAGTAGTTAACAGATCAGTTTATTTAGAATAAGGTAAATAGCCTCTGCGCTCAACTGTTGGAAATGCATCACCGCGACGAACATAACTCGTGTTTTGTTGTAACGGGCGTGGTACAAAATCCCAACGTTCTTCGCGTCCCTGTGCCAAAGCCGAATCAACCAGTTTACGTTCTGTTTGTGAACGAATAACATCGTCAAGCAAAGTGTCCAGTGGCCATGTGGATTCAGCGAGTGTAGTTAGTCTGGATTCAGCCTCATGGCCTGTTGCTGCAAGGTTAGTCAGTTCGAGTGGGTCGCTTTCCAGATCGAACAGTTGTGATGGATAGGCGCGTGAGAGCACCAACTTCATGTTGCCATCTCGCACACACACGCGTGGTGCAGATGTACCGCCGTCAATGTGTTCTGAGAAAACGGGTCCGTGAAGCGGCTCGCCTTTAATCGCCGGCAGCATACTCTTGCCATCGATGTGGGTTGGAATAGTGTTTACATCAATGTCGGCTAATTCAAGCATGGTCGGAAATACATCTAACAATGATACTGGTGCAGCCGATCGACCAGGGGTGTACTCAGGATGTGAAACAATCATTGGAACCTGAATTGCCGGGTTATATAGGGTTTTTTTAAACCACATGCCGCGCTCACCAATCATATCGCCGTGGTCCGAAGAAAACATCACTACGGTATTCTTGGATAAATCGCTCTCCTCGAGTGCACTGACAATTTGCCCGAACAACGCATCTATGTGTGAAATCATCCCGTAGTAACCGCGCCGTGCGCGACGGTAGTCTTCATCGCTTAATTCACACTTGTCTTGCCCGTAGTGGTAATACAGCGATTGGCTATGCGCATCGCGTTCGTCTACCGGAATGGCTGGTACCTGTGCCGCATCGATGTCTTCGTCGTTGTATAAATCCCAATAGGCTTGTGTGGTCACGTACGGGTCGTGTGGTTGAGTCAGAGAAACGGTCAACATAAAAGGGCGATTATCTTCGCTGCGTGCGCGGGTATAGATTTCGCGAACGGCATGATGAATAACATCTTCGTCGTAGTCTATTTGCATGGAGCGCGCAACGGGTCCAGCGTCTTTTACCGTATCAATGGTTGAAACGCCGAAGGTGTATCCACGTTCTTCGTCTTTATTGAAATCCCGAAAATCAGGTGTGGGCGTCCATGACATGTCTGCCGGATAAATTTCGGTAGTTAAGCGCTCTTCAAAACCATGGTACTGGTCGGGACCAACGAAATGCATTTTGCCTGAAATGCAGGTGTAGTAGCCGTGCAATCGTAGGTAGTGAGCAAACGTCGGGGTTGCTGCTGGTAACTCAGCACCATTATCAAACGCGCCGATTTTTGATGGAAGCCTTCCAGCCATCATGCCAAACCGGGACGGAGCACATAGCGGATAGGGGCAGTAGGCGTTTTCAAATACCGTACCGCGTTCCGCCAACATGTCGATATTCGGCGTTTTGCACACCGTTCCGCCATAAGTGTTTAAGACGAAAGAGGTTAACTGATCGACCATGAACAGGACGATGTTTGGCTTAGAATTGTTCATGCACAAACAATGACACCCAGCGCCGATTAATGTCAATATAGATATGGCAGATTTTTATGAGACTGATGAAATGAATTCTGAACATTCAGCTGCGTTGCAGGCATGTCAACGAGGCATAGATCAGTCTGTGCGAAATCAGGCTGACGCCATGAAGCATATCGACCTGGCGATTACCAAGGATAATTCCTACTGTTTGCCGCATGTGATCAAAGCCTGGATGTTGCATGGTGCAAACGATGAGTCTTATAAAGAGCAAATTAGCGCACAGGTTGAACTGGCTCAACAACGGCTCCCTGAAGGTGTATCAAAGGAATCATGCCTGCTTGATGCATTGAAATCCATGCAACTCGGACAACGGGTAGAAGGCACGCACAAGCTCGCAGCACTTTGTCAGCAATACCCAACCGATGCATACCTTCAGATGCTGGCGCAGGAAGAGACTTTCTGGTTAGGTGAAGCCAAATGGATGCATGCAATTACCGAACAGGCTGCTCCTCACTGGAAGAACACCAGCAAGGACTATGGTCCACTATTAGCTATTCGAGCATTCGCCAACGAGGAAGCGGGTTTTTATGATGCGGCTCAGCGTTACGGCATGGAGTCAGTTGAAATCGATGCAACGGATGTATGGGGTGCGCATGCGGTGGCGCATGTTTTTTTAATGAAGGGTGAATTTAAGCAAGGAATTCAATGGCTGGACGGACTCAGTGAGAACTGGGGAAACGCCAATCAGATGCAGCATCACCTATGGTGGCATTACTGTTTGTTCCTGCTTGAAACCCGGGAACATGACAAAATACTGGAATTGCTGCACACCAAAATACGCAATCCGGAATCCAGGCTAATAAAGGCATCGCCTGCGGCCACGATTGATATTAATAACTATGCATCATTGGTCATGCGATTGGAGTTGTATGGCGTAGACGTTGCTGAACTCTGGCAAAACCTTAGTGTTGTTTGTTCTGCTCGCACTGATAATCATGCGTCAGTCTTTAGCAATATTCACGACATGATGGTTCTTGGTGCATGTGGAAACTTTGCACAGGCAACGCAGCTGTTGTTCAGTATGAGCGAACGATATCAGGATGAATCAACGACAGGTTCGATAGGCGCGGCTTATCGGGAGGTGGGTATCCCCGTCTGCAAGGCAGTGCTTGCACATCGAAAAAAAGATTACGCCCGTGTTATCAGTCTGCTTGGTGATGTTCGACATCAGTTATACAAAATGGGTGCAAGTCACGCGCAACGCGATGTCTTCTATCACATGCTGGTAGATGCTGCGCGGAAAGAACAGCGTACAGATCTGGAGAAGCAATACCTGAGTGACATCGAACGGCTAGGGTTTTGTGATGTGCCGAAACGCGCTGCTTACTGCTGAATCTTGTTTGGTACGCGCTCTAGAATAACGATACCTTAGGCAGGCAATATGGTTATCCGTCGATTCTTACGTGTCCGGTTTTTAATCAAGCATCACTGATGAGTAGCTGATCAACTTTCGTCTGGACTGAAGTGCGCAACCGGAACAGCGTCTGGCACTTTGATACCGCCACGCACACTGCCCACGTCAATGTTACCCCAGCGCTCGCGCAAAAATTCAGGCAATCTTCGCCCCCGTTCAGCAGACAACCAAAGCCGGATAAGGTGCCGGCGTTTTTCAGGCTCGCTATGGTCAACATAGGTTTCTCTAGCATGAACAGCGACAAGATTATTAACTAATTGAATGTCACCTCGCTGCAGCGACATTTTTAAAGCCACACTTTTTGCAGCTGCTTGAAACTGATCGAGCGCGTGTACCTGTTCTTCACTCAATGCCTTGATGCCCTCAAGACGTTGAGCTGATCTTATATCCGGGTCCATGCCACAGCAAACGAGAAGTTCATCGATGACATTGAATACTCTGACGGGGTAGTAAGGCAGCTTCCCCTCAGGAATCTCCCCATACCGATCGCACATGAAAGTACCATAAAGTGTATCAAGCGACAGTGGGTCAGAATGTAGTAAAGCGTTGTGTATCGCTGCAGAACTAGCCACGCTGCTTTCACCGCCTGTCTTAGCCGCTCGTAAACAAAGTAGTCCGACGATATCGCAGGAATCTGAATGGAACGGCTGCGCGCGATTGGTTTGATAGATTCGGGTATCGCCAGATCGTTGTGCACGCTGGTCTATTACATGTCCTAATAAGTGTGCTTGTGCATTTTGTGAAACGGGTACCCCGATGTGTACTCCGATGCCCCAATAGGCTGTTATGAGTTGTTGATCGCTCCATTGCTTCGCCGGAAGCCCTCGAAACAGTACAAAGCCACAGCCGTTGAGTAATCTGTTTTGAGCTTGTTTCAACTGGTCGGAAAAACGTGCGAATGGGAAATCTGTTTGTGTTGTATTCGATAGTGTTTTACCTGATGCATGAAAAGCGTCAATGCCGTTTTCGATATCATTGATATCCTGCGCAGACAGCTGGATAACCCAGTCTTTGCTGTCATTCATTTCAGACCCGGTCCATACAAACGGCCCAGCCCAGGTTGTTGTATTTTGAGATTTCAAGTGAAGAAACTAACGCACATAGTCTGCACCGGTAATGTCGATGGTACAGCCGTTGGCGTGTCTGGCTTTGCCCGATGCCAGAAAAATGATGGTTTCGGCAACATCAGATGCTGGAGTAATCTCACGCATGGGCAAGTCGGCCGTAATATTGTTCTCGCCGTTTTCTTTTATGAAGGCCTCTGCCATTTGTGTTCGAACCCAGGCAGGTGCTATGGCATAGGCAACGGTGTTTGTGCTTGCATGATTTCTAGCAATGCCTTTTGTCAGTGAAAGCAAGCCGCCTTTTGCCGCACTGTATGCCATGTGATCTTCACCATCGCCGCGATGGGCTGCGCGACTCGACATGTTGATGATTATGCCTTCATTGCTTTGTTGGAAATGCTGTATTGCGTGTCGGCATAAATTAGCCGGTGCGCGAAGATTTATTGCAAGGTTCTGTTCCCATCCGTTTTCCCAGGCTGAATGCGGATCAAGCGGAGACGCAACGTAAACTCCGGCATTGTTAATCAAAACATCAATTCTGTGTTTCCAGTTAAGCGCGTTTTGCCAAAGCTTTTTAATATCAGCAGGTTTTGACAGATCGCCTGTTAGTGCCAGAACAGAGTCTGACTGAAACAGTACATCTTTAGATTGTGTTCGTCCAACATGTGCGACAACGCAGGCTCCTTCTCGCAATGCGCATTTAGCAATTTCATAACCGATGCCACGACCAGCACCAGTCAACAAAAGCGTTTTACCGGTAAGCATCATCGGAAAAAGTGTTATTAGTGAAGATCATCTTGTTCTACATCAGCATAAAACGCTTCGTTAACATCCGGGTGCGATCTCATGCGGGTTTTAAGTTGATTCGCACCGAACGTGGCAAAAACAGGATTATTCGGATCGGCGTTTTGCCCTCCGGTCGCCTCTATGGCCAGTTCCGGTGGTAATTCGACTGGTTCAAATCGTGCGTCGAGTCGGGGATTGACGAAGTACGCAATCGATATGCGTTGTTTACCCGCTGGTGGGCTTACCACTTGATGCTTTGTCGCTTTCAAATAACCATTTGTTGCAGATTGCATCATTTCACCCAGATTAACCACGAATGCCCCTGGCAATGGTTCGACATTGACAAGCTCACCCTTGCTCATTACTTGTAACCCTGGAATTTGATCCTGCAAGATTAGCGTAATGATTCCTGTATCGTTGTGCAGGCCAAGACCCTGTCCACTGCCTCCATGTTCAGGCTGAGCCGGGTATCGGATAATCTTAACTCTGGTATACGGCTGTGGTGTCATTTTGCTATCGAAGTAATTGGCTGATTGGCCCAACCCGATGGCCAGTGCTCTCATTAAAGCCAGTCCGATGGGTTCTACCTTGCTCATCCAGTTACTGATAACGTTTTCCATATTTGGCAAGCTCGCAGGCCATTGGTTCGGTCCGCGTAAACGAAGCCATGGCGGGTCGCCCGGATTGAGCTGAGGCGCTGGTTCCTCAGGGCCGATATCAATTTGGTCTCGCCAATCTATACGGCCATTTGTACGTTCATTTTTTAAAAGTGTGTACCCACGAAAACCGGCTGACTGCCCTATAGCTAAAGCCTCTCTTTCCGTATCGGGTAAGGCAAAGAATTGATTGGCCATATCGAGTGCTTGCTCATTGTTTTCAGTATCTATTCCATGACCGACCAGATAGAAGAACCCGGGCCCGTGGCAAGTTTCACGCAACTGCTCAATAAACGCCAGTGCAGCATCACTGTTGTTATCGTTTAAGAAATCTGAAATATCAAGAATCGGGAGCATAGCTAAGCCTATTCAATACTCAATCAATACGTACAACATCATTTTTTGTTTTTAACTCAAACGATAGGCCAAAAGCCCCTTGTTTTACGTCTGCCAAATGGGCGACCTGCAACTGTTCCAATTGAGTAGATAGTGTTTCAGGTTCGGGATGGCTCAGTATTATTTTCTGAAGCGTTACGCCAAGGTCTTGTTGCCCCGTGCTTGGGTGCGGGCCGGGGGACCATTCAATAAACGCAGGCAACAAGCCGTTTCCGGGCAAGTGCCCATCGCTCGGTACGGTTAAGCGCCATGATCGATCACCACGAGTGAAAGTCACGACGTCCCCGAGATCGACCGGGCTGGATTTCACAACTTCATCCAGATTATCGGTATTCACAACCCAGCAAAGCGCGCGTGGTCGTTCACGAATACGTTGTTGAGTATTCGGGTCGTCAAGGGTGAACCATCTGGTGCGAGCAGGTGCCGGAGCATCCGGATCAATCGCGATGAGTTCAAAAAAAGATTCATTGCCTGCCTGCATAACGCAATTATGCGTGCTCATCATTTCGTGCTTACCCCCTTGTGGGACAGTAACACCCAGCAGCGATCGCATGGTTGTCGTGCCTTGTTCCAGGCTGTCAGCGCCTACGGCAAAATGGTCGATTTTATTATTCATGCGTGAAATGCCTTGGTGGTCATCCTGGTAGTCATCTAGAGATGGTAATTCAGTGCGCGAATCAGTACAGCTAACAAGGTATTTTGCAGATGACTTTTCTAGTTCAATCTCAGGACAAATGCAGCTTTGTATTGATGTTGACACAGCGATCTGTGCGATGCAAGATGCCTTGAAACCACGTATCAGAGCCTACGTTGTCACGCGATACCCTCTCTCTTTGGAATGCATCTGCGCAGGAACCCGAGCAGGTCGATGCGTTTCCAGCAGATACTCAAGTTGATGTGTTAATAGTTGGTGCTGGTTTTACCGGTCTGTCGACGGCGTTGCATTGTGCGGAAAAAGGACTGAACGCCCAGGTTGTTGAGGCTGAACAAATTGGCTTTGGTGGTTCAGGGCGTAATTGTGGTTTAGTGAATGCGGCCCTGTGGCTTCCGCCTCAAAAGGTACGCGAACAATTAGGTGATACTTATGGACCGCGTTTTATTAGCCAATTTGGCAAAGGGCCAGAGTATGTATTTTCCTTAATTGAAAAACACCAGATACGCTGTGAGGCTACTCGCTCCGGTACCTTGCACGCGGCTCACGCACCTGCTGGATACACAGAGTTGCAAGGCCGACTGGCGGAATGGAAACGTCTTGGTGAACCGGTCGAGCTGCTGGATCGTGCGGCTGCCAGTGAACTAATTGGAACTGATGTTTTTCATGGAGCGCTGCTTGATCATCGTGCTGGAACCATTAATCCAATGGGTTACTGTCGCGGGCTAGCTCGGGCTGCCCGTGGAGCTGGGGCGAGCATATCTGTGGCTAATCGTGTTACTTCGCTTAATAAAGAGTCTGGACAGTGGCGAGTGAGCACGCAACAAGGTGATATCGTCGCCAAAGCGGTTGTACTGGGTACCAATGCGTATACCGATAAACTTTGGCCAGACTTACATCGTAACTTCACTATTATTAATTACTTTCAGCTTGCCACTGCGCCACTGGATGATAGTGCTGCGCATATATTGCCCGGAAAGCAGGGAGTATGGGACACAGGTCGTATCATGTTCAATGTGCGGCGCGATGCCTATGATCGACTACTAATTGGCAGCATGGGAAAGATTGTCGGATCGATTGATTCGGGCCTTTCGTTACGATGGGCACGAAAGCAAATTAAACGTTTGTTCCCCACCCTTAAAGAGATCGACTTTGAAGAAGCCTGGGACGGGCAAATAGCCATGACGCCAGATCACCTTCCTCGTATCCATGTGCTGGACGAAAATCTATTTACGTCGATCGGATATAACGGTCGGGGCATCACCACGGGGACGGTTTTCGGTAAAGCCATGGCTGATATGCTGACCGGTGCAGACTATGCCGATCTGCCTTTACCCATTTCCAATCCCAGTGTTGTAAAAGCAGCACCATTTTATTCAAAGCTTTATCGAACGGCGTTTACTGCGAATCAGTTAGTGCAGAGCGTCTAATATTACGTTTATATGCCTTGGTACTGAATAACGATTAGTTAATATTCTTTGCCTATACAGGCTCGGTTGAATTTCCCTCAGAAACAATTAGCCACAATTTAAGAACCTACTTCAAAGCGTAGCAGCCACGCTATTTTTTCTCTTGAATACGCACAAACATTCAAACTATTTCTTTTTTGGTTTCCAATTGGTCGAATAGCCTGAATTGAGAGTAACAGGTTACACATAATGATCTTGGTTGCTTAGACGTTACACGAACATAAGGCTCTATTTTTTGGATGCGATACTGAATTTCCATACGTTCAATTCCGGTACATATATTATGCGTATTGAAGCGATCAAGGCATTATTTCAAAGGTATTTCAGCCGCATAGCGATTTTTCTCGCTTTTCTTTTTGCCGCTCCATTATCTGCAGATATGAACCTTACTTTCGGTGTTTACACAACCGACCAGCCAACCGAAATGGTAAAAGCTTATCGCCCTGTACTTAATGGTATAGAAGTCGAATTATCAGAACGACTGGATACAACAGTTAAAATATCGCTGAAAGTGTCATCGACATATGAGAAAGGCGTCAGCGAGCTGGTCAATGGCAATGTTGATTTTTCAATGTTGGGTGCTGCGTCCTACATCGCAGCGCTTGAGCAAGATGCGTCTCTGCGTTTACTTGCTATCGAGAGTAAAAATGATTCAAAAACATTCAATGGTGTTATCGCGGTGCGTGCTGATAGTTCAATACACACGGTAAGTCAGCTTGCAGGAAAAACGTTTGCATTTGGAAATATGGAGTCCACCATTGGGCGCTATCTCTCACAAGCTCATCTGGTAGATAACGGCGTAGGGGCAAATGATCTGTCTGGGTATGATTATCTTGGTCGCCATGACAGGGTAGGGCATGCTGTTGCTGCTGGAAAGTTCGATGCGGGTGCATTGAAAGAAGGGACCTTAAATAAATTGATAAAAAGGGGTTTGCAACTCAGGGCTGTTGCTAAATTCCCAAATGTGAATAAGGCCTGGATTGCCAGCAGCCATATGGACAATGAAATATTTCTTCAATTGCAAAGCGTCATGCTGAGTTTGGATGACGAAGCCCTTTTCAAACCATTTAGTAGAAAAAGATTCGTTGTCGGCGAAGCTGTTGACTACGACGTTATACGTAAAACGATTAATGGCAATAGCCGGTTTTTCGAAAAATCAAAAACTAACGCAGATGTCGTGTTTGCTGAAGAACATTAATCGAATTCCCTTACTGTGAATCCGATGTTTCTGGCTGCGAACCTTTTGCAATGATAATCAATCGATTCATCAAAAGAATTCTTCAATCCAGCCCACTGTGGTTGCAGATTAGTGCTGCATTGATACTGGCGATGATGCTTGTGGGTTACGCTACGAACCAGCTTGGTCATGACAAGCGTGCAGAGAAAATAGAAACACTATTAAAAGCTGAGAGTTTTCATACGCTGGAAATATTTTCAGCTGGCGCTCTCGAAGCTGTCATTAGTGAAGATATTGGCATGCTCGAAACCCTGGTGCTGGAAACAACCAGATTAGAACAGAACTTGATTTCAGTATCGATCATGAATTCTGTAGGTGACCAACTTATAGATTGGAAGAAAAACCTGAATACGGCACCCGAACGAGCTTATCAATATGAACGAATGATCTCGTTTGAGGGTGACGTATACGGTGAAATAAGCACGACATGGGATCCTGCAAAACTTGAATCCACAGTCGATCAGCAAATGGCGAATGAGCGACTAAGGATGATGATTGCCCTGTTTTCGCTGACAGCATTGAGTCTGCTGTTGGTCAATTTTCTTGTAACGGTACCACTGTCAAAAATAGAAAACCGACTTAGAGCGCTATCGGAGTATAGCGATGAGAACACTGCTGTTCGTCCTTTGCAGGTGTCAAACTCAAGAGAAATGGCAGTTCTATCAACTGCTGTTAACGAGCTGCAACGATCCATGGATGCATCCCGAAGGATGGCAGACGAGTTGGATTTTCAGGCGCGGCATGATTATCTTACAGGTCTGGCGAATCGTTTTGCTTTTGAACAAGAGCTCCGACAGCATTTGTCTGATCGCTCTGCTGAATCTCCTCACGATATGCTCCTTTTTATAGATCTTGATCAATTCAAGGTGGTAAACGACACCTGTGGACATGCTGCAGGGGATATGCTTTTGCAGCAGCTTTCAAGACTTCTTGAAAAAACATTCCCCAGTAACGCAACGGTTGCCAGATTAGGCGGCGATGAATTTGCCGTTCTGATAAGAGACACGACTCAGGAAAATGGCGTGGCTCTGGCCGAACGTTTACGATCGAAGATGGAAGGGTTTAGATTTACCTGGCAAGACCGAACGTTTAGCACGGGGGCAAGCATTGGAGCGGTTGACATCTGCGGTATGGGAACTCTGATTGAGGATACGATGTCTGCTGCGGATGTGTCTTGTTTTGCAGCCAAGTCAGCAGGTCGCAATCGTGTTCATTTGTATGAAAACAATGTCAGGGATTTTGATGAACATCAAAGTGAAATGAGCTGGGTGCCACGTATCCAGTCGGCAATGGAAAATAATGACTTTGTACTGTTTGGGCAAATCATTGAACCAACAGCATCGCACAGTCTGAACACGAGTCATGTGGAAATACTTTTACGGATACAGGATGGAGACGACCTGATACCACCAGGTGCTTTTTTGCCGGCAGCAGAGCGCTATAACGTAATTACTCCAATAGATCGATGGGTAGTTACTCAAACCCTTGACTGGATGAGTGCGCAACTCGCAAGCAATGGGATGTCACCCAGATGCGCGATTAATATTTCTGGAGCCTCGATTGGTGATGAGCAATTTCACGCCTTTCTCTTACAAGCTTTGAGGGAAACCAACGTTCCCGGGAACTGTATCTGTTTTGAAATAACTGAAACTTCAGCCGTTGCGAATTTTCAGAATGCAACGGAGTTTATGCGCGTGATCAAGAAGTTCGATTGCCAGTTCGCGCTTGATGATTTTGGTGCCGGAATGAGTTCGTTTTCTTACTTGAAAAGTCTTCCCGTGGATTTTGTCAAGATCGATGGTTCTTTCGTTCGTGAACTTCTGGACGATGAGATCTGTCGCGCAATGGTTAAAGCGCTGGCTGAAGTGTCGGCTGTGATGCAGATTCAGTCTATCGCCGAATTTGTCGAGTCTGATGCTATTCGGCTAAAGCTTGAAGAGCTCGGTATTGATTATGTACAAGGCTACGGTGTTGGAAAGCCGAAGCCGCTTCATGAGTTCGAATCCTCGAATTCTGCTGATCAGCACGCTGCTTGAAAACATCCACATTTTTCAAGCTTTAACAATATAACCCATGACTTTGCGCTCCTGAATTTGGCTTGGTACTGATCCTGCATTGAGCGTGTCAAGAAAATTGGCTATTGCGATGGAACACAAACATGACTCGTAGCTCCAGAACCCGACGGGCCAAAGCTCGCGCCAGAAAAAATAGCGCCGATACGGTAGCAGGCAGCAACGCTGAAATCAATCAGGGTTCACCGCTGCCGACATTAACTCAGACTGACAAGCGTTATCTCATCGCGTTCACCATTCTGTCGCTGATCATCACCGCCATCTACTGGTCAATGGGTGGACGAAATCTATTTGTCTTTCCCGCCTTGTTGTGTATATCAGTTGGTGCAAGAAAGTACTGGGCAGGCCCGATCCGTCGTTTTGCGGATCACGGGTAGGTTATCTGTTGCAGAGTACTTGTTCAGATTACTTACATAGTTTACGTATGAATAATACATACGTAGAGCACCTACACCGAGAGTGTCCAAACAACAATGAAATTGTTGCTCGGCATTTCAATCAAGCGATAGGCATCAAACCCGTGGCTCTGCGCTATGACATCCAGATCGGTTAGGTCTCGGACGCCGCTGGCCGGGTTTTGCTGGCGCAGTTGTTGATCGAAATGCTGATTACTTGAGCTGGTGTATTTGCCCTGAATTGAAAATGGGCCGTACACAATGAGTTTTCCCCCTCCACTCAATACTGCTCGACAGCCTTTGAAAACGGATTCGACTGAGTCCAATCCTATAATGTGAAACGTGTTGCATGTATAACAAACGTCGGCTTCTGTCACGGGCCAAGGGTGATTGTTTACATCCAATTCCCATGGTTGCAGGACGTTCGCATTACCATTTGAGGCTACACGGCTTGCGATATGCGCGATATTCGATGCGAGTTCTGTCGGCTGCCAAACAACATTATGCAAGTGTTCGGTAAAAAAACAGGCGTGTTGCCCAGTGCCTGAACCTATCTCGAGCACACGGACGTTTGTAGAAAGTTCGGACTTAAGAACAGCCAGGATTGCGTCCTTATTCCTATCAGCAGAAGGGGAAAAAGCTTGTTTCATTTTCTTAACAAGTGTAAAGGATTGGCTGGTTCGACTTGATTTAGTGGTCTAATCGTCGCTAGTACCAACAAATAATTGATTCTATGGCAATTTTCGGTACTTCGGACCGATGCGGTGCTCTGGAATATTCATGTTGAATACGATACTATAACGGCTGGCGTAGCCCGGTTATGGAACGGCATGATGTCGTGAGCAAATAACCAAGAGATGTAATGTAGTAATGCGAGTTGCGAAGGAAACTATACTCGAACAAGCCAGCTTAAAGGCGAGCTTTTTTTTGCGGTGTCTGCCAATGCCACTCCATATTCCAGTGCAATTCCAATTTGTTGTATCACTTTCATTCGCAATGATGCTGTCGTCATTTCTTAATCGTGTTCTGCGCTCAAGCAGAATTTTCGTGCTGCATTTCGCTATGGCTCTTTCGGCCGGTGTTTTTGTGGTATCAAACGCGGCAGCTTCTGATTTGTCTGAGCAATCGGGGTTGGCATCGATTGACTTTGTTAAAGGTTATGCAACCGTTTTTCCGCGTAATGACAGCTCCTTAGCCATATTCGCCAAGCGTGGCATGGAGATCGGTGAGCTGGATGTGATCATTACCGGCGATGACGGATTCGTGAGTTTAAGTTTGGCCGGTGGAACCGTTGTTAGCATTCAACCTGACAGCCGCGTCTTTGCTGAAAAGCTGGATTGTCCGGAGCAAGCGTCTGTGTGTCGCGTGACACTGGATGCGATTCAGGGCAGCATTAATGCGAATGTCGATCATGACGGCGGTACTGAAATGCAGTTCAGAATCAATACTCCGTATGCTTCGGCTGCGGTGCGGGGTACCGTTTTCGATATAGATGTTAATCAAGGCCGACTACTGGCTGGCGTAACCGAAGGCCGGGTCGATGTAAGCTCAGAAGCCGGAGCGGTCGAGCTTCCTGAAAATTTTGGCACCAGCGTGCAGCAGAACCAACCTCCGTCACCTCCGAAACCATTATTAAGTGCACCAGCGTTAATACCCGGACCACCTCGCTACGATAGCGGCGGTGAGTTGCAGTGGAATCAGGTTGCGCTTGCAAGCGGATACCTTGTCTCTCTTGTCAATCAGGATGGTCTTGTCTATCGAACCCGCTCAGATGAAACGACCCACACAATGGAACCACTCGAAGTGGGTACTCATGCAGCGCAGATAAGGGCTATCGATGAAGAGGGGTTTCTTGGCAGTGTCGCTCAGCGTGAGTTTGATATTGTCAGAACACGGAAGTCTGTACCTGGCCCGGATATCAACGTAACAATCAGCGAAAGTGAATTCGCGGTTATGGTAGAACAGCAGCCGCGGATTGGTGATCAGGTTGAATTGCATTTTTCAACAAGTGAGAATTTTGATCTTTTGAGCACTATTGACGTACCACTGACCGAGGTTGTCTCCTCTTCACGCGCGGACAACACAATTTATGTCCGAGCCAGAGGGGTAATAAGTAATACCGATGTCACACCATTTGGCCCAACAATAGAAATTCCGAGAATTCAATAGTTTCGCTCCAGCCAGCATAGAAAGGCGCCTGGCTCGAATAGTTGGCAAGGATATCTCTGGTGTTTCGGTGCGTCCGGGTCAACAAGCTTGCTCGATATCGCTTTTTATCTCTTCTTTTCTAAAAATTTTTTAGATTCTGTCGCTATCTATCCAGAACTCGATCGTGTCTGCCGATCAGCATTGGACGAAGGCTGCGGTGTGCAGAAAGGAAACATTTCGTTTTTGGGGATAATAGTGATAAACAGCAGAATCAAATCAAAGCATTGTTTTAAAGCCCGCTTACTCTTTGTTCTTGCGATTGCCATGCTGTCAGCCTGCGGTGGCACCCCTGAAAAAGAGACGGTAACCCAAAGTGCGGCACCATCGTGGTCAGTGCAAAGGGTTGTCAATACCGATCGAGCAATGATCACTTTACTCGATCCGTCAGATCTTGCGCATCATCAATCAGAGCCCGCCAACTGGTATCTCCACGATTTTGCGATAAACGACGATTTGCAGTCCGGTCGCTTCGCTGCAGTACTGACAGATCGATCAGGCAAGTTTGATGTTCGAATCACTTTCGGTGAATTGACTGATGCGGAGAAAGCAGCTGCCGGTTCAGAAGCGAAGCTTCGACTCAGGGTTATTAATCATCGTCTTTTGCTTAGTGGCGGTGAAACGTGGCCATCGATTGAAACCGACTACCGACAGTTCGCACATGATCATCGCTGGATTAACGTCCCCAATGGCGACTACGGTGTCATCATTACTGCGCTAGATCCTGCTGCGGGTCAAAGCGATTATGTTTTCCAGTTGATTAAAGTCGATAACCTGTCAGTGGTGAAACATGCACCGGGTGTGCCGCAACTTATCTACGGTCAAAAGGCATCGGTTGTCGGCGTAAATTCCAAGGGCTTTCAATACCATGAAAGGTGTCTGGATGTGCCAGCAAGGGCCAATTGGGTTCCGTTGTCGAGTCGTACCATGCCAATACCGGGTGGCAGAGAGAGTGTAGAACTTCCCCGGTCCATGCATCAATGGGCACTCGAGCAGCAAAGTTCTGGCAGCAATGCCACCATTCCAATAGTGCTATCCCGCAATCCCGAAGTGGGTTCCTATGGTTTTTACGTAAAGCCCGACAGTTGGAATCAATCTCAGCTACAAGGTGACGGACAAGCAATGGTGAAAACACTGATACGCTGTGCGGTGCAAATCACTGGATTGATTCCGGGCCCGGATAGCTTTGAGTTACAACTAAAGGCGATACCAACCGCATCAGACCGATTGTCTCCAGTAAAAAAACAAGCTGTTCTTGAGCACTTCAAAGAGTGGATGCGCACAACCAATGATCCGGCATGGCGGTTCAAAACGGCAAAAGTAGAGCGCAGTGCCGACGATGCAGCTATGTTGTTAGGCATACTGGATTATCTGAACATCAGCTCTAAGGAGTCGGAGAAAATGCTGCCAATGAGCAACGCACTGCGTGTTGACTACTTGCTTGATCGGCTTCGCTGAACTGTTTGCATTTTCACGACCTCGATCGCTAATCACTTTTCATTTTTCAGCAAAGAATGCGCAGGGGCTTGATTCATCGGGTTGGATGAGGTCGTGGTGCTATTAGCCGGAGGCAACCGTTTCATCACAGTTTGTTGAACGAAATACACCAAAAAGAGTCCGAAATTGATAAAATTGGCGACTCTGCAACGGGCAGTATCAAGGAATTCAACTCTCAATGTCTGATCAGCAACAGAAGATTATATACACCCTCACCGATGAAGCTCCTCAGTTGGCAACCGCTTCACTTCTACCCATTATTCGAACCTTTGCGGCGCAAGCCGGAATCGATGTAGAGCTCAGCGATATCTCCGTTGCGGCAAGAGTATTGGCAGAATTCCCTGATTATCTTACCGATGAGCAAAAACTGCCGGACAATCTGGCTGAACTTGGCCGTTTGACTCAAGACCCAAGTACCAACATTATCAAATTGCCGAATATCAGCGCCTCTGTTCAGCAATTGCAAGCGTGTATCGCCGAGCTTCAGGAAAAAGGTTTTGCCTTACCTGACTACCCTTCCGATCCGCAAACCGATGAAGAAGTTGAGTTGCAGAAACGCTTTAATAAGGTGTTAGGTAGTGCTGTTAACCCGGTACTTCGAGAAGGCAACTCTGATCGCCGTGCGCCTAAAGCTGTTAAGAACTACGCCAAGAAGAACCCGCATAGTATGGGTGAATGGAAGCAGTGGTCCAAAACGCACGTTTCTCATATGCACACCGGCGATTTTTATCACGGCGAGCAATCCATAACTTTGAATAAAGCGCGCACGATTAAAATGGAACTGATCGGTGACAGTGGTAACAACGAAGTATTGAAGCCCGAAATTCCGCTGCAGCAGGGTGAAGTTATCGACCTGATGTTCATGAGTAAAAAAGAGTTATGTGAATTTTATGAGCGCGAAATGGAGGATTGTCGTGAGGCAGGTATTCTGTTTTCGCTGCACGTAAAAGCCACCATGATGAAGGTTTCACATCCAATCGTATTTGGACATGCGGTAAAAATATATTACAAGGAAGCCTTTGACAAACATCAACACCTGTTCGACGAACTTGGTATTAATGTGAATAATGGCATGGCGACGCTCTATGAAAAAATCGCCGAGCTGCCTGCATCGAAACGGGAAGAAATAGAGCGTGATCTTCAAGCCTGTAAAGTGACCAGGCCACGTCTGGCTATGGTTAATTCAGATAAAGGGATAACAAACTTTCATTCTCCCAGTGATGTTATTGTCGATGCATCAATGCCTGCAATGATTCGCACCGGTGGTCAGATGTGGGGTGGTGACGGCAATCTTTATGATTGTAAAGCGGTTATTCCTGAATCAACCTTTGCGCGCATCTATCAGGAAATTATCAATTTCTGCAAGTGGCATGGCAACTTTGACCCGACCACCATGGGAACAGTGCCCAATGTGGGTTTAATGGCTCAAAAGGCCGAAGAGTATGGTTCACACGATAAAACCTTCGAAGCATCCGAAGCGGGTATTGCTCGCATAACCGATACCGAGTCGGGAGAAGTATTGCTGGAGAAACGCGTTGAAGAAGGTGACATTTTTCGAATGTGTCAAACCAAGGACGGGCCAATTCGCGACTGGGTGAAGCTTGCTGTCAGGCGTGCCAGAGAATCTGAAACACCTGTGGTTTTCTGGCTTGACCCTTACCGACCGCATGAGAATGAGTTGATCAACAAGGTAGAAACCTATCTAAGAGACCATGACACCGATGGTCTGGACATTCAAATTATGTCGCAGGTGCGTGCCATGCGATACACACTTGAACGAGTAGCGCGTGGACTTGACACGATCTCTGCCACCGGGAATATTTTGCGTGATTACCTGACTGACTTATTTCCAATACTGGAATTGGGTACGAGTGCCAAAATGCTATCGATTGTGCCGCTTATGGCTGGTGGCGGATTGTTTGAAACGGGTGCTGGTGGGTCCGCACCCAAACATGTGGAACAGTTAATCGAAGAGAATCACTTACGTTGGGATTCATTGGGAGAGTTTTTGGCCCTTGCTGTTTCAATAGAAGATTTGGGTATTAAAAATTCAAACGATAAAGCCAAGCTTCTGGCAACCACACTCGATGCTGCAACAGAGCGACTGTTGGAGAACAATAAGTCTCCATCCCGGAAAGTGGGCCAGCTTGATAATCGTGGCAGCCACTTTTATCTTTGCCTTTATTGGGCGGAAGAGCTATCTAAGCAAACAGAGGATAGCGAGCTTGCGCAGCACTTCAAAGCTTTGCACGAGCAGCTGAGTGAAAAAGAGCAAGTCATCGTTGCAGAGCTGAACTCAGTTCAGGGAAAAGCCGTTGATATTGGTGGTTACTTCCGCGCTGATCCAACCTTAACAGAAGCGATCATGCGTCCCAGCGAAACGTTCAATAGAATCCTGGCATCAGCAAGCTGACGGGTAGTTACTCGGCTGAAAAAACACTGATTGTTTTTTTACTTCGAAACGCAGACCACGCAATACCAACTGCGTATTGCGTGCTGGTGTCTGTTTCGAAGAGCGGGCTGGATTCATTGGCTGCGTTTGCATAGCTGAACAATGCAACGCCTGTGAAGATTCTCAATGTTTCTATCGGACGCAATGCCAGACCAAGAAAGGCACGCGATTCAACGTAGCCGGGACGGGCTTTGTAGAATGTTCTTTGTTCAGTCGTAAATTGCGTTGGCACTGAATAAAGGTAATCATTGTAGCGACGGTCAGCAAAAGTAATATCTGCATTTAGAATCAGATCAATCTTGTTGCCTGCAATACCGCGTTGTCGAAAAGCCAGTCCGGTTGAGTAAACGAAACCTCTGGCTCTAACGCCTTTGAAGTCTGTACCAGCTACCGCCCGCACTTTGCTATCCCAATCCAGCCGGCTTCGTGAACCGTTACTCCAATGTTTTTCGACAATGCGAAACTGCAATCGAGGGCCGAATTCAAACAATAAATCCAGATCCGGCATGCCGTCACGTACTGAACCAGATTCCGATTCAGCATTGAGCGCGCCACCGAGCGACACATCGAGCTTCAGTCTTGGTTCCTCTAAAGCTACCGCCCCAACGCCGCCATCGCCGACTCTGAACAGGTCACTGCGGTAAATAAAATAAGGCAATGCGAACTGCGCTTTGTTGGGATCATTCGAACCCGGATAGTCATTACTGTTTAAGTAACCCGCTCCTACACCTATTTCCCATACCGGTTTGTCCTCCATGCTAAATGAGTCCGACTGACTATGAGCTGTGTGCGCGAACAGAACGGTGAAAATAAACAGCAGGTTAACGTGTATGGATTTCATTGCAGGATTTGTGTGGAGTAGTACAACACGTATTTGTGGTTGGCTGTGAGCACGTGTGCGTCCTGAAAATTGGACCCATGCTTTAGCGAATGGTTTCCAATAGTGTGTCACTACCGGATTATTTATGCCAGATTAAATTGTAGCTATGCACAACTCGGTGTCTGGCGTTGCACCAGACACCGTGTTTATCATTGGATTCAAGGCAATTGGCAGCTCAATAACTACTAAGTTTGTCGAGCAGGCAGAGCATTCCAATTTATTCGATGCTATACGTAGATAATGGGTTTATAGTGTATTTCGATAGAGAAATGACATCACTGAATGAAGCCATGAATATTACTTTTTATACCGCTCAACAAAGTATCGGGTATGCAAGTTATGTTGCTCTGGAAGAATCCGGGCTGGAGTACCAACTAATAGAATTGGACCTTGCAGCGAAACAACAGCAGAATGCAGACTATTTACAAGTTAATCCCAAAGCCCGGGTTCCATCTTTGGTACTGGAGCAGGGTGTATTAACTGAGACACCGGCCATACTAACGTACCTTGCACGTCTCGCACCTGAATCTGCTATTGGATTGCCCGAGGACCCTTACGAGTACGCGCAAATACAATCCTTCAATAGTTATTTGTGTTCCACGGTACACGTAGCGCATGCGCATAAACATCGAGGTTCGCGTTGGGTTGACGATGTTGCTGCCCTGAAAGCCATGACCGACTACGTGCCAACAGCCATGTCCTTATGTTTTGACTTGATCGAGAGTCAGATGCTGGGAGGTCCATGGGTGCATGGTGAGCGGTTCAGTATTAGCGACCCGTATCTATACAGAATCGCTTGCTGGATGGAAGGCGACGGAGTTGATGTCAATCAGTATCCAAAGGTTAAAGCGCATAGAGAAGCGATGGCCGAGCGAGATTCTGTAAAAGCGGTCGAGGCGTTCTATTCTGCTCATTAACGCTAATGAATGGCTCCCTTCGGGGAACTAAATGCATCAGATCAAATTGCCATACGTGTACTTAGGCTTTTTATAGTTTCAGCGTCAACATTAGCGAACGCTATGCGTAAGTACTGTTGTTGATTTTTGCCAAAAAATGTACCGGGCAGCGTCACCACACCGTTGTCGCTGGCCAGTGTTTCCGCAAGCTTAGTTGATGGAAGCGCGCTGGATTGACAAGATATATATGCAAAGTATGCACCTAACGACTCAATCTTCCAGCCTGGAAATGATTCGAACACTCGTTTAAGCACACTTGCTCTTGTATTAATAAGCTGGCGATTCTGCATTCTCCAGGTACGCAGTTCGGGCATGCATGAAGCCAGAGCTTTCTGCGCCGAAACCGGTGCGCAAATCTGTAAATTGTCCATCACTTTGGCCATTTGGCTGATAGTAAAAGGGCTTGCTATCGCGGCTCCCAGTCGCTGCCCGGGAATGCAGTAAGATTTCGAAAAACTGGATATTGCAATCAGGTGATTGTTTATCGGTTGATGGAATAGTTGGTGAGATGTGTCTTGATCTTCAGGTAAAAAATCCTGATAGGTTTCATCGATGATTAGCCAGATACCTTTCCTGACACACAGTTCATAAATTTCATCGACTAATTTCTCAGGGTAGACAGCACCGGTTGGGTTGTTCGGCGTAACAATAACAACAGCTCGAACATCAGCTTCAATCGCTGCTTCGATTGCGGTTAGTTCGGGAATAAAGCCGTTGTCTTTGTTAGCACTGCAAGATCGAACATTAATTCCCAGCATGGCAAGGCTGGTTTGGTGATTGAAATACCATGGTGACACCAGTACAACAGATTCGCCGGGCTTGGCAACTGTTAACGCGGCAACAAAAAACGCTTGATTACAACCGGCTGTGATCATCACGTTATCGCCGGATAATGTCGTGTTGTGAGTCATGTTGGTGTCAACCGCATAGGCGTTACGCAGCGCCGTAACGCCTTCAATGTTTCCATAACCCTGATTTTGCGAGTCTCCTGCATCCCTTGCGAGTGTATTGAGTAACAAGTCCGGTGGTTGATAACCGGGCACTGCTTGCGACAGATCAATCAGTGGCCCGACATGACCTGAATACCGCTTTGCCGCTTGCTGAATGGTTGGAATCGGGGGAGGGTCCAGTTGTGCTACTTGATCGTTGTAATTATCAATTTCCATCAGTGTGCCTCTGGGCTTTGCTCAGTTTTGGCTATCCCGATTCCGTCGAATTATCAGATATTCCCTATAATGGGACTTTTTATTCCATTATAGTGGTATATAATAGGCGCATAGTATGATTGTGTGCGGTTCGGCGCAGATTTGCAGCCCCGGTACACAGGACCGGCTGATTCGCTTCGCGAGCATGACATATTGGTGGTGCACGATCTTCAGTGCTTAGCAGAATCGTCAGGACCACTGTTAAATACGGCACGCCTTCAAAGCGAACACTCCGGCCACCAGCGATTAGCTTATGTTGTTGTTCGGAACGCTGAACGTCGGTCTTGATTGGCAGCCGAAACGCTTTTGGCCAAGGCAATTTTGAGACACCCTCGATTTAGCCTGACTATTTGGACACAGATCTTGATAGAAAATCCGTCGTAGCAGATGACTATTCAGCTCTTTCGATTGCACTGTCAAAACGCCATTGTTTCCAATACAAAAAAGGAAAGAATGTCTGGACCAGCATCGAGGAACCATGTGGAACTATAGGAGTTCGCCATAACGATGGAGAAACCATTTTTTCATCCCGCCGGCTCGTGCAAAATAGGCACCGAAGATATCAAACTGAATAATTAACAGTAGAACATGCTGTGCACGTGAATCGCAGCGTCCATTTATAGAATCGGAGAAATCCTTAATGAAAATGACCACCGAAGAAGCATTTGTAAAAGTCTTGCAAATGCACGGAATTGAACACGCCTTCGGCATAATCGGCTCTGCAATGATGCCGATTTCCGACCTTTTTCCACAAGCAGGTATCAAATTCTGGGATTGCGCTCACGAATGCAATGCCGGTATGAGTGCAGATGGTTTTACTCGAGCCACTGGAAAAATGTCCATGGCCATTGCTCAGAACGGACCGGGAATTACCAACTTTGTAACCCCTATAAAAACCGCATACTGGAATCACACTCCGTTGTTGTTGGTAACGCCACAAGCCGCGAACAAGAGTATCGGCCAAGGTGGTTTCCAGGAAATCAAACAAATGGCATTGTTTGAAGACATGGTTGCATACCAGGAAGAAGTCAGGGATCCGTCCCGAGTTGCCGAAGTGCTTAACCGGGTTATCGAGCAAGCCTGGCGAGCATGCGGACCTGCACAAATCAATATACCGCGTGATTACTGGACGCAGGTCATCGATATTGAGCTACCTCAAGTGATCAGACTTGAACTCCCGGGTGGAGGCACAGAAGCTATTAGCGATGCGGCCAAGTTATTGTCAGAAGCAGAATTTCCGGTCATTTTAAATGGTGCCGGTGTGGTTATCGGTGATGCCATTGAAGAATCCATTAAGTTGGCTGAAACACTCGATGCACCTGTGTGTTGTAACTATCAACACAACGACGCATTTCCAGGTTCACATGAATTATCCATGGGGCCACTGGGCTATAACGGTTCCAAGGCTGCGATGGAGGTGATTGCCAAAGCTGATGTTGTGTTGGCTCTGGGTACTCGATTGAATCCGTTCTCCACGTTGCCTGGTTATGGTATCGACTATTGGCCAAAAGATGCCAAGTTGATTCAGGTGGATATTAATGCCGAAAGAATTGGTTTGACCAAGCCTGTAACCGTTGCCATTCAAGGTGATGCGAAGGCCGTTGCGACCCAATTGCTGGGTTCACTTGCCAAGGGGGCTGGTGACAAAGGCCGAGCAGAACGCAAAGAGCTGGTTTCTCATACCAAAGCTCGATGGGCACAAGAGCTGGTGTCGATGATTCATGAGGAAGATAACGACCCGGGCATCGATTGGAACGAACGTGCGCGTAATCGAGAACCGAATCGTATGTCACCAAGAAACGCCTGGCTTGCGATTCGCGATTCACTGCCTGACGATGTCATTATTTCAAGCGACATCGGCAACAACTGCGCAATTGGTAATGCCTATCCAACTTTTGAGAAAGGTCGAAAATACCTGGCTCCCGGTTTGTTTGGTCCGTGTGGTTATGGTTTGCCTGCCATTCTTGGTGCCAAGATTGGTTGTCCGGATGTTCCTGTCGTCGGGTTTGCTGGCGATGGTGCGTTTGGTATCTCTATGAACGAAATGACCGCCTGTGGTCGAAACGACTGGCCGCCGATTACCATGGTGATTTTCAGAAACTACCAGTGGGGTGCTGAGAAACGAAATACTACTCTGTGGTATGACGACAACTTTGTTGGCACTGAATTAAACCAGGGTGTGGAGTACGCTCAAATCGCCGATGCTTGTGGTCTTAAAGGGGTAAAGGTCGACTCGACCGAGGCGCTGACGGCTGCATTGGATGTTGCTGTTAAAGAACAGATGAACGATGGCGTGACCACATTTATTGAAGTTGTGTTGAATCAGGAACTGGGCGAGCCTTTCCGTCGCGATGCGATGAAGGCGCCAAATAAAGTTGCTGGTATCAGCAAGGATGATATGCGACCTCAACTGACCAAATAACTGGCGACAGTAGATGAAGGCGCTGGTATCCCGGTCGCTTCAATCATTTGGACCGTTTGATGGTCTTGGACAAGGTATAGCGGTGTCGGTCGTGGTGGCCATCACCGCTCAATTTTTGTCCGAACACCACGGCGCACCAGCCATGCTCATGGCTTTATTGCTGGGCATGGCATTTCACTTTCTTTCAGAAGAAGGGCAGTGCGTTACCGGGATTAACTTTACGGCGTCAACGGTGCTACGCATAGGTGTTGCGTTGCTCGGTGCTCGTATCAGCATCGAGATGCTGACAGCATTGGGTGCTGACTTGATTCTGCTGGTAATAGCCGGTGTTGTAGCGACCATTTTGTTTGGTTTGCTTGGCGCCAGGTTATTGGGTCGTGGTTGGCGACTGGCTCTGTTAACCGGAGGCGCTGTTGCAATTTGCGGTGCTTCTGCTGCAATGGCTATTGCTGCGGTATTACCCAAGAATCAGCACTCCGAGCGTAATTTAATTTTTACCGTGCTCAGCGTGACAGTACTTAGCACCATGGCAATGATTCTTTATCCGGTCTTTGCCGACGTACTAAACCTGGATGAACAAGCCATTGGTGTTTTTCTGGGAGGTACTATCCACGATGTTGCACAAGTGGTGGGAGCTGGTTTCTCTGTTTCTGAAGCGACAGGTGATAGCGCTACGTTGGTCAAGCTGATACGTGTCAGCATGCTTGCACCGATTGTGTTGTTGTTTGCTCTAATGTTTCGTAATGTCAGCGATGGTGTTCCGACTCAGAAGCAGCCGCTTATCCCTGCTTTTGTGATTGTATTTTTTCTGTTTGTTGGTTTGAATTCAATGGGATTTGTGCCGCTAGCGGTTTCGAACTTCCTGGGTGATTTATCGCGGTGGGCGCTACTGACAGCGATAGCGGCGGTTGGAATGAAAACATCGCTTAAAACAATCAAGGATGTTGGTGGTCTTGCAATTGTATTAATAGTTTCGGAAACTATTTTTATCGCGGTTTTTATACTGCTTGGTATTGCGTACTTACGCTGAAACAAGCAGGCGTTGGTAGCATTAATTTTTTTGGGCACAGGTGCTTTCGCCTCCGCGCTGAATAGACGAAAAGAAAAGTATTGGAAATGAAATGGCTGATGACGTAGATCCCAACAAGCTTGAGATAGCTGACGAGCTGATCGCAGAGCGACGTTCTGCATCCCCGGGCGAACTGCCCGATGACATGAACCCGACACACCGCAAAATCATCGGCTTTATCGATACGTTTAACGAGTGGGTC
>CALJNA010000082.1 GCA_937981955.1 uncultured Granulosicoccaceae bacterium
AGTACGAAACAGTATTCAATGGTGCCGAAAAAACCTGGCACCGTTGGTAAGGTTAGGCCGACTACTATTAACCCGACTACAACAACCGCGAGCCAGAAATCAGCATTGATATCAAAGGCCAAAAAAGAAAAGTAAACGCAGGCTGCCAGAAGCAGCCACTGCACCAGCGAGTTGATGATGACTTTGATTAAAAGTTTCTTTTCTTTAAGTAATGAAAGTCCGTCTGCCAGATTGATCATCTGATCGGCTATCTTATGTCTAAGCTTTTCGGCTGGCCACTTAAGCCTGTGTCGGATAAATTGAACAGAAGCGTCGATGTACAAAACGATCAAGGTGCAGATAGTGGCTACCACGAACACAAAAAGCAGCAAGGCCGAGCCGGCAGCCGTCATTGCCGCAGGATAGTCTCCAATCAATGTGGCAGCCGAAAATATTAACAACACAGCCAGCATATCCATTAACCGCTCAACAACCAGACTGGCCAATACCGTAGCATTTGAAATGTTGAACTGGGACCCGGCCAGATAGATTCGGACAACCTCGCCAGCATGCACAGGCAATAAGTTGTTACCGGCAGCGCCTGCCATTAAAGATGGGGTCAGCTTAGCGGCACTTATGTCATATCGTGGAGATAGTATGTCACTCCACCGAATCGCTCTAAGCCAGTAGAAGACTGCGTTACAAAGCAGCAGAGGTATGATCAGGAACAGATTAGCATTGGCAAATGCTGTTGATACATCGGTAAAGTTGACGTCTTTGAGCGCCAGCCACAGAAACAGAACGCTGAGGACTATTCCCGAGACAATCAGAAATTTCTTCATTTAGTTTCGTAATGCGCTTCGACTTTTTGATCACTATTTTGCGGTTTTGGACGTGCTCTACGTTGAAGTTCGTTTTCTATTTGTTGAAATATTTCTGGATTAGTACAACGATTGTTATGCGTTATTGGCGGCAGTGGCACTGACTTGGCTGTTTCGTTCACGTTGAGGATTTCAGTGTTTACTTTGTCGATCAGAGCTGAAGGGTTTTTACAAAATTCTTCATAACTCACAATCCAGAATCGATCGCTGCCGATTTTTTCTTGTTGCTCTTTAGCAAGCGAATTTAAAAAATCAATCTGTTCTAATACCGGTACGACCGGTAAGGCAGGATCCCCTTCGTTTTTTAACTCATTTTGTACATTCGTTACACCGTAACTCTGCTTAATGTTGCCGTTTATTTCCAAGCGTGCTTTTATCAACGATTGCGCCAGAAATTTTGTCTCCCTTTGCAAGCAGATAAAATATGTGTTGTCCAATGAGCTCGAAACCCTATCGGCAAAGGCGTTGAGATTATTGTTTTTGGACAATGTCGGCTTACCTTGCTGGGCAGAGAAACAGTTAAAAAATTCCGCCATTTTTGCAGCACCCTCTGGTGTTAATAGGGTGCGAAAATCGGATTCATCCACATCGACCCATTGATTCCACAAGTGATTTGCCTCACTCGGTGATTGCAGGCCGGCTGTTTTCCCGTAATAATTTTCATAATCCGGCTTTTGCCCGGTACTTGATTGTTTCGTGAAAAGCCGCGAGGCCACAATTGGCGAACGTGAGAAGGCGACTGTAAAGTTTCTAATAAAGCTTACGTTATCCAGGTTATTTGCCAGTACCTGATACACAAGAGTCGTGCCGCTACGGGCGGGTCCGCAAATAAAGATATGCGGGCCTGTTTGTCCTGAACGAATCTTCTGGCGAGTTCTGAGTTCGAAGCGTTGCAAAACCCAGTCGATCGGTGTTGCCAATATGCTGGCGCCGGTTAGCCATAACGTGAACGAGGCTGCTTTTTTATTTGAGCTGAGCATGCGCCGAATCAACCCAATAGGGTCGTTCACGTGACTCGGTATAAACCGGCCCAGCGCTTGCTTTGATTTGGACCAAAAACTCATGCTTGTGACTGATTGCTCATCTCGTAATATGAATAGGCTACAGCAATTTCCCGTGGTTTAGAGGTGCGGTTATTATTCCAGTGTCGCGCAGCACAAAAACAGCGCACATTTAACGACTTATTCCGCGTGATCACGCTTGGCAATCTCCATTGTGGCCATAGGCTTGTTTAGCGTTTTGCCGCATTGTGCCGGTAGATGTTTATGTAGGCTATAGTATTATTGTCAAAAAGCATTAATTCGAACGAAGCAACTTATACGTACCGCTAGCTATTTTCCGGTGAATCCCAAAACAACCATAATCTTTGCCGCTCTGATCAGTCTCATTGGCTGTGTCGTTATAAACGTTTTTGTCTGGAATTTATGGTCGCCAGCTTTTATTCTGAATGATGGCGTTCAGTATCTTTCAACGGCCTTCAATTGGAATGAAGGGCGAGGGTTGTACACCAATGCGTTAATGTTCACTCCGCATTTTCAAGGTGTCGTTCCAGCACCTCAAACCGTCTGGCCACCTGGTTACCCATTGCTTATCTCCTTAATAAGCATGCTGGGAATGCCAATTCATCAAGCAGCTTTAATTACTAATTTGGTTTTGCATTTTGTTGGTGCTGTATTGATGCTGCTGATTTTTCTAAGATGGAAGATACACTACCTCACCGCCTTATTGTTTACCGCAGCGTTTTATATCACAGCAACACCTTGGACATATGCGTTAGCGCTAATGTCAGAGCCTGCTTTTAACGCTTGGATTCTTGCATCCATACTCCTGTTGCCTAATCCTGAGAAGGGTCGTTTATGGCTATGGTTGGCGAGTGGATTTTTTATAGCCTTGTGTGTGTCAACCCGTTACACCGGCGTTTTTTACGCGCTGGGTGTTGGTTTGGGAACATTTATTTATTGTCTGCGAACGGATAAGTTTAATCGCGTCGGTTTTATACGGTGTATAGGGTTGATTGCTTTGCAGCAATCGATGGCAGTTGCCATATTTCTCTATTTGCAGTACCGAACCTATTCGCTGATAGGTACTTTGGAGCGTCAAGCTGGATTGATAGAACCTGATTCGCTGATACTGACATTAAGAAAAGTTGTGTGGCAGCTGCACGAACTAGCTGGATTTACGCAAGAGGGGCTGTTGCCGTTCATGGTAAACAAGCTTCTTTTTGTTATTTTTGTGCTGGTTTTCTTATGGCTATTGGTTAATGTATTTCGAATTAATACTAAAACAAGGAAGGAAACGAAAACCAACCGAAATGGATTCACCAGATTGGCTTGCTATGTAATTTTAGGGCACAGTGCGGTGTTCGCGCTGTTTTTCACAATAACGAGTATGGGTTCGAACAACGTGGATCTTTCTCATCGATATCTTTATCAAATCTATCCTGGTCTGTATATTCTTTTTTGTGCTTCGGTTTTTAAAGCATACAGAAGTGCTTCTGTGGCTGCTAACCTGGATAGTTTCGGCAAGTGGCTTCGCCGTGCAACCATGGCTTTGTGCTTTTTATTCGTTGCCGCCCAGATTAACTTTGTCAGTGGCGTTGATCTGTCCAAATACGCGGGTAAGTCCACGATAGACGCACTGTCAGCTCAGGTGTCGGAAAATACTACCTTATCTGATTTCATTGCAGCGTGTTTTCCCGATTCAGATAAGTCAACACGTACCGTCGGCACTTCAGTTTTTGGAAAAGGTACCTTGTGGAGTAATGACGGGCAGCTTATGCATTTGCATACTCAAGTGCCTACACTCACAACCGCTCAAGTCTACGCTAACGAACCTTTCGATTTAGCCGGGATGGCAGAGCAAATTCAAATGTACGATATCAAGATGTTTATCTTTGTTAATGGCATGATGAATACCGAGCATCAGTTTGTTGAGTTAATGGATGGGTTGAAGCAGTTTCTTGTAATGGAAGAACTGGCTACTCCTTTACCAATGATAGGCAATCAGGTGCCAAACACTGTTTCGGTAGATGTGCTAGTAACTGATCAATCTTGTCTTGATTATTGACAAAGTTATTTAGATATTTAGCTACTGCCGGGCGTGTGTTCAAACCCGGTTTGATCCTGACGAAATGCTGGTTCAAAAACCGGGATAGGCTTGGTATTATCAAGGCCAGCGATATACTCTCCAATTGGCAGAGCTGAAAACCGATTTTCCAACACATCGAAAAACATATCCATTAGTTCAATTTTGTGGCTGCTGTCCATATTCATTGCAGGAAAAAATTCAAGCCCTGTTTTATCATCCTTGCCCAGAAAATCCAGCGGATGCAGTAACAGAGACGGTTCTGTGCTGGTGATTCGACACATTTGCGCTGCTATGAAGGTATATAGCTTGGCGATCGATGAGCTGTATCCTGCAAGATAAATAAGATAGCTAAAATGTATCGGTGTTTTGAAAACCGGCATTGTGGTTACCGGCAATTCCAATAATTGTGTCTGATCCATGTTCCATCGATAAGGTTTAACCGGACGAAATGCGTCTGAGAAAGTGCCAAACAAGGCTCGCCGCTGCTCTTTCTGTTCATCGCTTAGCTGACTTTTGGAAAAAAAGTACGCCCGAGCAAACGGATTCAGAATGTTTGGGAATGCGGTTGCGTCATAGGCGTAGTCACGTTTTACAAGTGCGTTCAATGTTGCGGTGGAAAGACTGAAACCAGGTCCGCGGAACCCATTAACACGTACACCTGTCGCTTTTTCTATCGCATCTTCGGCTTTTGCCAATTCCTCATCGAGCTGTGCTGGTGAGTAAAGATGGAGCCAGGGTTCATGATGAAAACTGTGGTTTGCAATCTCATGGCCTGCAGCGCTGAGTTGTGCCAGTGCCTCTTGGTTCTTTTCAAGCGCGGCATCCTGTCCAACGATGAACATGGTAATTTTGATATTTCTACGTTCAAGAAACGACAGAATGCGTGGTACAGCAGTATCCAGATAGCTGGGAAACTCTTTCCAGCCGGCGTCGCCGTGAGTTTGCATATAAGCCCACTGGTTATCCAGGTCGAGCGACAGGCTCATGTTCCGTTTTTGGCTCATGATGAGGCTCCGTCGATAGCAACCGGATTGCCATTTTGGGACAATGACAAATCGGCTGCTTCCAATACTTCTACCACGCGAAATCCGTCTTCGCCGTCACTTCTGGGTGTTGCCCGGTTTCTTATGCATGATAGAAAGTGTTCGCATTCAGCACGCAGTGGTTCTCCCACTTTTATGTGTGGAATAGTGATATCGCCAAAACGAAGACCAACGTATTCTGCGTAGGTGTCATAGTCCATATTGAGCTCGACACCTTTATCGTAAATCTTTAGCTTCTCTGATGGCTCCAGGTCATCGAACACCGCCATGCGCTTACTTCCAACAATAGTAATCTTTCTCGTTTTATGTGGATCCAGCCAGCTAACGTGCACATGCCCCATTGCCTGGTCATTGAAATTCATGGTGAGAAACATGACATCTTCAACACCGGGTTGTAGATAGGCCTGCCCTCGGGCAGAGATATCTGATGGTTTTAATCCGAGTAAGTACAGAATGACTGAAATATCGTGCGGAGCAAAGTTCCACAGAGCATTTTCATCTTGTCGAACTGTGCCAAGGTTCAGTCTTTGCGCGTAGATATAGCGAATATCACCCAGTTCTCCATCTTCAATCATTTTTTTCAGGTGTTCTATAACCGGATGATACTCAAGCAGGTGACCGACCATGAGTACCTGTGACTTTTCATCAGCCAGTTGAATGAGTTCTCGGGCTTCAGCCGATGCCATAACGAACGGTTTTTCTACGTAAACATCTTTACCCGCTTCTAATGCCTGCTTACATAGTGAGTAGTGTGTAGGTCCGTTGGTCGCAATAACAATGGCATCGAGCTTATTGTCGTCCAGCAACTCCTGATAGTCAGTGGTGATATTTTCAGGCTGGACGAGCGGGGCGAGTTTTTCCAGTGTTGCCTGATCGAGATCGCAGATGTAGCGCAGATTCGCTTTCAGTATCTGGCTGTAGTTGCGAGCCAGGTTTTTTCCCCAGCCACCAACACCGACTACACCAATATTAACGATATCCTTGTTTGCGTCCATTGTTCTGTCCTAGTCAAATTAAGCCTGACCTATTATCAGGCTTGTGCTTGGAAAAATTGCAGTATGTCTTCCGTGATGACATGTGCAGCTTTGCCAGTTCCAAAAAAACGATTCATATCGGCCAGAATCTGGCCTGTGAAGGGTGAGGACGAAGAAACAACGCGATTAACGGTATCGCGTAACAAACCGGTGTCGTTGCCAACCAATTGATTAACACCCATTTCGACTGTTTCAGTCCATTCAGTTTCTTCTCGTAATGTAACGCACGGTGTTTCCAAAAAAGCCGCTTCTTTTTGTAACCCGCCCGAATCGGTTAACGCAATAGCTGCGTTTTGAACCAGACTCAGCATATCAAGGTACGCCAGTGGTTCAATAAAGCGGATTGACGAATAGCCTTGTTTGTCTGTCTTTTCCAGTAAGGCGCGCGTGCGTGGGTGCACAGGAAAGACGACTGGCATGGTGTCAGCGGATAGTGCATTAATTGCTTTGATCAGCTCTGGCAGCACTGCTGTGTCGGTATTGGATGGTCTGTGCAGTGTAAGAACGGCAAATGGCTTGCCATGTAATTCCAAGCGTTCTACGATATTGCTTTTGCTGTGTGCCAGTTCAATGTTATGCATTACGGCATCGCGCATAACATCTCCGGTCATGATCGCTCGCGATTCAAGATTCTCAGATCGCAAATGGCTCATGCCTGCTGGTGTCGGTGCATAGAGACGATCACTGCAATGATCGGTTGCCACACGATTGATTTCTTCGGGCATTTTTCGATTAAAACTTCGCAGTCCGGCTTCTATGTGTGCAATAGGGAGATGGATCTTGGCTGCCGCCATGCAGGCCGCAAGCGTAGAATTTGTATCTCCGTACACCAGCACCGCATCTGGTTTCAAATTTAAAAATTGTTCCTCCAATCGCATCATCATGTTGCCGGTTTGTACTGCGTGACTGGCAGAACCGATATCCAGATTCAGATCGGGTTTGGGCAATTCCAGTTCGTCAAAGAACACAGCCGACATTTTGTCATCATAGTGCTGACCCGTATGAATGATGCTGTGTTGAATTTGTGCGTGTTGTTCGAACGCCCTGGTTAAAGGTGCCAGTTTAACGAACTGTGGTCGCGCGCCGACAATGGATACCAGCTTCATGAGTTGTCTGCTTTTGTCAGTGGCGCAACACCAGCGCTGGTTTTTTCGTATTGGCGGTTGCATGCACTGCAAGTGCAAGAACCTGTTTCAGAGTCGGCAACAGGTAACTCCAGATTTTCACCGCAATAGCAAACGTAGCCAATAAGCCGAGCGGGGTTACCCACTACCTTTGCATAGTTGGGCACATCGTTGATGACAACCGAGCCTGCACCAATGAAACTGTACTGGCCGATTGTGTTTCCACACACAACCGTGGCATTAGCTCCAATCGATGCCCCTCGTTTTACCAGAGTTTGTTGATATTCGCTTTTTCGATTCACGTGGCTACGGGGATTAATCACGTTAGTGAAAACCATGGAAGGTCCGCAGAATACGTCGTCCTCGAGAATCACACCGCTGTATACGCTCACGTTATTCTGTATCTTTACGTTGTTTCCGATAATGCAATCGGGTGAAACCACAACGTTTTGTCCGAAGTTGCAATTGCGGCCAATGGTGCAGTTGGGCATGATGTGCGAAAAATGCCAGATCTTGGTGCCTTCACCAATAACAGAACCGTCGTCAATCCAGGCGGTTTCATGCGCAAAAAATTCAGCTTTGTCTTCCATGGCTTTTATTTGATTTGAAGCTGATTCGAAAAAGTATGGTAAAACGCATTGACTGCAGCAATCACTTCGTTGTTGTTCAAAGTGGCATTAACAAACTGGCTTGTGTTGAGTACGTGTAGTCTGTGGTGCCTGGTTTGCGCTTCGGGGACAATGTTCGAATAATTCAGCACTTGTAAAGGCTGTACCTTTATTGCCCGATTAACATGCACACTAACAATGTCATCCATGTTGTAGTCGGGAAACATCGATTTAATACCAGCTAAAAACCGCTCTTTAAAATAATTGTCTGGTTTTTTCAGCTCATCGTCGGTTGAGAGCATGTAGCGGGGCAGGTAGGTTAAATGGTGGTTTTCTGTATTTTCCGGATTGACGACATTACTCATGCCAATGAGTCCGGTAAATGGAACGGAGTCATCGGCAATATTAACAACATAATAGTGTGTCAGCGGTGTTTTGGATACGATCACTACACAGACAACACCCAGATATTCAACCTCTTCACCGGCATTGGAAACAGCTTGGTCTGTCGCTTCCAACCCTGGTTTTCCTAACTTGATCATTTCTGGACTGACGATTTGGTTCAATACGTTGACTGGGCTGGTGCAGACAACATGATCAAAGTCGTAAGATTGCTTGTCTGTCTGAACATGCATGCGATCGTCTGTCGTTGGTTGAATATTTGATACCGATTCGTTTAACCGTATGTTCCCTGACGCTGAAGTGATGCTGTTTTGTAGCGTGTGAAAGATGCTTTTGTACCCACCCTTGACATGCCCGAGCTGCTCTGCACTGGCAGATTTATCACGTGCAGAAAACATGCGTTTAATGTACGACCAGATGAACACGGCAGATACCCGCTTGTAACTGGGCCCTAACTTTGCCAATAGCAGTGGTTTCCAGAGTTTTTCAAATGTTTCGTTACCTGACACGCGTCGCAGCCACTGTTCGCAGCTTTGTGTTTCGAGTTTTTGCCAGTTGTTGATTCTTGAACCGTACAACATGGTAAAGCCCAATCGAATTTTGGAAGTCAGTGACAGCAAAGGGAATTTTAAAAACTCCATGTTGCTGCTGATGGAGTGCAGTTTGTTATCAACATAAAAGCCGGTATAGGTTCTTTGCCATTGCAGGTGATCAGACATTCCCAGGTCATTGATCAGTCCAATTAAATGACGATCAGAGGGTAAGATGACATGGTAGAACCGGTCCCAGGTAAAAGCCCCGAAGTTGTGCCATGTTGCCAGCCCTCCGGGTTTGTCACTGTGTTCAATGACAGTCACTATATGACCATCGGCGCTGAGCTTATGCGCCAGCGCCATGCCCATTAAGCCGGCTCCGACAATGCCTATTTCTTTGCCAGCCACTGGACCTAGCTTCCCTTTTTCTCGAACCCGCGCTCTTCCATTGCTTTTATTTGCCACTCGATGGTTTTAGCCAGTCCGTCATCGAGCGAAACCTGCGCACTTACGCCCAGTATTTTCTTACTGTGAGTGACATCAGGAACGCGTCGCATTACATCTTCATAGTTGCTCTTGCTAAAAGAGGCGTAGGGCACCAGCTCATATTTGAGTTCACCAGGAGTCTTGCTAACCGCTTTAACCCGTTTTGCTAACTCCAGTATGGTCACTTCTTCCTGGCTCCCGATATTCAGAATTTCACCGTTGGCTTCGTCTTTATAGATTGCTGCTGCGATTCCATCGATTGTGTCTGAGACATAGGTAAAGCTGCGTGTTTGCTGACCATCACCATGAATCGGAATGACGTCGTCATTCAATACAGAATTAATGAATACCGGTGGTGGCCCCCCCCACCAGGAGAGTGCTTGGTTTGGTCCATAAGAGCCGAAAAACCGCAGCAGTGTTACCGGAAAGCCGTAGGCGTCCTGATAAGCCAGCGCCAGATGTTCATCAAACAATTTAGACACCGCATAAGCCCATCGTGGTGTTGTCGATGAACCAATCACGCTGTTTGAATGGATTTCGGAAAACGGTACATCGGGGTTTTTACCGTACACATCGGAGGTAGAGGCCAACACACATTTGATATTGCGTTGACGGGCAAACTCCAGCGCGTTTTCAGTTCCGTGATAATTGATTTTCAAGGTATCAATGGCTTTTCCGTAGCGTGGGATTTTAAACGCAGCCAGATGAACGAGAATATCGGCATCTTTTGTTATCGCACTAAACACCGATTCGTTAGTGACATCACCTTCAATAAACTCAAAATGGTCATGCTCACTCGCAGTTTTCAGGTTCGACATGTGCCCCATGGACAAATTGTCGATCCCGATAACCTTATGACCATCCTGAAGTAAGCGATCAGCCAGGTTCGAACCCAGAAATCCGGCAACACCCGTTACCAGTATTGTTTTACTCGTCATTTCGTTTTGATTCCACAGATTCTTTTAAAGCATGCAGCTTGGTTGTGTTCAGATAATACAACTCTTCATAGTTGCGTTTGTTTTGCATTGATAAGACACCGAGCCCGAGCAGTTGGATTGCCATCATCGTCGAAAGCATGGCAAAAACAAACGCATGCGGTGCAAATGCATAAGCCCTCTTAAGTGCCCTTCCAACTGGTGCATTTTCATCTTCCGCACGCACGTCTCTTAGAGCATCAAAGAAATGACCGAACATTAAAATATCAGCGTAGATTGCGAATGCACTGATTAGTAAACCCGGAATAATGAAGAAGAACATCGGCCGGAATAAAAAACCGGACATAATGGTTGAGAACACATGCTTCAGCAGTCGCATGCTTGATGTTCGGTTCTCACCGTATTTCAGTTGTGGTCCCCAGTCGAGCCTTGCTGGCATTTCAGCTATTTCTGCTCTGACCACCATAGCCTTGTAAAGTGTTTCTGGCATAAGGTCCAGACCGGTTGAGCGGAAGTCCATAGCTCGAACGAATCTGCCATCATAGGCGCGTACCATTGACGTAATGGTTGATGCGTTGCTTGAACTGAAAAACCTTAGAAAGCGGTTGCCCAGAATGCTCATCACGCGTCGCAAAGTAGGAACGTTCGAAATAGAACCGCCTTGCATGTAAGGGGAGGCGAGTACAATCTTTGCGTGAGAGTCACGCATCTTATCGACCAGTTGGTCGATATGCTGTACGTCGTAGCTTAAATCTACATCCATGGTGACAACGTAGTCACCGCGTGTATTGGCAATACCAAATTTGAGTGCCTGTCCCACACCGAAGTTTGTTGGGTGGTGAAGCACCTTCACCGTCTCGAATTCTTCCGCCAGCTCATCGGCTATTTGGCCCGTGCTGTCAGCGCTACCGTCATTAACAATCAGAATTTCAAAATCAAACCGATCTGTTAGTGAGTCTGTATAGGCACAGACTTCACAAATATGCGCACGCAACAGTGCTTCCTCGTTATAAACGGGGAAAATGACAGAAACCAGTGGTCGTGTACTACTGTGCATATCGTTAACGAACTCGACTGGCATGCGGTGATATTGACTCCGGGCAGGATGACAACGGCAAGCCTACTTGTTTAATTACGATCACTAAAATCGATTCCATTGCTTCTGCATCGATTCCATTGCTTGTGCAGTGAGTGATCAGGCTAAACTGCTGCAAGTCGATACGTGCGTGGTTTAGTTGACGCTCAATATTTATGCCATTTAGGCGAGCAAGGGTAAGGTACTACGGGAGGGGTACAGCAGCAAGATTCCGGGGTTCAGTGTTTCAAAAGTTTAAGCATTTACCAGCTTTTACACTGTCTTGTGGACCGATTCACGTTACTCGAGCAGCAGTTGCTCGGCAAGCCGGGCATACTGGCCGCGGTTCATAACGAGCTTGGGTCGACTGCCTCCACATTGACGCCAAAGTACCACCGATCTTATGCCTCCAAGCAAAGCCGCACGGATGGTTGACGCGGTGTCCGCATCGTTCAGGAAACCTGGATCGCCGCTGACCATAATTCGTGGCGACAAACTACTGATGCTGCTGCGGTAGATATTTGCCAGATTGTTGATCAGGTCCTGCTCGACGACGTCTCCATCCTGAGACTGCACCCGACTAATACCGATACGCAGCTCTTCCACGGTACGATCGTCGCTCAGCACATTGGTACCAAGTTGAATCAGTGCCAGCGCATAGCGAGCAAGCTCCAGATCGCGTGTTTCATCGTTACCGGCAAATTGGCTGCGTAGTAATCGCAGGCCTCGATTCAAGGAACGTGCAGAGCCACCATAGGCGTCGATAACACGCTCGCTGTTCAGTGTGAGTATGGAGCGCAGCGTACCGCGCAGTTCATCCTGGTCACATTGGCCAGTGGTTGCCAGTGACTTGCATAAATGAACTGACTGAAAGATTCCAGCAAGTGCCAGGGTCTGGTTCTCGGGTGTTTTTATCGTTGCCATGAAAAATTATAGCTGTGTACCGGCCGAGGTGTTGTTGGAAGCTTGCACAGGCAAATGTTCTGAATCAGCGGTTTGGTTGAAGTCACTTATTATACCGCCTCCCAGGCAAACATCATCAAGATAAAGAACGATGGATTGCCCTGGTGTAATGGCCCGTACGGGCTCATCGAACAGCGCTTGAATGTGACCGTTAGGGTTTACCTTGATATTGACACTTTGATCTTGCTGTCGATACCGCACCTTTGCACTGCAGCGAAATTGTTGTGCCGGAGGTTTTCCGAATACCCAGTGCATATCGTGGGAAGTTAGAGAAGATCTGAACAGCATTGGGTGATCGTGGCCCTGTCCGATAATCAGGGTATTGTTCGGTACATCTTTGGCAAGCACATACCACGGAGAATCATCCGCAGTAGCCAGGCCACCGATGCCCAGCCCTTGTCTTTGTCCCAGCGTATAGAACATCAGGCCATTGTGTGTGCCTATTGTTTCTCCGCTATCAGTTCGGATTTCGCCGGGTTGTGCTGGCAGGTACTCGGCAAGAAACGTATTGAATTTGCGTTCGCCGATAAAGCAGATCCCCGTGCTGTCTTTCTTGTTATGCACATGAATACCGGCATCTTGAGCCATTTTTCGTAAATCGGGTTTGGCAAGATCACCAACGGGAAACAGGCTGGATGCAAGCTGTCGCTGGTTCAGTGTGTACAGGAAGTAGCTTTGATCCTTGTTGGCGTCGCTGCCTCGAATCAGTTGCACCGATTTTTTCGTTCCCGCACCACCAATGGCCAGTGCAGTTGCCTGTTCTACAGCATGATCAGTCTGATTGGACTGGGTTCTTCGACGCACATAATGCCCGGTGGCAATGGCATCAGCACCTTGTTCGAGCGCATGATCAAGGAAGGCATTGAATTTGATTTCCTTGTTGCAAAGAATATCGGGGTTAGGCGTGCGACCCGCACCGTATTCGGTCAGGAAGTGTTCGAACACCCGTTCCCAATACTCATCGGCAAAGTTAACCGTACTAAGGGGTATACCCAGTTTGTCAGCAACGCCTTTGGCGTCGCGATAATCTTGTCGAGCCGTGCAGTGTTCATCGTCATCTTCCCAGTTCTGCATGAAGATACCTGACACTGAATAGCCTTGTTGCACAAGTCTCAGTGCCGCGACCGATGAATCAACGCCGCCGGACATGCCAACGATGACATGGGTATTACGCATGTTCACAAGTGAGTGATTAGCGAGTCGTCGCGTGAAAGTTTCTTTCGATTTGCTGGTGGAACGGTTTGCTTTGCAAAGAATTCACCGTCCATGAGTTCCAGAAAGCGCTTGGCTTGCGGCGAAAGAAACTTTCCACGGCGCACAACGACACCGTAGCTTCGGGTTGGAAAATAGGACTCCATGGGTCTGACCGACAGATTCTCGAAACCTCTCAGACAGATGCTGGTGACAATACTGATACCTGTACCGGATTCAACGTAACGTTTAATCACTTCCCATCCGCCAACTTCCATGACTACATTGTATTCGAGTCCGTGTTGTTGAAAAACCAGGTCGACAAGGTTCCAGGTGCTCAGGTGTCGCGGCGGCAAAATCAGACCATAATGGCTGATGTCCTCAAGACTGACGTTCTCTTTCTCTTCCAGCGGATGTCCCTTGCACATGATCAGCGCAGGTTTAAAGTCATAAATCGGGTGGTAAACCATGTCATCTGGTACATCGATCATGGAGCCAACAGCGAAGTCAACTTTATCAGCTCGCAGCAAAGCCATACCGTCTCGACCGGTAACGTTGTGCAGCTTCAAATCAATTTGCGGATACTCTGAAGAAAACGCATTGATGATATCCGGCAGAATATAGAGTAGCGTGGCCTCACCCGATGCTACGTCCAAAGGACCAGCATGCACCTGACCGAGCCTGGCAGAAAAGCCGTCTGCCAAACGTGAAATGCCGTCGACCAGTGGGCGGGCCATTTCGAGTAATAGTTCTCCAGCAGGTGTCAGTCTGATTTTTGGGCCGCTGCGTTCGAATAGCAGGGTGTCCAGGTCTTTTTCCAGTGCTTGAATTTGCAGTGACACAGACGGCTGCGAGAGTTTGAGCTTTTCAGCTGCTTTGGAGAAACTGCCCGACTGAGCTGCCTCGCAGAACGAGCGCAATTGCCGCAGTTGGTTCAGGTTATTGGGATCGTGATTGGGCATGGATACAACCGGTTTGACTCATTATTTGCACAGCTAATGATAATGATACCAATCATAAGTCCTCAACGGGAGTAATTGTTGCTTCAAATCATTGTAGACTCGCCGTTTTTCAAGCGGAATTCACTTATTTCAATTTGCTTATGTCACTTATGGGCCTGATTCGCGACTGGCTGATCGATCCAATCGGACTGATTTTTCTACTTTCAATAGTGGTGTTTTTGCTGCTCGCTCGAAACAGAATGAGCCTGGGTCTGCTGCTGGCTGCCTTTACGTGGCTCGGCGGCATGTTCATTATGAGCGCGCCGCGCATTGTTAATCCGATGCTGTTGCATTATGAGAATCAGTATCAGGCGCAACCAGACTGTCTGGCTGCACGGCCAATTGTGCTGTTGGGTGGTGGTGTTGATTCTCGAGTGAAATCAAAAGAGCAGGTGGAGCACATGGGGCATCGCACGTTTGTGCGTGCCACCGCGGCCAACGAACTTGCAAAAACATTTATCGATGTGCCTGTGATTGTTGCTGGTGGGGCCTTGCGCACGATTACTGAAGCGGAAATTTTGCGTCACTATCTTCTGGACCTAGGTATACCTTCTGCACGAATTCATGAAGAGTCAACCTCTCAAAACACTTTTGAAAATGCACGCAACGTTAGAGCGCTGATCGAACAGCGTGAGTTTGATTTGCACATCAACCTGATTACATCCGCCTTGCACATGAAGCGTGCAAAAGCGGTGTTTGAAAAGCAGGGTTTGACGGTGTGTCCCGTGGCGGTAGATCGACACGGTATTGAGAATGTGCCGAACTATGCGATGTGGCCGCAGATCACGGCCCTGCAAAAATTCGATCTGCTACTGCACGAGCAGATCGGCTGGTGGGCTTACAGGATAAAGGGACGACTCTAGACTTTGTAGTAGTCTCTATACCATTCAACAAAGTTGGCGATACCAACTTCTACGCTGGTGTCCGGCTTGTAGTCAACGTCCTTGGTCAGGTCGCTTACATCAGCATAGGTGTCAGGAACATCACCTGGCTGCAATGGCAGCAGATTCTTAATGGCTTTCTTGCCAAGACAGTCTTCAAGTACAGCAATGTAGTGTTCAAGGTCAACAGGGCTGTTATTGCCAATGTTGTAAACACGAAATGGCGCGTTACTGGTAGCCGGGTCTGGTTTATCACTATCCCAGGCAGTATCAGCTGTGGCGATTTTGTCCAGCGTTCGAGTCACGCCTTCAACAATATCGTCTACGTAGGTAAAGTCACGCTTGTGCTTGCCGTGATTAAACACATTGATTGGTTCGCCGGCAAGGATGTTTTTGGTGAACATAAACAGTGCCATGTCAGGGCGGCCCCACGGGCCGTAAACGGTGAAAAATCGCAGGCCGGTAGTAGGAATTCCAAACAGGTGGCTATAGGTGTGAGACATAAGCTCATTGGATTTCTTGGTAGCCGCATAAAGGCTGACCGGATGATCTACCGGCTCATGCACTGAGAAAGGCATATTGGTATGCGAACCATAAACGGAGCTACTGGAGGCATACACCAGATGCTCAACTTCGTTGTAACGACAGTTTTCCAGTATGTTCAGGTGGCCAACAATGTTGGCGTCAATATAAGCGTACGGGTTTTCGAGTGAATAACGCACGCCGGCCTGAGCGGCGAGGTTCACAACGCGCTCCGGTTTGTGTTTCTTGAACGCTTCGGCAACAGCATCGCGATCTTCCAGATCACAACGCACCTCGGTAAACCCCGAGTGGGCTTTGACTCGTTCCAGTCTGGCGAGTTTAAGATTCACGTCGTAGTAATCATTGACATTGTCTATGCCGATGACTTCATCGCCCCGGGCGAGCAGTTTCAATGCAAGTGTGGAACCGATAAATCCGGCTGTACCGGTAATAAGGACTTTCATAATTAAGTGAGTCTGTTAGCCAATTCTATTTATAGATATTGATGAAACCTACAGTCTTGCATCGACATCGTCTTTTGGGAGTGCGCTTTTAATGTCATACAAAATATGATTTTCGCGCCCCAGAGCCCTGATGGCATCCGTACCCATTTCAATAAACTGCTTGTGTCCTACCGCAAGAATAATTGCATCATAGCGACCTTTTTCAAGGTTCTTCACAGGTGAAATGCTGTATTCATGTTCGGCTTCTGCAGGATCTACCCAGGGGTCGTAAACTTCTACATTCGCGTGGTAGGTATCGAGCTCGGAAATAATATCGACCACACGGGTGTTGCGAAGGTCGGGACAGTTCTCTTTAAATGCCAAACCCAGGATAAGAATGTTTGCACCAACAACATGTACCTTTCTCTGAGTGAGCATTTTCACCACTTGACCAGCAACGAAACTGCCCATGTTGTCATTGATTTGCCGACCCGAAAGAATAACTTGAGGGTGGTAACCGATTTCCTGCGCTTTATGCGTTAGATAGTATGGGTCGACGCTGATGCAATGACCACCAACCAGACCTGGTCTGAACGGCAGAAAATTCCATTTTGTGCCGGCCGCTTCGAGTACTTCAAGAGTATCGATTCCGAGCTTGTCAAAGATTATCGCCAATTCGTTAATGAGTGCGATGTTCAGATCGCGCTGCGTGTTCTCTATGACTTTGGCGGCTTCGGCGACTTTAATACTGCTGGCACTGTGAGTACCAGCGGTAATAATGCGCTTGTAGAGTTCGTCTACTTCGGAGGCCACTTCCGGGGTTGAGCCGGCTGTGACTTTCATAATGGTGCTGACCCGGTGTTCTTTGTCGCCCGGATTAATTCTCTCTGGGCTGTAGCCTGCAAAGAAATCTTTATTAAAAGTAAGCCCGGATTGCCTTTCAAGTATCGGTACACAGACTTCTTCGGTTGCACCAGGGTATACCGTTGACTCGTAAATGACGACCGAACCGCTTTGCATAACCGAACCAATGGCTTCACTGGCCTTTATGAGTGGAGTCAGGTCGGGTTGCTTGTGACTGTTTATTGGCGTAGGAACCGTGACAATAAATACTTTGCACGCCCGAAGATCTTCAATATTACTGGTGAAACTCAGGTGGCTGGCTTCGGCCATCTCTTCGGTTGACACTTCCAGAGTGCGATCTATCTGACGGTTCAGTTCGCCAATTCGCTCTGCGTTAATATCAAAACCGATGGTAGGGGAAGCTTTACCGAACTCCACTGCCAAGGGTAAGCCGACATAGCCCAGTCCAATAACTGCCAATTTATCGTCTGCTGCAATTGTGAACATCGCTATCCAAGTACCGTTATTATCAATAATAGTTATCGGCCGCCACGCCGAATAAGTGTGCGAATTATACGGTATCCAAACAAGCGTTTCGGACTGCATCGAAACGATTTGTTAAGAATGACCGGTCGAAAATATCTGTGCCTGGCGTTCAAGCCTGCAACGTTTAAGTATTAATACCTACGGATCCGTCTCGTTAGAGGACTGCTCTATAATTGAGTCCGATCTTTCCAGTTCCTTTTTTGCCGCCGCAGCAGCTTCAATATCACTGCTGACTTTTTCAACTTTAGCTCTGTCACGATTGTTTTCTGCTAAACGCGTATCTAACGACCACAATACTGCGCCGAAGACTCCGAGTAAGGCGATGCCCAGCACAGCGCTTACAAGCAGTTTATTTTTATACAATGGCGGTTTTACGACGACCTCTTTTTTGATGCCAAGTAACGGGCCTTTTTGTTCCGGAGGCAAACGCCTCGGGATGGAACCAGTTTTGCGATACTGTTCTCTAACCGCCTTAAAAGCGGTATTAATTTCGATGAACTTGGTTTGTGCAAGATCAAGGTTTTCACCCGAATTTCTATCCGGGTGCCAGCGTTGTATAAGCAGGCGATATTGTTTTTCAATATCTTCCCAGTTTCTGGTGGAGCCAATTTCGAGTGTGTCGAGATGTTGCTCTAGTTCTGTTTGCACCGATTCAATCATTTGAGTGGAACTCCGGATCGCATCTGGTTTAGCGGCAGCCAGGAGTAAGTATTGAATTCGACTACAGTTTTTCGCGTGAGCACCGCTATTTTTGGAATGAGCATGACTGGGACAATAATCCGCCGTGGCGACGTTTAAGTTTTTCAAGATGCACCTGCGGGTGCCGTTCTTGCTGCTCGCTCTAATTGAGTTTTGTGTCTGTGTGGCTGCGGTGTACGTGGCGCTTTACGTTCGTTTTGATGGTCGAAGCATGACCGAAATCGAAGGCGGCGTTAACTCGCCGGTGGTCACTTCGGTGTTATTTGGTCTGGTTATGCCCATCACGATGATGGCCATGGGCTTGTATCAGAGCCGGTTCCGTGGCGGGATTCTGGGGGTATTTCTAAGGTCAGTCATTGGCTTTTTGTGCGGTGCTGTGGTTTTGGCACTCATGTATTACCTGATACCGAGCCTGTATCTTGGCCGGGGTGTTTTTGCCTTGGCTATTATTGTGGCCTTCTTCATGGTCGGTACCATACGACCAATGTTTTTTTACTACGTGGACAGAGACATTCTCAAAATCCGCGTACTGGTGTTGGGAGCAGGTGAAAAAGCCGCATCCATACCCAGGCGCCTGCGTCGTAGGGTAGATCGTCGCGGATTTCGCGTTGTTGGTTACCTGAAACTGCCAACCGACAAATCGGTAGCGGTTGACTCTGCGATGGTCGTCGAATTGGGTGAAAAGCGTTTGCTGGACTATTGCACTGAGCAGGCGATAGATGAAATTGTGGTTGCAGCAGATGAAAGACGTGATGGTATGCCGCTTGATGAGTTACTTGACTGCAAGTTAATTGGCATTGATGTCATCGACTTGCTGGGTTTCTTTGAACGGGAGCAGGGCAAGTTACCGCTGGACATTCTGCGTCCGGATTGGTTGATTTACTCAGAAGGTTTTGACAGTGGTGCCATTCGCGATGTGTCAAAGCGTTTTTTCGACGTGTTTGCCAGCCTGCTCATTCTGCTTATTACCTGGCCTTTTATGTTATTGGCAATTATTGCCATAAAACTGGAAGATGGTTTGAGCGCCCCGGTATTTTATGGTCAGGTGCGAGTTGGGCATTTGGGTGAACCTTTTCGGGTACTGAAATTTCGAAGCATGTCGATCAATGCGGAAAAAGACGGCGTTGCCCAATGGGCAACCAAAAACGATTCGCGGGTAACGGCTGTCGGGCAATTCATTCGGAAAACCCGCATTGACGAATTACCCCAAATACTTAATGTATTGCGCGGTGACATGAGTTTTGTCGGTCCGCGGCCGGAACGACCGCAGTTTGTTGAGGAGCTGACAAAAGAAATTCCATACTATCGGGAACGCCATGCGGTGAAGCCTGGTATCACGGGTTGGGCACAGGTCTGTTACCCGTACGGAGCATCGTTAAAAGACTCAGTGCAAAAGCAGGAATATGATTTGTACTACATCAAGAACCACACGATCTTTCTTGATATGCTGATTCTTTGCCAAACTGCTGAGGTGGTGTTGTTTGGCAAAGGTGCTCGGTAAGCGCTTGGTATTAGTTCGATCGGGTAGTTGGCCTTGGCACGGTTTGAGGTGCCGGTAAAATCGTTACTTGAATAGATCCTTCGCTAACTTGTCACCCATCTTTCCGCTGGTGCCAGGCCCGTTTACAAATTTTGCGCGGTTATTTGCTTCTGATACCTTCGTTGAATCAACCAGAAACTCGCTCGGCTCAACGTTTTGTAGAATACGTTTTGCTTCCTCTACAGACTTTTTGTTGGTGTTCATATCTATAACAATGAACACAGCAAGGCCTGCACAAATTGTTGCAGCAGCAGGTACAAGCCACATGAATGACTTGCTGCGACCAGATTTGTCCGAATTCGATGAAGGTTTACGTTTGTTTAAAATACTGGATTCCATGACCGCATCGTCTGCCGGCTTAACCCTTTTGTGCGCTGGAGGCTCGGGTGCATCGGCAACTGATTGCTTGATTGGTTCAAACGGCAGCCGCTTGTTCTTACGATAAAACGAACGCAAATTGTTGAAAGCTTTAGTTAATTCAATAAAATGCTGTTGCGCATGAACGCGCTCGCGCGGACGCTGGGCGTACCGGTCGGGGTGCCAGGCATGCACCAGTTTGCGGTAGCTTGCACTTGCTTGTTCCCAATCCGAGCTCGGTTCCAGCTCCAGTAACTCATAATCGCGCTGAAATTGAATTGCCACATTGATCTCCAAGCCTCAAAATAGGCCTTTAATGTCACGATAGCTTACAGACGTTTAACTCATATTATTGTGAGCTTTGGTTAATATGTGGCGGATGTAGAATTTTGTGGTACGCCGCGCCGACCGGTGCGAGTTTAGGACACACCTCAAGGTAATAATATTACATGTCCAGTATGCTTGTTGGCTGGGCAGTTTGGCGATGCACTGTAATTTTTGCGGTAATGCTGCCGCTAATACTGAGACGTACGAATAGAACGTCTTTTAATGGTGTCAGATTCAGTTACCACTGGAATGAACGCAAGATCAGGCACTTAAATAGGCCCGGAGATTTTGAATAAATGAAGTTTTTGCGATACACGTTGGTTTTTTTCACAATAGTGCTGGCAGGGTGTGGCAGTCGCGGTGGCGCACTTCCCGAAGAATTCCGTCCACCCGAGCAGGGACCCAGCGCAGCTCCGGAGTACCGATTGGGCTCTGGCGACATAGTTAGTGTCAGCGTATGGAAGAACCCGGACCTGTCTGTACGAGTACCTGTTCGCCCGGACGGCTATATCTCCGTACCTTTGGTTGGTGACGTCCTGGCAGGTAAGCGCACACCTGACGAGATTGCGCGAGACACTGAACAGAAGCTTTTGCAATTTATTCGAACCCCAAAGGTATCGATTATTGTTGAAGAGCTAAACAGTGATGAATTTAAAAATCGAGTGCGGGTGGTCGGCGGTGTCGCTGAGCCCAAGTCGATCAGTCACCGTGAGGGAATGACTGTTCTCGATCTGGTTTTGGAGGCTGGAGGAGTGAACGAATTCGCGTCTCCTGAGGCGGCAAAACTGTACAGAACAATCAACGGTGACACGAAGATTTACCCCGTTTTTTTAGAAAGTATTTTAAAAGATGGGGTGTTGGATACGAACTACGGTTTGTATCCCGGAGATGTAATTTCAGTTCCGGAACGAAGATTTTAATTTTCGATGAAACTGGATTCTTTTTTTAACAAGATTAACGGCAATTCTGGCAAGCAATGAGTAATATAACTCTCGATGAATGGGGACCGCTGTTGTCCCGTGAGGCAGCTGCAAGACGTGGCACTATGCTCGCGATTTTCACAGTAATAGCTCTGCTATTTCTTATAGCCGCATTTTTCTGGCAAAAGAAATATACCTCCGGTGTGCAACTGCATGTTGATAAAACCAATGCAGTGCAAGTGGTAGCCGGAGTTGAGACAGCGCTTGACACAAACGAAGCAAATGTCGCGAAGGAAACTTTGTTCAGCAACGAGATTCTTGAAAAAATTATAGATGACGTTGGTTACGCGACTGCGCAAACATCTGCCATAGAGCGTGAACGAATCAAAGAAGAGATCGTCAAGAACACCAATATTCGAAACATGAATAATCAGCTTCTTGAAGTGACCTACAAACACACCGACCCTAAAACAGCGTTCGAGACCACAACGTTGTATGCGGACTTGTTCCTTGAAAAGTCCATGCAAGACTCGAGCAGGGATACCACTGAGGCATTCGACTTTATCGTTGGGCAGGTGGAAACTTATCGCAGTAAACTTGAAGACGCTGAAGCGCGCCTGGAAAGTTTTCAACAACGCTACCCGGGTATCAGTGCAACAACCGAGGGTAACGTTGATGCGCGGATTGTGGAATTGCGTCGAGATATGGAAAAGGCCAATCTGCAATACGCAGAGTTCAATCAGCGAAGAAAGTCGCTTGAAAGGGAACTGGCCACAGAATCTTCGACAATGGCCGTCGAATATGCTGCCAGCCAAACTCGCGCTAGAGTCGATGAACTGCAGTCTCAAATTGATCTGCTACGACTCTCTTACACCGACGACTACCCGGACATTGTTCGCCTGAAGCAACAAATTCAGGAAGTCATTGCCGGTGCAACTAACAGACAGGCACAGACCAGGTCAGACACCGCGTCCTACACGATCAATGGGTCAGTTTATTCTGGTCGTGCAAACCTGAACCCGGTTTACCAGCAGCTTCGTTCCGATCTTGCTCGCGTAACAGCCGAGGCTGAATCACAACGTTCGCGAGGTGCACAGCTTAAGGTCATGCTCGATCAGGAGATCAACCGATCAGCTGTATCTGGCAAGGTGGAGCGCGAGTTAACCGAACTAACGCGTGATTATCAGATTAATAAAGATCTGTACGAAGATCTGCTTCGCAGGCAAGAAAGTGCGCGCCTCAGTATGAGTCTTGGTGCAGAGAAACAGGGCGTTCTGTTCAGCATTCAGCAGGCTGCGAACTTCCCGGTATTGCCAACCGGCTTGCGTTTTATGCATATTGCAGCCATGGGTCTGGTACTCGGGCTGTTACTGCCAATTATGTATCTGGTCGTGTTCTTAAAACTCGACCCAAGAATTCGTACGACGTCGTCTGTCACCGATCTGCTTGAGCTACCGCTTTTAACCACGGTGCCGCACATGCAGCAGCCGAATGACAAGCCAGGCATGTTTTCAAAACCTTCCACGGCGGTGGGTGTCGTTATCCTTGTGGTAGCACTTTATATAATAGTCGCGGTCATCAAATACACGATGGCTATTGCGTCTCAAGGAGCAGTTTAATGACTGATAGAGCCAAGATAGCGAACGTCCGATCGATCGTTCAACAGCAGCAAGGCAAACGAACCCGTCGTAAAAGAAAAGAGAGCGGTCGCTCAATGGTACCGGTTAACCGGACCACAAGCGGCAGAACTAACCTCAGTGCGGCTAATGACTCTGTCAGTCTTGCTGACAAGGCGCGTGCCGATCTGGCGAACATGGAAGAGGCAAAACTCTTCAGTGATCGTCAGCTTGAGTTGCTGGGTATTGTTCACCCGCGCTCCAAAAACCGTGGCCTGGTTGATGCCATGCGACAACTGCGCACGAAACTCTACAGTCTCAAAGAAGAAGGTAACTTCTCTGTGCTGGTCAGTTCAGTGGTCCCACAGGGTGGTGGCAGCTTTGTTGCACTCAATCTCGCTGCCACAATAGCGTTCGACAAAGCTAAAACATCTTTGCTGGTAGACGCTAACTTACATGACCCTGTAATTCATAAGCTGTTGAAACTTATTGGCAGAGATGATTCTCACGGGTTACTTGAATACCTGGAACACCCAGAGTTGGGAGTGGAGCACATAGTCAGCCCAAGCGGTATACCAAGAATGCGTGTTATACCAATAGGCAGTCATACGGAAATAAGTGCTGAACATTTCACATCGGCTCGTTACAAGCAACTGATGGTCGATATCAAGGAACGATACGACAATCGGTTTGTGGTTGTAGACGGTCCGGCAATGTCAACTTCTGCGGATGCACGAATTCTGTCGGATATTTGCGACTATACCGTGCTTGTTCTGCCCTACGGTGGTGTTACCCCCGGGGTACTGGATAGCATCGTTGATGAAATTGACGAACGTAAACTGGCAGGTGTTGTTATTAATGATCAACCGTCTTAATCGACGGTTGACCTGTAACGAGTTGACTATTTCGTGTTGCATAGAAACGCCTTTTGCGCGCTCGCGCTGCTCTGTATTTCTGGTTCTGCTGCGGCGCTGGAATTGGGTTTTGAAAGTCTGATATCAGCTACTGCTTCTGATAATATTTCGGCAGACAATGCCGGAGAAGAAGTAGAAGGCCAAACCGGTACCATCGAATTTGGTGTGTTCGGCGAACAAAAAGGCACTAAAGTCCGTGGTGCATTTGAAGGAAGAATCAACGCGCAACGGCAAATTGACGATCCCGATGACGACTTCAATTCTGTTACCCAATTCTTTGGTGCTGCCGAATGGAGTATTACACCAAGAACACTCAGTTGGTATGTTGGCGATGTTATGGGTGGTGTTCGATCGGATAATGGTATTCAAAGCATCGACGATTTCGATGAGAGTCGTCGAAACGTTTTTGTTACTGGCCCTGAATTCAACTTCGATATAGATTCTTTCAGTCGCGTCAACGCTCGGTTGCTCTACATCAATCAATCCGAGGACGATGTCGATCTTGATACCTTATACAATGCCAGTGCAAGTTGGGAAATCGACAGTGAACGTGGAAACACCTGGGGTATAAATGTCGGTGATATTTATACCGATAGCCCGGAATCAGATTTAGAAGGTGATTTCAACCGTCTTACTGTTGCCGGATTCTGGCGTCGTTTACGTGGAAGAAATTCATACGAAGCGCAGCTTGGTGGTACTCGATACGATACTGAAGAGAATTCGCTGAACGGTGCAAATGCACGACTCACCTTTGGCCGACAGCTCGGACCACAGACAGCGATTTCTGCATCTTTCTCCCGCGATTTACAGGACCAAACACTCAGCACGATTGAAACACTCATAGCTGATGGCAGCGGGTTAGCACCCAACGGTGATGGATTCTTTGATGAGACCCGTCTCGATTTTGCCTACGACTATACGTCTGCATTATCTGCGTTCGATGCCAGTGTTGGATTCGGACAGTCTGATTTCAGGCTGCTTGCAGATAACGCAGGCTTGACCGTCGCGGGTGACTCTGAAGATAGAAACAATTTCTACGCTTCCACTTCTTTTAGTCGGGAGTTGACACCGCGCCTGGGTCTATTCACCGGACTCAGTTACGAAAAGCAGGATTTTATTAATCGTCTGGACAACGCACAATCTGTGTTGGGCACATTGCGTCTGGTTTACCAATTGACTCGCAGTTTCGAATTGGAAGTGGGTTATCGTGGCTCGGTGTCTGACGGCGAACGTACTCTGGTTTCTGACACAACTGGTAATACTGTCGACGTTATCGATATAACTGAAAACCGGGCAACGATTGGTTTACGCTGGGCGCCGCCGAGTCGCGCGAGCACTGATCTTACTATTGAACTCAAGTCGTTACTGCAATGATGGTGCTTGACCGCTCCGATGTCCAAGAGTCACAAGCCGCAGGTGACTTAGCAGAACGAAGCGAATCTGATCTTCGAATCCTGTTTGTTGTGGACAGCTTGTTTCCGGGGCTCGGTGGTGCCGAGAGTCAGGCAATAAAGCTTGCACATGCACTAAAAGCACGCGAAATCAATGTTGAGTATCTTGCGCCGAATGTGGTGAAGGGCTCTTTTGAAGAGTCTGAACTCGATGGGATACCCATTACACTAATCAACTATCCCCATATAAGGCTGCTTGGGTCAGTTGTTTTGATGTTTAAATTTGGAGCATTCCTGATTAAACATCGCAATGACTATGATTGCATGCACATTCACATTACCAGATTGCTGACAGCCACAGCAGGTATTGTCCGGCCTTTCAGTAAGATGCCGATAGTGACAAAAATTTCTGGCTTCTTTGAATTTGAAGGCGGTGTTCTGGATCAGAGCAAGCGATTCAATCCTCTAAATTTGCTGATGCGACTGGCCATGCGTAATGTTGATTACGTACAAACAATCAGCAAGCAAACTCAAAGCAAATTGTTGGAAGCTGGTTTCAGACAGGATCAAATAGCGCTAATACCGAATGGTATCGATATTAGTCAGCCAGCAAGTGCAATGCCGGATTCGAATGTGTTTACTATCGGTTATTGTGGACGGCTACGTGAAGTCAAAGGCGTGCATGTGCTGCTTGACGGGTTCGCTAAATGTTTGCAAGACCGAAACAACGCGGATATGCGGTTGGTGTTGGCAGGCTCGGGCACCATGGAGCCCCAATTAAGAGCGCAGGCCGAGCAACTTGGCATAACAGACAAGGTTGAATTCCTTGGGCTTGTCAAAGATACCGCCGAATTTTATTCCAGTCTCGATCTCTATGTACAGCCATCGTTCGCTGAAGGGCTTCCTAATTCAGTGATTGAGGCAATGCATGCGGCTCGGGCTGTTATTGCATCAGATATTGGCGGTAACAATGATCTTATAGAAGAGGGACAGTCTGGTCATTTGTTCACAGCGGGTGACAGCGACAAGCTTGGCGAATTGCTAGGCAAATGTTTTGACAATCAGCACGACAATTTGCGCATGGGCAACCACGGCCGAGTTGTTATTGAAGAAAAGTTTGGCATGGACAGCGTGATAGATCAGCTTATCGGGGTGTACAGTGGCTAATCAGGTTCAAAAGATCTATCTAACCGTATCGATCGACACGGAATGTGATCACGATCCGCAGTGGGTTCGCGCCAATCCCATCACGTTCGAATCAATCTATGAAGGCGTGCCGAATCGGTTGCAGACAGCATTTGATAGTATCGGCGCGGTTCCTACCTATCTGCTCACAGTCGAAGTCATGGAAGATGCCCAAAGTGTAAAAACACTGCGTGAGCTTAAAGGCAACTATGAGTTTGGTACTCACCTTCACGCAGCGTTTATCGAGCCCGATAAAAAGTTTCAGGATTACGCCGGTATCGACAGCCCTGATTTTCAGTCAAGTTATCCCGAAGAAATTGAATACCGCAAGCTGGAAAACCTGTCTAATCTGTTTTTTGATTGTTTTGGGTATCGTCCCACCAGCTTTCGCGCAGGTCGCTATGGTGCGGCAAGCCAATCATTAAACAGTTTGCAAAAGCTTGGCTACAAAGTGGATACCAGTGTAACGCCACATATTCGCTGGACCGAGCCCAACGGCATGGTAGATTTTCGCAAAGCTCCCGAGCAACCCTATTTTCCTGCGGTAGATGAAATCGTAGTACCTGGCGGGAACCCGACCGAACGCATATTGGAAGCGCCGGTTACCGTTATGCCGCGTTTACTCAGACGCAATCCGGTCTGGTTTCGTCCTTGGTTTGCATCGGTCGATCAAATGAAAAAAATCTTTCAATATCAGCTTAAAAAGCATGCTGATAAAGAAGTCATTAACATCAATATGATGTTCCATTCTATGGAGATAATTGAAAAGGCTTCCCCATATCCACAGACCGCTGAAGATGTACAACGCTTTTTAGACGATATGCTCGAAGGGCTGTCGTGGTGCAAGCAAGAAGGCGTCGAATTCTGTGGCTTATCGTCTCTTTACGAGCCGTTTCAACAGGCAGCCTAGCGGAAGCGCTTTATTGTGGCCTCGGGTTCTTTCATAAAGCACGTCAGAAACTATGCATCAGCTGGTGTGTTGACGGCGCTTGCAGGGATTATCACCTTCCCACTGTTAACCCGAAGTCTTACCGTATCTGAGTACGGCATTCTAGGCCTTATAACATCCAGCCTCACGCTGTTTGTGGCCTTTGGCAAACTGGGCATGCAGCATGCGGTTATTCGTTACTATGCACAAATAAAAAACGCCAACCTTTCGTTCAATCTGGGTCAGATGAACAGCACGGTCAGTGTCATGTTCGTCGCTTTTTCACTTATCACGACGCTACTCTGGATGTTTGGCTCATTCAATTTTATACCGCGTGTCTCCGACTTCGATAATATTTCCGTGTTGTTTGCGATTGCCTCGGGTATTGTTTTTCTGCGTCTGCTCGGAAGTTGTGCATTGAATTTTCTACGCGCCCAGCAACGCAGTGCTGCAGTTGGGTTCGCCCAAATACTCACACGGTATCTGTATCTGGTTTTTATCCTGATCATCATGGTGGCTGGCGAAGTCAATATCGGTTTCATCCTGCTTTCCATGGCGCTGGCTGAAATCGCTGGTGTTGTTTTTGCGGCAAAAAGATATTGGCCGGAATTTGATTTCCGCTGGTCGGATGTCTCAGCACCTTTGGGTAAAGCGATGCTGCTATATGGCGTGCCGCTAATGATTCTGGAATCACTTGGTTTGATTTTGCGGCTAAGTGATCGTTATATCATCCAAGGCATGCTAGGTGAAATGGAACTGGGTATGTACTCAGCCTCATACAACCTGACAGCCTATCTCGATATCATTCTGTTAACCGCTGTGGTACAGGCAATCAAGCCATATTACATGCAGGTTTGGGAAGGTGAGGGAGTTGAGAACACACAAAAATTTCTGTCGAGTACTTTTCACAGTTACGTCGTTTTAGGTGTGCCGTTCATAGCATTGTTTTCGCTGGTGGCACCGCATCTGCTGAACTTTCTCGCCAGCCCGAAATATTACCCCGGCACTATAATCATCCCGTTTGTCGCTTTTAGCTTTTTACTGGAAGGCTCCATGCACATATTGGGTGCGGGTTTGTACATTAAGAAGAACACTAAAGTGCTCATGTTCTGGGGTGTCGTCGCTGCACTGATCAATCTTGCACTGAATATTCTTCTAATACCGGTATATGGAATATTGGGTGCCGCTTTGGTGACTATCGTTTCTTATCTGGTTTTCATGATGGGTGTGAGCTACCGAGCCTTCCAGTATGTCTCATTCAAGATCAGCTTTCGGGTTCCGATGCTTGCCGCGCTATGGAGCCTGATTGTCTATGCGTTGTTGTTCAAACTAAATTTCGGTGGAGATTTCAGTAGTCTGGTTGGCAAAGGTATCATCGGTGGCGCTATGTTGCTGGTCGGTACTTTTGTAATTGATGCGCGCTCCCGCGAGTGGCTGTTATCTCATTTGCGAACTCCAAAGCGGGGGGCCGTCGAGTGATCTGGCTATTCTCGATAGCTGTTCTTTTTTGCGTATACACCTATGCCATTTTTCCCCTATGGCTGCATGTTCGCGCACGTTCGGTGAAGAACACAGTGGGTGAGCCGCTTACTGACTACCCAACTGTCAGCATAGTCATTGCGGCGCACAACGAGCAGCGGAACATCGATGGGAAGCTGGCCAGTTTGCGGAACCTGGATTATCCGGTCGATAAGCTTCAAATCATCTTTGTCTCCGATGGTTCAACTGATGACACGGTGCAAATGCTGGAGCATGCTCAACAGTCGATGAGTCAGCTCGTTTTAGAGCATTATTCTCCGGCTGCTGGAAAACCAACTGCTCTTAACAGAGGTGTGGAACGTGCAAGCGGGGAAGTGCTGGTATTCATGGATGCCCGTCAGTCTGTTAGTGCCAATGCGGTAAAAGCACTGGTCACTCGCCTGCTGTCTCCGGGTATTGGTGCGGTTAGTGGTGAGCTTTCTTTGGCAGGTGAAGATGGTATGGATTCAGCCAATGTTGGTTTGTATTGGCGCTATGAAAAATGGATACGCTTGAATGAGAGCAAGATATATTCAACAACGGGCGCGACCGGCGCATTGTATGCAATCCGAAAAAGTGATTATCGGCCGCATAAAGCCGATGTACTGCTCGATGACTTTGACACTCCGGTATCAATACTGGCCATGGGCAAACGAACGGTGTTTGAACCGGCTGCCGTTGTTTTCGATAAAGCGGAATCAACGGTCAGCGGTGAGTTTCGTCGCAAGTCGCGTACATTAGCGGGTAATTTCCAGTCGTTCTGCCGGCACCGCTGGTTGTTCAATCCACGAAAAAATCCTGTGTTTTTGCAGTTTTTATCTCATAAGGTCTTTCGCCTGCTCGTACCTTACGCTATGTTGGTTGCCTTGTTGGCATCTGCATTAGGAGCTGGTGTATTTCTGAAGTCCATGTTTGTGCTGCAACTCCTTATATACGGAGCAGGACTGGCCAATATGTTGGGAGTAAAAGCACTGGACAACAAATTGTTTAATTTTATCAAGGTGTTTTTACAGCTTAATGCGGCCGCCGTTGCCGGTGCGTTAAAGTTCGCCACTGGTGGTGCTAATGTTCGCTGGAAACAGTCATGAGCGTGGTTCTGATGTATCACGGTTTATACGATGGTGAAGATACCAGCAGAATTGATGCAGAAGATTTACCTTACGCTGTTTCCAAGCACAATTTTGTACAGCAGCTAGATCGCATGCAGAATAAAAGTGTTGGTTTGCTGGATGAAAAAGCCGGTGAAATGCCGGAAGTCGTCATCACGTTCGACGACGGGCACATCAGTAACTTTGATATTGCCATGCCATTACTGGCCGAACGAGGACTCAGTGCCTACTTGTTTATAACAGGGGATTATGTAGGCAAAAGGGCGCATTTTTGTCATGCAAGCCACTTGAAGAAAATAGCGGAAAACGGAAATGTCATCGGCTCGCACGGTATGACACACCGGTTTTTCGATGATTTAGACGACGAACAGGCAGAATGTGAATTGCGTCAAAGTATGCAGCAGTTATCAGATCAGTGCGGGCAGCCAGTTCAATCAATCTCTTACCCGGGTGGTCGATACAATAACCGTACGCTGGAGCTTTCGCGTCAGTCAGGCTATGCGCAAATTTTCGGTTCTGAGGTTGGTACACTGAAGCAAAGTGATTTGACGGCAATTCCACCCTTAAGCAGGGTGGCCATTCGCCGGGGAACAACACTCGATGAGTTTGATCGTATTATCAACGCGGACACGGCGTACTACGCCATGGCGAAAACCAAACACAAAGCCAAGTCGCTTGTAAAGCGAACCTTGGGAAACCGGTTATATCATGGCCTCTACAAATCCATTTCAGCACGCTGACGCTAGCACCATCGATGGTGTGAACGAGTCGATTGCCGAACTTGGTGGCCGTCGCGGACGACGCCGTGCGTCGGGCAAAGGTCGCCGTGGCAACACAGCAAAACAGCGCAAGCAAGCCCTTCGCGCAGCAATGGATAATGGCTGGCCGGAATGGAATGGCCTGAAACCGGTACTTTACTTTCTGATTTTTCCCGGGCTGGTAGCGCTTGGCATTCTGGTGTCAGGACCATGGCCGCTGCCGCTTTTATACGGTTGTGCGGCGCTAATGGGGTTGTGGGTGTTCCTGTCTGCGTTTAACACGGTAGAACTGGTACTGGCTTGTTTTCTTTTATATTTGCCATTTTCAACTACGTATGTTGTCCCGGTTGCGCCGGGAATCAATGGCACAAACATGCTTATCCTTCTTGGTTTGTTCGCATCGGTATTGCGAATGACCAAGGAGCGTCAAAGTTGGGTGGCGTGGCCAAAGGGTTCAACGACCGTTTTTATCTTCGCCATATTATCCAGCTTTTCTGCTTTCACTGTGATGTTTTACCCTGGTGGGTATGAGATGTTGTTGTATAGCGAAATACACAGCTACAAAGCCTGGGTAGATCAGTTCATCTTTTATTTTATTGCGCTCACCTGCATACGCGATATTGAAACGGCAAAGCGTGTCGTTCTGTACATGTGTATTGGTGCGATTGTGCTTGTTCTTTATGCAGTTCCCGAAATGCTTGATCGTATGGGTAACTCGACAATCGAAAAAAGTCGCGTTAACGGCCCTCATCGTCAGCCGAACATGTTTGGTGGTTTTGTCGCCTATTCCGTGCTACCGATTGTGGCTTTATTTGTTACTTACATAAAAGATCTTAGAGCCTGGTTGCTAACGCCTTATTTTCTTATTACCGCAAAAGTGCTTATTTCGACATTCTCGCGTGGTGCTTATCTCGCCATGGCTGCAGGTGCCTTTATGGCTGCATATTTTAAAGGTAAAGGCTTTTTGCTTATCTGGGCAACACTCGGACTTTGTGCGGTATTGATATTCCCGGGTTTATTTCCAGACTCAGTTGTAGCGCGATTTAAAACCGGTAGCTCTGCGCAGATAAGCTCAGAACCGGAAAAAGTCGATAAAAGTACCGAACATCGTATTATATTGTGGCGCGCGGGCGGCAAGATGATCGTAGAAAATCCGTTTTTGGGCGTGGGTTTCAAAGGCTTCCAGATGCTTAAGGGAAATTACACCGAAACCGAGATAAAAGAAAACGACCCGCACAATACTTACATCTATATTGCGTCGCAAATGGGGCTGCCTGCATTGATGTTGTTCCTGGCTATCCTTGCGTACTCATTTCACCTGGGCAGGTCGTTATCGCGTAATAAGGAAGACTTGTTTATACGAGCTGTCGGGGTAGGTGGTGCATCAGCGACTGTCTGTTATTCCATTTCGTGCGTGTTCGGATCACGAGCAATTGACCTTGAATACTCCTCGTATTTTTGGGCCTATCTGGTTTGCATGCAGATTATCGATATGAAGCTGCGCGAGAAGAAAAATGCAGGCAATCCTAAAAAGCGCCGCACTAACGCTTATGAAGCTCGCGCAGAACTTGCAACTGATGCTGGTGCCGGCGCTACTGCCGTGAAGGCTGAGTCAGTTGCACCAAGCGCTGATGAAATTGAAGAATCAGTTCCTCGTTTGCTGCCATCGTCTGCAGGTCAGCGTATTCGAAAACGCACAGCTAGTTCGCTGGGTGAGGCACGTGAAAAACGTCGGCGATTAAAGCACCACAGAAAGTAATTCGTGTTGCCCTGAAGCTCGTGACTAAACGACTGTTCAAGGCTGTCGATTTGATACTTGTATATCACCGAACCAGGTCATTCTTCCTCACAGACCTGTTGTTGCCCACATGGGCGAAAAACACTAACCGAATTTTTTATATCTAATGGCATTGATTAACTGGTTAGAAAAGAAACTAACCATTTCCCATGGTGATAATCCGTCGTTGTTGTCGATGGAGGGCTTGCGTGGAATTGCTGTATTTCTGGTGTTTTGGGTGCATTACAGCGCATTGGTAAAACCTTGGGTTCACGATTCGGTGGTTCCGTTTTCCGAGTTCATTCTCGAGATGGGGCATCTTGGGGTCGATCTTTTCTTTGTTTTAAGCGGTTATCTAATCTACGGCTCGATTATTACTAAGTCTGCTTTTCGAACGGGCGCTTATGTACAACGGAGGATTATTCGTATATACCCAACGTTTCTGGTGGTACTTGCGGTATATGTGTTGTTGTCGTTTCTTTTTCCAGCAGAGAGTAAATTCCCTGATGGTTTTTCGGCAGCCATAGTTTATTTTCTGCAAAACCTTGCACTTCTCCCGGGCCTGTTTGATATTGACCCCATTATCACAGTTGCATGGTCGTTAAGTTACGAGGTGTTCTACTATCTCGTTATACCCTGCATCATTTTTGCGCTGCGTCTGAAGTCGTGGAAATCTGATCACCGAATCATTCTATGGGCTATTGTTGCCGCCATTGGCTTCATCTATTTTTATTTAAACGGTGGTCCGATTCGACTAATGATGTTTATCGCGGGCATTCTGTTGTTTGAACTGTTTGTTAACCGTCAGGTCAGTCTGGAGAAATGGGGTACCACGTTTCTGGCAATTGCTCTGCTCATTTTCGGTCTGCGCTCTGTTTATACGTTCAGCTATCCATTGTCTGTTCTGGCTGTTTTCATATTATTTTTGCTTTTGTGTCTTTGTGCGTTTAACCCCAAGAGTAAGGCTTATCGATGGCTCACGTTCAAACCACTGCGATGGCTGGGTAACATGAGCTATTCCTATTACCTCATACACGGTCTGGCGCTAAAGTTCCTTTTTCTGGTCTTTGGCAAGTTGGCACCTGATGGCTTTACGAGCTTTGGGCTGTACTTCTGGTTTTGGATTCCCGCCTTTGCTGCAACGCTTGTCGTTTCATTTTTCCTTTTCTGGATAATTGAGCTGCCCTTGTCTCTGACCCGTAAGCCAAAATAGCTAAGCTGTGTGTTTGTTCGTGTAGCGGTGCGGTGAACCCAGCGAGCTGGTTGTGCCACAAGCGCGCATTTTTTGTCTGGCGCACCATTTCACTGCGCAAAACGTTGTCACCTCGACCGACATCGGCTCTGTTATCGCAGGTAATTCCAGTTAATAAAACCAATAGTAGTCCAAAATAGGATTATTGCCGGTGGTGCCGGTAGTCCATCACATTACATTCTCCCGATCTGTCAAATTCTGAGGCACCGAACCGGCTTTGACCGGTCTACACTTTAAACACGGGTCGCAGCGAGCGTTAACACGGACTCACAGCGATCGTTGTGGCGTACAGTCAGTGTTCGAATGTGTCAGGATGATGGCACGGAGATGCTTGCTTTGCATTAATGCGCTGCAGGCACTCAAGAGACGCGAAATCCGACCGCATATTTAAATAGCGGGAATGAACCCATACATACTGCTAAGGGTATGAATATTGCGGGTTACATTGCTGCACTGAATCACATTGCAAGGTTCGCTTTGAGCAGTAAAATGGATGTAACGTAGCTATGTAATAAGATTCGTGGAAATCGCTGGAATGAGTCAAGAAGAAAGGAATAATGAAGGTGGCCTGGTTGTCGAACGGGCGAAGCCCAAACTGGCCAAACCACCATTGTTTAAAGTCGTTTTAATTAACGACGATTACACCCCAATGGAATTTGTTGTTGAGGTGTTGCAACTATTTTTTAAACTGGATTGGGAGCAGGCACATGTGATCATGTTGCATGTTCATCAAAAGGGTAAAGGAGTTTGCGGGGTATACACGCGAGAGATTGCAGAAACTAAAGTTGCTTTGGTTAATCAATATTCGCGTGAAGGCAAACATCCACTTATGTGCGAAATGGAAGAAGCATAACCGGGGCAGAGTAGTTTTACCTACCGCCGCACTATTGGATTAACTTCGGTAAAAAAACATAATGCTAAGCAAAGAGCTGGAATTTACATTAAACAACGCGTTCAAAGAAGCGCGTGCCAGACGTTTCGAATTCATGACGGTTGAGCATCTGTTGCTTGCCCTGATCGATAATCCGACCGCGGCTCAAGTGCTGCGCGCCTGTGGTGGCGATCTGGATACGCTAAGAGATGAGCTGGATAGCTTCGTTGAAGAAAACACTCCGCTTCTTGATGAAAACGATACGCGCGAAACGCAACCGACATTAGGTTTTCAGCGTGTACTGCAGCGAGCTGTTTTCCACGTCCAAAGTTCAGGCAAAAAAGAAGTTACCGGTGCGAATGTTCTGGTCGCCATTTTTGGTGAACAGGATTCTCAAACTGTTTATCTGCTGAACAAGCAAAACATCACACGCCTTGATGTTGTTAACTACATATCCCATGGTATTGCGAAGAATTCGCAGGAAGAGCCTGAAGAGACCGACGAAGGCGGAGCTGAGTACGGTGGTGAAGATGGCGAATCTGATGCCAAGCCATTAGATAAATACGCGACAAACCTGAACCATAAAGCGCAAAACGGTGAAATTGATCCTCTGATTGGCCGCGACTTTGAAATAGAAAGAGCTTCTCAGGTACTTTGCCGTCGTCGCAAGAACAACCCATTGCTGGTTGGTGAAGCCGGTGTTGGTAAAACCGCAATTGCCGAAGGTTTGGCGAAGAAAATCGTTGATGGTGAAGTACCAGATGTTCTTAGTGAAAGTGTTATCTATTCTCTCGATCTGGGAGCGCTGGTTGCAGGTACCAAATACCGTGGTGATTTTGAAAAGCGTTTGAAGAGCATATTGACCCAGTTAAAGAAAGAGCCGGGCGCAGTACTGTTCATTGATGAAATCCACACTATCATCGGTGCAGGTGCCGCATCGGGTGGTGTCATGGATGCATCGAATCTTATAAAGCCAATGCTTGCCTCGGGAGAGTTGAAGTGCATTGGGTCAACAACCTATCAAGAGTATCGCGGAATTTTCGAAAAAGACCGTGCGCTCTCTCGACGATTTCAGAAAATCGACGTGGTTGAACCAACCATCGAACAAACCTATGAAATTCTCAAGGGTCTGAAAACTCGCTACGAAGAATTTCATGAAGTGAAATATTCCCAGAATGCATTGAAGACGGCCGCAGAGTTATCCGGCAGATACATTAATGATCGTTTTCTTCCTGACAAGGCAATTGATGTTATCGATGAAGCAGGTGCGAATCATCGCGTTAAAGGTACATCTGCCAAAGGCAAAAAGTCGATTACGGTAAAAGACATCGAAGCTATCATTGCCAAGATTGCCCGAATTCCTGAAAAAAGTGTTTCTTCAACCGATATGGACAAGCTGAAAACGCTGGCGCGAGATCTTCGCATGCTGGTATTTGGTCAGGACAATGCCATTGATACGTTGGCAGCCGCAATTAAAATGTCACGTTCAGGTCTTGGCCCGCAGGACAAGCCTATTGGCAGCTTCATGTTTGCTGGCCCAACCGGTGTAGGTAAAACTGAAGTCACAAAACAGTTGGCCAAGGTTATGGGCATAGAGCTGATTCGTTTTGACATGTCGGAATACATGGAACGACATACGGTTTCCAGACTGATCGGTGCACCTCCAGGTTATGTTGGTTTCGATCAGGGTGGCCTGCTTACCGACGCTGTTGTACAAAACCCTCATTCGGTCGTGTTGCTCGACGAAATTGAAAAAGCGCACCCTGATGTATTTAACTTGCTGTTGCAAGTTATGGATCACGGTACGCTAACAGACAACAACGGTCGTAAAGCTGATTTTAGAAATATTATCCTGATCATGACGACCAATGCTGGTGCAGAATCCATATCCAGAACCACTATGGGCTTTACTGTTCAGGATCACAGTACAGACGGTTCGGAAGCAGTGAACAAGATGTTCTCACCTGAATTCAGAAATCGCCTCGATTCGATTATTCAGTTCAAGCCTCTTGATAAAGACATCATTCTCAATGTGGTTGACAAGTTCATCATTGAACTAGAAGCACAGCTTGATGAAAAGAACGTATCCATCGATTTCAACTATGAGGCGAAAACCTGGCTTGCTGAACATGGGTTCGATCAGAAAATGGGTGCCAGACCAATGAACCGCTTGATAAGTGAAAGCATCAAGAAGCCGCTGGCAGATGAAATCCTGTTCGGAAAATTAAGTAAGGGTGGCCGTGTTCGAGTCAAGCTCGACGAAAAAGGTGAAATCGACTTTGAATTCGAGAGTCGAGAGAATAAGGAGGCAACGGTATAGGCTATACCGCGCTGCGCTAATAAAATGCGATAACAAAAAGCCGGTCTGTCAAAAGCAGGTCGGCTTTTTTGCGTTAGGCGTATTGAGATATTGGTCTAAAGAAAAAACCGGTTCTTCAAATAGACCGCACTTAAGATAGACCGCACCTTATACAGGCCGGACTTACATGGACCGCACCTTAGATAGACGGCACCTTAGATACACCGGTCCTTTGCGCAAAGAAGGATACTATTTCCGTTGCTAGCGTAGTATCTGCCGTCAAGCTCGAGTGCAGGGCTGTTAATGGTTAGCGGCTTCGGTAGGTGATGCGACCTTTAGAGAGGTCGTAAGGTGTCATTTGAACGGTGACTTTGTCGCCCGTTAATATACGGATATAGTGCTTGCGCATTTTGCCGGAGATGTGTGCGGTTACAACGTGACCGTTCTCCAGTTCCACTCGAAACATCGTGTTCGGAAGGGTGTCTATGACAGTCCCTTCCATTTCTATTGGTTCTTCTTTAGCCATTAAATCTCAGTTTGTGTTCACTAAATCAGCGCCATTATCGCATATAGCTCGCGTTTGCAAGCAGATTCAATCGAAATTCTATGCAATTGCATGGCACTCGTTTGAATATTGGGTCGAATTCGCAAAAATCAAGGCAATAAACCTGCCGATGGGCTCAGCATTAATAAAATTAAAACGTTGTACTGTGGGCCTGTGGCTACCATAATATCGCTTGCAGTTAGTGCGCTCGCTCTTTAAACGGTTCTATGCAAAATACTACGCTACTGCGACCCAAAACAACGGGTCGTTTCAACTCGCTGATGGAGCTGTATGAGAAGAATTACATGCTCATACGTTTGTTGGCGCCTGAGTTGAAATCGCTAAAGAACCCTTCGTATGTTTCTCACCCAGACGGAATGTTGCCGCTTGAACTGAGTGGCATTGAACACAACCGCTACACCACAACCTTTAAACTGACCTACCTTTTCTCATCTGCATCAAGGCATGATCGGGAACCGGATTTAACCATCCGTCTTTATCATGATGCACGCACGTGCGAGGTCATGAGTGGGCTCATTCCATCTATGCGAACCGAATCAAGACGCACGCGCGATCTGGATGACGGTTATCGCCTGAATCGTTTTTTGCACAAATGGGTGAGCTACTGCTTGCGCCAGGGGCACTGTTTTGGTGATGAGCACAAACCTGTACACAAAAAGCCGACGGTAAGCGCCACCGTTTAGTTAACCGGCTAAACCAGGACTGCCAGGCTTGTTACTCAACGCAGTGTTGATCAAAGCTTCTTTGATAACGAGCCATTGCGATCACAGTATTGTCCATATCATCTGGAGCCAAAGGAGAGCGCAATCGTCTTTCCAGTGACATAACGCGTTTACTCAAGTCCTGACACTGACGGCGTTTGTTGGAAGATGCAACCGCGTCTTGCGATGGGGCTTGTGCCACTGTAATAGCGGGCTCAACGGCATCCGCTTTAACTGCAGGGCTCGCCAAGTTTGCCGATTGTGTTTCTGGTGCATACTGCAATCCCTGACGAGCGGCGACCGCTGGTGTTGGTCGAGCCATCACTTTTGTATCATTGGAGCGCGGTAGCACCAAATCGTCGCCACTGTGTTCAGACGTGGCCAAAATGGATTTCTCTGCAGCGGCGGGCTGAATTTGTGCACCGGCCGCAGCGGCAGGGCCCGATGCCTCAACGGCTGTGTATTCCACACCGGCTGGTGGTTTAGTTGGTGAGAAGGTGATGGAGCCATCCGCCTCTATCCAGCGATACAGTGTTTCGGCCGAGGCTGATACGCTAGTGCCAAGCAATATAATGCAGATTAATAGTCGATTCATTGTTGTACCGTTTTGCGATAGAGTCCACGAAACCAGAATGCAAGCTCAATGCCGATGCCTTCCCTGATGAGTCTTATAAGTGTAGCTGCCGGTGGCGCAATCGGTGCGACCGCGCGCTATGGTGTCGGTGCTTTTTTATCGTCATCCGGCAGATTCCCGTGGCCCACACTCAGCGTCAATATCATTGGCTGCTTTCTGGCCGGGGTCATTGGTACCTGGTTTTTACTTCGCACACCGGTGTCAGACAATGTGCAGCTGTTGCTGCTGACCGGTGTATTTGGCGGATTCACAACATTTTCGGCATTTTCGCTCGAGACATTACGGTTGGCGGAGTCGGGCCAGTGGGGCATCGCTGGTTTGAATGTCTTACTGAATTTGTTTGGCAGCTTGCTGGCGGTTTATCTCGGCTGGACTTTGGCCCGAGGCGTCCTGGTTTAGTTCGCACCGTGTCGTCCACTTGCGGGTAACAAGGACTTCGAACCACAGTTCGGCTATCCTATCGTTTCCCATGAATTCAATCCGGTTATAAACGAGCATGCTTGACCAAAAATTGGTGCGCAACGAATTGGCTTTTGTCGCTGAACGACAGAAAGTGCGTAACCTCGAAATCGATCAGCAGCAGTTTGAGTCGCTCGAACTCAAACGCCGCGACGTCCAGAAACGCAGTGAGGAATTGCAGGCCAAGCGCAACGCGTCATCCAAGGCGATTGGACAAGCGAAAGCCAAAGGCGAGGATGCGCAACCCATTCTCGATGAAGTGGCAAGTCTTGGCGACGAGCTTAAAAAGGCTGAAGCTGAATTGTCTGAAGTGCAGCAGAGCCTGTCGGCACTCTTGCTCAATATGCCCAATATCGTCGATGAAAGTGTGCCTGCCGGAAACGATGAAAGTGACAATATTGAGGTCAGAACGTTTGGGGCCCCACGCAAGTTTAACTACGAACCGCTCGACCATGTTGACCTTGGTGCGCGTGGTGCTGGTCTGGACTTTGAAACCGCATCAAAGCTGACCGGTTCGCGTTTTGCTGTTATGCGTGGCGAGATCGCCCGGCTGCATCGAGCACTAGTGCAGTTCATGCTCGACGTGCATACACGAGAACACGGCTACACCGAGATTAACGTGCCAATGATCGTCAATCGGGATTCGCTTGCCGGTACCGGGCAACTGCCCAAGTTTGAAGAGGACCTGTTCAAACTGGTTACCGATAATGACTATTACCTCATTCCGACATCGGAAGTACCGGTGACCAACACTGTGCGCGACAGCATTATTGACGTAGATCAACTACCAATGAGATTCACCTGTCACAGCATGTGTTTCCGCTCTGAGGCGGGTTCCTACGGTCGAGACACACGTGGTTTGATTCGACAGCATCAATTCGAGAAAGTCGAGATGGTGCATATCGTGAAGCCGGATGAATCCTGGCAAGCGCTTGAAGATATGACATCGCATGCTGAAGCCATTTTAAAAAAGCTCGACATCCCGTATCGCGTGGTGGTGCTGTGTGGAGGAGACATCGGTTTCTCGGCCGCAAAAACCTACGATATAGAAGTCTGGCTACCTGCGCAGAACACTTACCGGGAAATATCCTCATGCAGCAACTGCACCGATTTCCAGGCTCGTCGCATGCAGGCCCGTTATCGTAATCCGGAAACCAAAAAGCCTGAGTTGGTGCATACGCTTAACGGTTCCGGTCTGGCAGTGGGCCGCACTCTGGTTGCAGTACTGGAGAATTACCAGCAGGAAGATGGCTCAGTCGAAATACCTGAGGTTCTTCAAGCCTATATGCATGGCCAGAAATCCATACTGAACCCCTGATAATGCATATTGACCATCAGCGCTGTCGTCAGATGGATGGCTGAAACAAGTTGACGTTTACGTAAAGGTCAAGCAATAATGCCTGTAACGGAACAATTGTTAGGCAACACAGGAATAGTTGCGTAAAGTTAGCGCTTGCAACATGTTGCAGTCAGCTTCTAATAGAAACGATAGGCGCCCGGTTTCATTATGAACAAACCCGTCAATGAGCAGCTTCTTGAAATAGGCGGTCAGGCTCAGTCCTTACCCAGCGTGCCGCATTATCTGCTTCGAAACGCTGAGCGGTATCGAGACAAGATAGCGATGCGGCACAAAGACCTGGGTATTTGGCGAGAATGGACTTGGGCAGACTTACTGGTTGAAGTTCGGCGCTTTTCTCTTGGCTTGGCGCAGCTCGGTCTGCAACCGGGCGATAAAGTAGCCATTATCGGAAATAACCGACCCAGATTGTATTGGACCTTTGCCGCTGTACAGGCAATAGGCGGTGTGCCGGTTCCTGTCTATGCTGATTCAGTGGCGGAAGAAATGGGTTATGTGCTTGACCACGCCGGCATTCGATTCGCCGTTTGTCAGGATCAGGAACAAGTCGATAAAGTCCTTTCGTTACAAGACAAACTCGTTGGCCTTGAGTACCTGATCTATGATGAAGATCGTGGTTTGCGCGCTTATGATCAAAACCAAGTGCTGGCGTTTGACTATGTGCAAACGCTGGGCGATCAAGCCGTAGAGCGTGACGTGGGTGCAGTGGCTAGCTGGTGTGATGCTATTGATAACATCAAACCGGATGAACTTTGCGTCATGCTATACACCTCGGGTACAACCGGTCGGCCGAAAGGCGTTATGTTGTCGCATCGAAACTTGATACTGACCTGTTTAAACGCCAATCGGTTTGATTCTCTTAGTGATCGTGAGGAAACCATTGCTTATTTACCTCTTGCCTGGGTTGGAGATCACGTATTTTCTTACGGTCAGTCTTACACGGCTGGCTATTGCGTGTGCTGCCCGGAAAGCCCGGATACGGTAACCTCAGACCGTCGCGAAATTGCACCCAGTTATTTCTTCGCACCGCCCAGAGTGTTTGAAAATCTGCTGACCAGTATTACCGTTAACATGGAAGATGCCGGCCGTGTGAAGCGCAAAATGTTTGATTACTTCATCAACGTTGCTAACAAACACGGGGAAAAAATTCTTAATGGTGAGCGTGTTTCTCCCATCGGAAGTTTAATGTATGGACTGGGAAGAATTTTTGTTTATGGGCCTTTGAAGAACAGACTCGGTATGAGCAAAGTCAGGGTGGCTTATACCGCTGGCGAAGCAATTGGTCCTGATATATTCCGGTTTTATCGCTCTCTGGGTATTAATCTGAAGCAACTTTACGGACAAACCGAAGCCAGCGTTTACATCACTGCACAACCAGACGGGCAGATCGACGCAGACACCGTTGGCACGCCGTCGCTCGACGTGGAAATTCAAATTGCCGATAACGGGGAAGTCATGTATCGCTCTCCAGGAGTTTTTCTCGGCTACTACAAAAATGACGAGGCAACGCAGTCAACCAAAACGGCCGATGGTTGGGTGCATACGGGAGATGCGGGCTTTATTGATGATGCCGGACACCTTCGCATTATTGATCGTTCAAAAGATGTGGGTAAATTAAATGATGGTGGGTTGTTTCCGCCAAAATATATCGAAAATAAACTGAAATTTTTCTCCGATATAAAAGAAGTTGTCGCGTTCGGTGACGGACGTGACTACGTCTCCGTGTTTGTTAATATCGATTTGACCGCTGTGGCTAACTGGGCTGAGCGCAATAACATCGTATACGGCTCTTACCAGGAATTGGCAGCCCATCCGGATGTGTACGAGATGGTGCACGCGCATGTGAAAAAAGTGAATGCTGATCTGGCGGCCGAACCGCGTGTCGCCAGTGCGCAGATAAAACGTTTTCTGGTGTTGCACAAAGAGCTTGACGCCGACGATGGTGAACTGACTCGTACGCTAAAAGTGCGTCGCAATTTTATCGTTGAGCGGTATGGTGAGTTGATTGATGCGTTGTATTCAGACAAAACCGAACAGTTCGTATCGACGACGGTTACATTTGAAGATGGTCGCTCAGGCAAAATTGAGGCAACTGTACAAATTCAGGACGTTGAGGGTTTTAATCACCATGCTGTTCATTCAGCTGCAGAGGTAAGCGCATGAGCACACCCGCTAACGCGCATGGTGATTCACCGGCTACAACAGAACCTGGTGTTGTGGCAGCAGCTGGCGACAATGAAGCGCAGAGAAGAGAACAGCTTCTGTCTGTGGAAAATGTCACGCTGACCTTTGGCGGTGTTAAAGCGATAAGTGATATTTCGTTCAACATTTTGAAAGGTGAAATTCGCGCCATCATCGGGCCCAACGGTGCTGGCAAAACCTCCATGTTGAATGTGATCAACGGTTTTTATCACCCTCAGAAAGGCCGTATAAGTTACAAAGGTAAAACCCGTAAGCGCATGAAGCCCTACCAGGCTGCATCCTCCGGCATAGCACGAACTTTTCAAAACGTTGCCTTGTTTTCTGGTATGAGCACGCTTGACAACATCATGTCAGGTCGCTCGTTGAAAATGAAGCGTGGTCTGATCTGGCAGATGCTTCACGTCGGGCCTGCCAGACGCGAAGAAATTGCTCACCGTGAGCACGTAGAACACATCATCGATTTTCTCGAAATTGCCCACATACGTAAACAACCTGTTGGCAAATTACCCTATGGGTTACAAAAACGTGTGGAACTGGGTCGTGCCATGGCCATGGAGCCAGAGTTACTGTTGCTTGATGAACCTATGGCAGGGATGAATCTGGAAGAAAAGGAAGACATGAGCCGATTCATTCTCGATTTAAACAGTGAGTTCGGAACCACCATTGCGTTAATAGAACACGATATGGGTGTGGTTATGGATTTGGCTGATCGTGTGGTTGTACTCGACTATGGTCAGAAAATAGCCGATGGTACACCCGCAGAAGTGCAAAGTAATCAGAATGTGATTGATGCATATCTCGGAGTGGCTCATTGATGGAAACTTTTGTTGCAGGACTGCACGCATTTCTGGTCGCACCGTTTCTCGACATGGTGTCGTTGCCCGATTTTCTGTTGCAGGTTATCTGGGAAGGATTTGTTTCCGGCATTTTGTACGCACTGATTGCACTTGGCTTTGTGCTGATATACAAAGCCTCGGCTGTGTTCAATTTTGCTCAAGGCATCATGGTGGTGTTTGCCGCATTGGTGCTGGTGAGTCTGTTCGATTTAGGCGTGCCAGCCTGGCTTGCTTTAATCATTACCATTGCCGTAATGGGCCTGCTTGCATTATCTGTTGAGCGACTGGTCCTGCGTAAACTGGTGAATCAACATGAAGCCATTCTGTTAATGGCAACCATTGGCCTTACGCTGGTGTTGAAAGGTGCCGGACAGCTGGTGTTTGGTGGTGAACCCAAGTCCATGATCACAGAAGAGCTTGGCTTTTCCACAGGTTCATCAGATTGGGAAGTGTTCGATGGCATTGTTATCTTTCAACACATCGATATTGCTGCGGCGGTCATCGCCATCATTATGGTTGCGGTGTTGGGCGTGTTCTTTTCGAAAACCCGAATTGGTCGTGCATTAAGAGCAGTTGCGGATGATCACCAGGCAGCGTTGTCGGTTGGTATATCGTTGAACCAGATCTGGGCGATTGTCTGGTTTGCTTCAGGCATTGTGGCATTGGTTACCGGCATTATGTGGGGCGCACGTTCTGATGTGTCTTTCGCGTTGGAGATCATTGCACTTAAAGCACTGGCCGTGCTTATTCTCGGTGGTTTCACCTCAGTACCGGGTGCCATTGTTGGTGGTCTTATCGTTGGTATTGGTGAGAAATTATTTGAAGTGTACTGGGGACCAATGTTTGGCGGTGGAGTAGAGGCATGGTTTGCCTACGTGCTTGCTTTGATCTTCCTCCTGTTCAGGCCACAAGGCATGTTCGGCGAACGGCATATTGAGAGAGTCTGATGTTTTATCGTGAAGCAGGGCAGTTCAAGACCACTTATGAAGCCGATCAGGCCATGCTGCCGATTGCGCAGGATCGTGTTGGACTATTATTGATATTGCTGATTGCATTTGCTGCCATACCCTTGCTGGCCAGCGATTTTTTTATCAGCTCTATCATGATTCCGTTTCTGGTGTTTGCACTGGCAGCGGTCGGCTTGAATATATTAATGGGCTATGCCGGACAGTTATCGCTGGGAACCGGTGCATTTATGGGTGTTGGTGCGTATGCCTGTTATAAACTGGCCACACTGTTTCCCGATCTGAATATTTTAATTGTTGTTTTTCTGTCAGGATTTTTCGCTGCAGGTATTGGCGTTATCTTTGGTCTGCCAAGCTTACGCATTAAGGGTTTATATCTGGCGATCACAACACTTGCCGCACAGTTTTTTCTGGAATGGTGTTTTATCCGTATTGGCTGGTTATACAACTACAACGATTCGGGAGCCATTGAAGTGCCTCAGCGTATGCTGTTCGGATTGGCCATCACCGGACCTCACGCGACTCCGATTACCCGGTATCTGGTCATTCTCACCATAGTGGCGATCATGACGCTGGTGGCGGCCAATGTATTGCGAGGACGGATTGGTCGGTCGTGGATGATGATTCGTGATATGGATATTGCTGCTGAGCTTATGGGTATCCGACCTCTGTTCAGCAAGCTGTCGGCGTTTGCTTTTTCCAGCTACTACTGCGGCGTTGCCGGTGCACTTATGGTGTTCTTCTGGTTAGGTTCTGCAGAGGTGGAATCATTTGACATCAACCATTCGTTCCTCATCATGTTCATGGTGATAATCGGTGGTATGGGTTCACTGGCCGGTTGCTTTATGGGAGCGGCTTTTATCTGGGTTTTACCGGTTATTCTGCGCGCCATACCGTCTGCATTTGAATTAAATATACTCGCAGCCACCATGGAGCACATTAGCTCCATCATCATTGGTGCGCTGATTATCTTTTTCCTAATTGTTGAACCGCACGGGCTTGCCAGATTATGGCGAGTCGGTAAAGAGAAACTGCGAACCTGGCCATTTCCTTATGCGACCTGACTGGAGCAAGGGTTTGCCTGTTGTGCTCACTTGTGCGACGCTTAAGTTGTACACCTTAAACTTGGAGAAACTATGAAACCACAAAACAAATTAAAAAAGCTTGGTTGCGCTGCTATCGCAGCGGCAGCCTTTGCTGTGACACTGCCGGTGGCACAGGCAGAAGATACACTGTTTATCCCGTCATTGACCTACCGCACCGGTCCATTTGCCGGTGGCGGTATTCCGTTCGCTGACGGCTTTGCTGATTACTTCAACATGCTCAATGAGCGTGACGGCGGTATTGGTGGTGCCAAGCTGATTGTCGAAGAGTGCGAAACTGCGTACAACACACAAAAAGGGGTTGAATGTTACGAGGCGACCAAAGACAAAGGCGCGCTGGCTTACAATCCGCTCTCTACCGGTATCACTCTGGCCCTGATTCCAAAAGCACCGGTTGATGAAATACCGGTTTTCTCCATGGGCTATGGTTTATCAGCTGCGGCGATCGGTGAAAAGTTTCCGTGGACTTTTGTTTACCCAACAACTTACTGGAACCAACTGTCATCCATCCTGAAATACATTGATGCCAATGGTGGCCTTAAGGATCAGAAAGTCGGTTTTATCTATCTTGATGTTGGTTACGGTAAAGAACCATTGCCACTACTGGAGAATCTGTCTGGAACTATGGGATTCGAGCTGGCGAAGTACCCGGTCGGTGTAAAGGAAATGCAGAACCAGTCGGCTCAATGGCTAAACGTTCGTAAAGACAAGCCCGATTGGATGATCATGTGGGGATGGGGTGCAATGAACCCTACAGCAGTTAAAGAGGCTGCGAAAATCCGGTATCCACTCGATCGCTTCATTGGTAACTGGTGGGCAGGTTCGCATAACGACCTTAAAGCGGTTGGTAAGCCCGGTAAAGGCTACATGGCGGCGAACTTCTCTGGTATCGGCCAGGACTTTCCTGCCGTTCAGGATATCCTGAAGCACGTAGTTGAAAAGGGAAACAGTAAGGTGGCATCTGCCGATGATGTTGGCAACGTGTTATACAACCGGGGTATGTTTAACGCAGTTATTTTGGCTGAAGCAATTAAAGTGGCTCAGGAAATGACGGGTAAGGCTGCCATTACAGGTGCAGACATGCGTGTTGGTCTGGAAAACATCAACCTTGACGAAGCTCGTCTGAAAGAACTGGGTCTGGAAGGTTTTACCGGCCCCATTAAAGGTAGTTGTGCCGACCATGAAGGTGCGGGTTCGGTATTTCTGCAGCAGTGGAACGGCGAAGACTGGGAAAAAGTCACAGACCTGATCGAGCCCATGAACGATACCGTTCGTCCGCTGCTAGAAGAAGCAGCAGATAAATACGTATCCGATAAGCCGGATTGGGAAGGTCAAACCTGCACATAAGATTGGCCAATAGTCTGGATCGATCTGTTGTCAGGATAGACCTATAGAAGGTATCCAGAATTAGTTCTGGCTGATTAACGGCGACCATAACCAAACTCTGTCGGTTATGGTCGTCGTGTTCGAAGAGCTGATCAATCCGAACTCAGTGTCAATCCAACCTCGATTCATGTCATCAGTAATCAGACAAAAACCAGGTAAAACCAACCGTGACTGAAGTCAATACACAAACTGATGAAAACATTATCCTCGATGTCAACAACATCGAAGTCATTTACGATCACGTCATTCTGGTGCTTAAGGGTGTTTCGTTGCAAGTACCTCAAGGCGGGATTGTTGCATTGCTTGGCGCTAACGGTGCAGGTAAAACAACCACATTGAAAGCGGTGTCGAATCTGTTGCAGGCGGAACGCGGCGAAGTTACTAAAGGCGCTATAGTTTTTGAGGGTAAAGAGGTGCAAGCCCTGTCACCGAACGAATTGGTCAGGCGCGGTTGTATTCAGGTAATGGAGGGGCGTCACTGCTTTGGCCACTTAACCATTGAAGAGAATTTGTTAACCGGTGCCTTTACCCGTAAAGATGGCAAGGCTGCGATTAAAGAAGATATGGAAATGGTCTATCGCTATTTCCCGCGTTTAAAGGAACGCAGAACATCTCAGGCTGGCTATACCTCAGGTGGTGAGCAGCAAATGTGCGCTATAGGTCGCGCATTGATGTCGCGCCCGAAAATGATCCTGCTCGACGAACCATCCATGGGTCTTGCGCCACAGTTGGTTGAAGAGATATTCGATATTGTGCAGCAACTGAATAAAGATACCGGTGTATCTTTTCTGCTGGCAGAACAAAACACTAACATCGCTCTGCGGTATGCCACCTATGGCTACATACTGGAATCCGGACGTGTGGTACTTGACGGTTCAGGGGATGAGCTGCGTGACAATGCAGACGTTAAAGAATTTTATCTGGGTACTGGCGGTGAAGGTCGCAGAAGTTTCCGCAACGTCAAGCACTACAAGCGACGTAAGCGCTGGTTAGCCTGATAACAAACCTTCCCGCGTTATCCAATTCAGCTTAAAGCATTCAACTTTTCAGGAGTCGTTACCCGTGAGCGAGTATTTCGACGAGCTTGACACACAAGAACCCCGTATTCGTGAACGCGGACAGTTCGCAAAACTCTCAGCTCACCTCAAGCAGGCTATAGCGAATTGTCCTGGTCTGGCGAAACATCTTGATGGTATTGATGTATCGCAAATTAACGACCTTGAATCGTTGCAGGCTTTGCCGGTGTTAAGAAAATCGGCTTTGATGGAGGCACAAAGTCAGTTTCCGCCGTTTGGCGGCTTTGTCAATGAACAAGCACTTGATGGCTGTCGGGTATTTATGTCGCCAGGGCCTGTATGGGAACCGCAAGTAGGCATGGTTGACCCCTGGCAAGCTGCACGGGCTTTGCACGCGGCTGGATTCCGCGCCGGCAACAGAGTTCACAACACGTTTTCATATCATGTGACACCCGGTGGTTTCATGCTCGATGAAGGTGCTCGCGCACTCGGTTGTTCGGTTTTCCCGTCAGGCACCAGCAGTACTGATCAGCAGGTTGAAACACTAAAGGCGTTTGGTGCTAATGCGTTTGTCGGCACGCCGGACTACCTTAAAACGGTACTGGCCAGAGCGGCTGAGCAGTCTGTCACTTTGCCGGAACTGCAACGCGCCATGGTATCTGGTGGTCCATTGTTTCCTTCCATGCGTGAAGAATTTTCAGCCCAAGGTATTCATGTACAGCAATGCTATGCAACCGCTGATCTGGGTGTCATTGCTTATGAGTCTTGCCACGATGGTCAGATTCAACCAGGTATGGTGATCAACGAACATTTGATATTGGAGATTGTAAAAACCGGTACCGGCGATCCTGTTGCACCCGGAGAGGTTGGCGAAATTGTCGTCACTCGGTTGCATCCGGACTACCCGTTGGTGCGCTTCGCAACCGGGGACATGTCAGCTTATATCGACGAGCCCAGTCCTTGTGGCCGAACTGCACGGCGAATCAAAGGCTGGATGGGGCGTGCTGACCAGCGTACAAAGGTCAGAGGGATGTTTGTCGACCCGGTTCAAATACAGTCGCTAGTTAAGACGCATACAGAGATTGGTGCAGCGCGTCTGGTCATTACGCGCAACAACGACAAAGATGTTATGACCTTGAAAATCAATCCGGTAGGCGCTGAGGCGGCGTCAAGTACGCTAAACTGCGAGGAAGTCGCATCCACATTGAAAAAGCTGACCGGTCTGAGCGGAAAGGTCGAGTTGGCACAGGCTGCTTTACCGGCCGATGGTGTCGTTGTGGATGATCAGCGGGAACTTTCCGGATAAAAGATACCAGCCATGACTGACCATTCGACGGGTGATAACAACGGCGGGCGTGAGAAACTTCTCCCAGGGGAAAAAAATATCCCAGGGGAAAAAAATAGCTCAGATAAGAAAACGAGTGGCATCACCACCGTTATCAACAAAGAGACCACCACGCCATCGATGCGTACCATCGCCATGCCAGCAGATACCAATCCGGCTGGTGATATCTTTGGTGGCTGGATTTTGTCTCAAATGGATTTGGCCGGTGGAAGTCATGCGTACTACATTGCCCAAGGGCGAGTATCCACCGTAGCCATTACAGCCATGCAGTTTCATCTGCCGGTTTACGTCGGTGATGAGGTCAGCTGTTACTGTGCCACTCATCGAGTCGGTACAACATCTATTACGGTTTTGGTTGAAACCTGGGTACGCAGGCGACGATTAGAAAAGACCGTTAAAGTAACTGAAGGTCTGTTTACGTTTGTTGCGCTTGATGAACGCGGCGAACCCCGTCCGGTCCGTGATCTTGACGGTGAACTGAACAGGATAATGGATTAATCGCATGCCCTGCGCGATGTTACCCCCGCATTTATCAACGCAGCACTGTTCCTGCAACGGAATACACCAATGAACAATATTATGTGGCAGCCGAATGAGCAAAGAAAAGCAGCGGCGCCGGTAGAGCAGTTTCGTAAGTTCGTTAACCAGCGATTTCATCTTGACTTAAAAGACTACACCGATCTGCATGCCTGGTCAGTCGCATCAATAGAAGACTTCTGGTCGACAATGTGGGACTTCAACAACATTGTATGTGACACAAAAGGCGACCGTGTTCTGGCTAACGCCCACGCAATGCCGGGCGCAAGCTGGTTTCCGGATGCACGCTTAAACTACGCTGCAAATCTGTTAAGGCGTAACGATGATGGCGATGCCATTGTTTTTCGCTCAGAACATGGCGACGAAATCACGTTAAGTCACAAAGCGCTGCGAGCGCAGGTTGGGTCTTTGTCTCGTGCCTTGCGTACCGCAGGTGTTGTTGCTGGCGATCGAGTCGCAGGGTTTGTTCCCAATATGCCCCAGGCTATCGTTGCCATGCTTGCAGCAGCCAGTATCGGAGCAGTCTGGTCATCGTGTTCTCCCGACTTTGGTTTAAGTGGTGTTCTCGACCGGTTCGGTCAGATAGAACCTAAAGTCTTGTTTACCGCAGATGGTTACCACTACAACGGTAAGAAACACGATTCACTGCAGCTGGTTAGTGACATGGTCGAACAGTTGCCCAGTGTGCAAAAGCTCATCGTGTTTGAGTACATTGGTGAAGGTACTCTTTCGGGTCGCGCAGCGGACATCGCAGATCGGTTTGAAACACTGGTAAACGATGGGCTCAATGAAGATCTGGTCACTGAGTCGTTGCCGTTCGATCATCCGCTGTTCATCATGTTCAGTTCAGGCACCACGGGTAAACCAAAGTGTATTGTCCATGGGGCGGGTGGCACGTTGCTTCAGCACGTTAAAGAACATCAACTGCATGTTGGTGTGCAAAGCGATGAAAAAGTGTTTTTCTTTACTACTTGTGGCTGGATGATGTGGAACTGGCAGGTCTCTGGTCTTGCTGCCGGTGCAACATTGTTGCTTTTTGACGGCTCGCCGTTTTATCCCGATGGCAATGTGATTTTCGACTATGCCCAAAGTAGTGGTATGCACTATCTGGGCACGTCGGCTAAGTTTATCGATGCCTGCAACAAAGCGGGCATAAGTCCGGCATCTACACACAAGCTACCTGATCTGAAAGCCGTGCTGTCAACTGGCTCTCCGCTGGTGCCGGAAAGTTTCGATTACGTGTATGAAAAAATAGCCAGTGACATCTGCTTGTCATCCATGTCCGGTGGTACCGATATCATTTCCTGTTTTGCCCTGGGTAACCCTGCGTTACCGGTGGTACGCGGCGAACTTCAGTGCATCGGTCTGGGTATGAACGTGCAGGCGTATTCCGATTCGGGAAAAGCGCTGCCGGTTGGTGAGAAGGGTGAGCTGGTTTGTGTGAACCCGTTTCCATCCATGCCGATTGGTTTTTTCAATGATGAAGATGGTTCGCGTTACCACCGTGCTTATTTCGATCGCTTCGACAACGTCTGGTGTCATGGCGATTACATCTGCCTGACCGATGCTGCCGGCATGATTATTTACGGACGATCAGATGCTGTGCTGAATCCGGGTGGTGTGCGAATAGGCACAGCAGAAATTTATCGGCAAGTTGAACAGTTTGACGAGGTGGTCGAATCACTTGTTATTGGCCAGTCATGGGACAATGATGTCAGGGTGGTTTTATTTGTTCGTCTCAAAGAGTCCTTGCAGCTGGATGATGAATTGATCAATCGCATGAAATCGCATATCCGTGCAAACACGACACCTCGACATGTACCTGCTCGGGTTGTTCAGGTGGCCGATATTCCGCGAACGCGCAGTGGAAAAATTGTTGAACTGGCGGTGCGAAAAATAGTCCACGGTGAAAGTGTTGACAATATTGATGCCCTGGCTAATCCGGAAGCGCTTGCCTTTTTTAAAGATCGCTCTGAACTGTCCGAGTGAGCGGCGGAAAACTACCTGAATATATGAGCAGCTCATCAACAGATAATCTTGACGCGCTCAAAACCCTGTTGTCTGCAACTGATTTGCCACCGGTTCACCTTTGGCATCCGGACATTGAACGCGATATAAACATGCGAATCGCACGCAACGGTGATTGGTTTTACAACGGTAGCATCATTGCAAGAAAACGCATGGTGAAACTATTCTCCACCGTGCTGCGTGTGGATGACGACGGTGAAACCTATCTGGTCACACCGGTTGAAAAATTGCGAATTCAGGTTGATGATGCCCCTTTTACTGCAGTTCTGCTACATAAAGAGGGAACCGATACGAATCAGGGACTGGTATTGACCACGAACACAGGCGATAAAGTGCTTGCCGGCGAGCAGCACCCAATTTTTGTTGAATACAAACGTGCTGGTGGCGAGCCGTCACCTTATATTGTCGTGCGCGATAAATTGCGAGCGCTTATTTCACGCAGTGTTTTTATTGAGCTGGCTGATTTGGCTACAACATTGGAAGACGGAACTATCGGTGTTTTTAGCGATGGATGCTTCATGCCATTGGCGCAAAGATGAGTGAGCCGGTGCTGGCAGTCAAAGACGTCACAGTCTGGCGTGGCGATAACCTGCTGCTGGACAATGTCTCCTTCTCTTTAAACGATGGGAATGTGCTGCAAATACGTGGTGCCAATGGCAGTGGCAAAACCACATTACTCAGAATTGTCTGCGGGGTAGGTATCGCCGATGAAGGTGATGTATTCTGGCAAGGCGTATCAACCCGTCGCAACACGGATCAGTTCAATGATGCGTTGTTGTACATCGGTCACAAAGCCGGCATTAAGGGTGAACTGACCGCCATGGAAAATCTGCGTATATTTTGCAGGTTGTCCGGTTCTGAAAATCCTGCCAGTGACGATAAGAAAATTTCGGTAGCGCTCGACGCTTTGTCGTTAAATCAGAAAGCTGATATCCCATGTCGGCATTTATCAGCCGGCCAGCAACGCCGTGTATCCCTTGCCAGACTATTACTGCAAGCAAACAGACTTTGGGTGCTCGATGAGCCGTTAACATCACTTGATGCTGCGGGACTTAGCTGGGTTGAATCACGCATTGCGCAGCACGCAGCAAACGGTGGCATGGTGTTGTTAACAACCCACGCGCCCATCAATGTCGAATCGGTCGAGGTGAATACCTTTGACCTCGGATAAATCAGCTCTGCAATCAAATGACACGGCGGAACCGTTAACGGTAGGTATATTGTCGTTGCTGACGTGCATTATTAAACGCGAGTGGTTGGTTGCGTTTAGAAATCCGGGTCAGTGGGTTAACCCGCTGTTGTTTTTTGTTGTGGTGGTATCACTGTTCCCGTTGGGTGTTGGCCCGAGTCCGGCAACACTTGCCAGCATTGCACCCGGTGTTCTGTGGGTCAGTTCTTTGCTGGCCGTCCTGCTGTCGCTGGGCACACTGTTCGATGCGGACTACGCTGACGGGACGCTTGAGCAATTGGTACTCAGCGGGCAATCCCTGCCGCTGATTGTGCTGGGCAAGGTGCTTGTTCACTGGTTGTTGAGCGGGTTGCCGCTGCTGCTGGTTTCACCTTTATTGGCCTTGTTGTTCAATTTACCCGTCGCCAGCATTCCCGTGCTGATGCTCAGTTTGTTACTTGGCACGCTAACCCTCAGCCTTATCGGGTCTATCGGGGCAGCTTTAACGGTGGGTCTGAACCAGGCAGGTGTTTTGCTGTCTTTATTAGTGTTACCTCTATGTGTGCCGGTGCTTATTTTTGGCAGTTCAGCGGTGCTGGCGGCGGCCAGTGATCTCGGTGCGGGTGGTCAATTGCTGATTCTGGCCGCATGCCTGCTATTGGCCTTGGCCCTGGCACCGCTAACAGCCGCACTGGCATTGCGTATTGGCGTCTCGGGCACGCGCTAACCGGCAAAACAAACCGGTACGCGCATGCTCTCGTAAATGCCTATAAAATAAGGTTTTTAATCAGGGGCTTTCGCTTGTTCAAGTGGATTCATCGATTCGGCTCAGCGCCGTTTGTTTATCGCCTTGCCGGCCTGCTGGGGCCGTGGGTAGGGTGGCTGTGTCTCATTGTCATGCTGGTCGGTTTGTATCTTGGGCTGATTGTTGCCCCGGCAGACTACGAGCAAGGTGAGAGCTATCGCATCATTTATGTGCATGTGCCAGCGGCAATTCTGTCCATGTTTGTCTACGTCGTAATGGCGGTTTCCAGCGCGGTCTTTCTGATCTGGCGGATGAAGCTTGCAGATGTTGTTGCGCAGGCATCGGCTCCGATTGGCGCCTCGTTCACCTTTCTGGCATTGGTAACCGGTTCACTCTGGGGTAAACCCATGTGGGGTACCTGGTGGATATGGGATGGTCGACTGACTTCGGAGTTACTGCTGTTGTTTCTCTACTTTGGCTACATGGCGTTGCGGGCGGCAATCGAGCATCCTCAAAGTGCGGCGCGCGCCGCCGCGGTGCTGGCAGTTGTTGGCGTAGTGAACATCCCGATTATTCATTACTCGGTGGAATGGTGGAGCACGCTGCATCAGCCAGCCACCATTACCAAGATTGGAAAACCATCCATACATCCAAGTATGGCCGTGCCGTTATTGCTAATGATCTTTGGTTTCCAGTTATTGTATTTATATATTGTGTTGCTTCGAACTCGCATTGGTATTTTGCAGCGCGAAGCACGTACCAGCTGGGTGGCGAACTTGCCCGAAATAGAAAGTAGTGGAGCTAATCGTGTCTGACGTGGCGGCCTTTTTTCATATGGGTGGTTATGCTGCCTATGTTTGGCCATCGATGCTCATCTCGTTGGTTGTGTTGCTTGCAAACGTGTTTATTTCGCGTGCGCAATATAAGCGTGTGCTGCGTCAAACAGCGCAACGTGCAAGAGCCAAAGCTGAGTCGAGCACAACAGGGGCTAAAAACCAGAACGTTAAATCATGACACCAAAACGCAAACAAAGACTTATACTCGTTTGTCTCATGCTCGTTGGCGTGGGACTGGCTGCTACCATTGGCCTTAAAGCGTTTAAAGAAAACATAACGCTGTTTCGTTCGCCAAGCGATATCCAGGCCGGCCTTGTGTCCGAGGGCACGCGCTTTCGCATTGGCGGGATGGTGGTTGACGAAAGCGTGCAAAGGCGCAGTGATAACCTCGACATCAAATTCGAACTGACTGATCATGCGCATACAGTGGCGGTCAGTTTCAACGGTATCTTGCCTGATCTTTTTCGTGAAGGGCAGGGCATTGTTGCCTTAGGGCAACTGGACGCAGACGGTGTGTTTGTCGCCTCTGAAGTTTTAGCCAAACACGATGAAAACTACATGCCACCCGAAGTTGCAGAGGCGCTTGAAAAGGCTGGCAAAATGCCCGGCACCAGTGCTAACTACGGTGCAAAAACATTGGTACAGCCATGATTCCTGAACTCGGACTATTCGCTTTAATATTGGGGCTGTGCACAGCAATTGTGCTTGGTACAGTGCCGCTGATCGGCAGTTTTACCGGTAATCGAAGCTGGATGGCGGTTGCCCGGCCAGCCGCGCTTGCTCAATTATTTTTTGTCGCACTGTCTTACGCCTGTTTAACCTGGACGTTTATCAGCAACGATTTCAGTGTTTTGTACACCGCCAATACAGCCAATACAGGCTTACCGCTAATGTACAAAATTTCAGGTGTGTGGGGTGGTCACGAAGGTTCAATTTTGTTGTGGGTGTTTATTCTGTCTGTTTGGGTAGGTTCGGTAGCTATTTTTAGTGCCAGTTTGCCGGCCGTATTGTTAGCGCGCGTATTGGCCGTTCTGGGTCTGATCACTATTGGTTTCATGTTGTTTGTGCTGCTCACATCAAACCCGTTCGAGCGAATTTTTCCGGTTCCTGCAGACGGCGCATCGTTGAATCCGTTACTGCAAGACCCAGGCATGGCTGCGCACCCGCCATTGCTTTACATGGGCTATGTTGGTTTTGCCGTTGCGTTTGCATTCGCTGTAGCCGCACTGATCGAAGGCAAGCTTGATGCGGCAACACTGCGCTGGATGCGGCCCTGGACCAACATTGCGTGGGTGTTTTTAACGCTCGGCATTGCCCTGGGCAGCTATTGGGCTTACTACGAACTCGGCTGGGGTGGTTGGTGGTTCTGGGACCCTGTTGAGAACGCATCCTTTATGCCCTGGCTTGTTGGCACAGCGTTAATCCATTCTTTGGCTGCATCTGAGAAACGTGGTGTATTTAAAGCATGGACCGTATTGTTGGCAGTAATGGCATTCTCGCTAAGCCTGCTCGGTACGTTTCTGGTTCGTTCCGGTGTACTGACATCAGTGCATGCGTTCGCCACCGACCCGGCAAGAGGGTTGTTCGTACTGTTATTTCTTGGCATTGTTGTTGGCGGTTCGCTGCTGTTGTTTGCTGTGCGGGCCCATAATTTAAAAAGTACAACCGGTTATGAGCTGTTTTCGCGTGAAACCGCATTGCTAATGAACAATGTGTTACTGGTCGTGGCTTGTGCCATGGTGTTGTTCGGCACCTTATATCCCTTAATGCTGGACGCGTTAGGTATGGGAAAAATATCGGTCGGCATGCAGTACTTCAACATTATGTTCGTGCCCTTGATGCTGCCCGTTGTATTTATAGTTGGTGTCGGTGCCATGATGAACTGGAAACGCGACCGGCTTGCTGGTCGTCGAAACACGTTGATTGTCCTGGCTGTTGCCAGTGTGGTTATTGGTATTGTGTTAAGCATGCGGTTTACTGAATTCAGACCCGCTGCACTTGCATCGATTGCGCTGGCAATCTGGGTCGTCACCAGCAGTGTATATGGTCTGGTGTATAGACTGCGTAACAAACGTAATCGGTTGAACGCCGTTATGCACACCCCGGCGGCCTTTTGGGGTATGACTATTGCGCATATGGGGATTGCCGTTTTCACTGTCGGTGTTGCGCTTACGTCTATCTATTCAAAAGAAGTCACCGTACGCATGAGTCCGGGTGAAACCCATGTTGTAGGTGATTACACGATTGGTTTGTCCAGTATCGGTGAAGTACGTGGTCCGAATTACCTGGCCATGCGAGGGGAATTTGAAGTCAGCAAAGACGGGAAGGCGGTGTCCACGGTTAAATCAGAGAAAAGAGTGTACGACGTTCGACGTGACTTAATGACCGAGGCGGGTATCGACGGCGGATTAACACGCGATATTTTTATTGCGCTGGGTGAATCGCTCGATGAGAACGGTGCATGGGCTGTACGACTGCAGGTCAAACCTTATATACGCTGGATTTGGTATGGCACAGTGATTATGGCACTGGGCGGGCTGCTTGCAGCGCTTGATGCACGCTACAGAATGCGCAAACGCAAAACCAAAGTCGTAGCATCACAACAAGCAAGTACACTCACTAATGCATCGGCGGGATGATGATCAAGTTTTTGCCCATAGTAATATTCGCTGCATTGGTCGGTTTTTTGTACAAAGGCCTTGCATTGAACCCATCAGAAGTACCATCACCGTTTATCGGTAAACCTGCACCGCAAGTACGTGGTCCTGTCCTGAACGCCGAGAGTCAGTTCAACTCACAGGATATGGTTGGGCAAGTGTGGATACTTAACGTGTGGGCCAGTTGGTGTCGAGAATGTGTTTATGAACACCCGCTGTTTATTGCACTGGCGCGAGAAGAAAAAGTACCCATTATTGGCCTGAACTATAAAGATCAAACCGGCGATGCAGTAGCGTGGCTCAGCCGGTTTGGTGATCCGTACTACAATATCGTTGAAGATCAACAGGGTGATGTTGGGCTTGACTGGGGAGTTTATGCTGTACCCGAAACATTTATAATAGACAAAAAGGGCGTGGTCAGGCATAAAGTTAT
>CALJNA010000083.1 GCA_937981955.1 uncultured Granulosicoccaceae bacterium
GTACTTAACGCAAAGCACAAGCATCATGTTTTACAGCGCAGCACGAACGACTTCTCCAGCGAACTACCGGAATATTTAGTCAATCATTCGCAGACATTTCTGTTGGCGAATGGATGTGCAAGTGCAGACTTTCATGCCGGCCTGGAAGCCATCTTCAAGCAGAATACACCGCAAAGTATTCCTGAGTATGATTTCGAATTTTCACCAGCTGCAACCAACTTAACACTGGATGATACATACGACTTTTACAGCAATACACCAGAAGGCAAATTAATCCTCGATCGTGAAAGCGCCTATCACAACCCGGCACAGTTCAAAGAACCCGAGTTAAGAGAATTGTTTATCGCCCGGGTGAAATTTAACAGGGGTGAAGGTGGAATCGAATTGTTTTCCGAATTCATGCCTAACCGAACGGCACTATTGGATAACCCAGCGGCACTCACGGCATACGATGAACAGTATCAGCTGTTTTTAACCGAGATTCAAAACGAATCGAAAATCGCTAGCACCGGCTTACCATTAGACCCGAGTCTGCAAGTTATTCTTGCCAGTGGCTTGGCAGAAGCGTTCGCACAATCACCACAGCGGGTTAACGAAATACTAACCGACATTGATGGGGGCTGGACGATTAACTACGAGTTCGAGCACGGTGGCCTGTACAGCTACCATCAAATACCAACAAAATCTGCCACAGCGTCACTCGACTTCAAATTAAACACTTTACTGTACAGCTATGCGATCACCAACGATGAAGTGAATATATTTGCGCATGAAGCAGCCCATTCATTAGATGCTCAGGGTTCTGTCAATCTGGATGGGCTACCTGCATTGTCTGCACAAGAGAGCCTGATTTTCAGATTTATACGATCTGAATTGTTCAAGCAGTACTACGAATCGAAAAGCATCAACCCAAATAACCCTGACACTTTCGGCCTGGAAGAGTATGCGTTCAAGGACATCAAGGAATTCTGGGCGGAAGTATCAGAGTATTTTCTTAGCGGTGAAAAAGGTGCACGAATAATATTAGACATTTCCCCCGAGCTGTACGACATCCTCAATCGCTATTACAAGCTTGAATATGAACTAATCTGAGCAGTACTGGCCGACTGTGTGATTGCAATCAGACCAATGCCTGCTCGCACACATGCATGCCTTCCGGGTAGCACATATCAGTGCGTGCCGAACGGGTCCAGATATGGGCAGCAATATCAAACCAGTTCGGGTCATCATACGACCCACCCGAAATAGCACGCAGGCCTGGACGCATCTCCAGTGTCCAGGTAACAGTAGAGCCGCAATTGTTGCAAAATTCATTGCGTATCCACCTGCCCGTTGTATCGGATGAAAACTCGAAGGTATTCAAATCACCCTGCAAAAACTCGACAGCTGAATCATCAAAGTACACACCTACTCCATAGGGTGAGCCGCTGCGCAACTTACAACCGGTGCAATGGCAGGCCATAGCCCGAACGGGCTCACCACGCGTGACAAACCGCACGGCACCACATTGACACCCACCTTCGTTTTGCATATTCAGCTCCAGACAACCAGAAGACTCACTAATATCCTTAAGAGTAGTTGAACAGCAGCACTGATCATTGTCAATGCAAACAAGCTACTAACACGCTGGTCTGGTAATGAATTTTCTTAACGTAGAAATATTTCAAAACAAGGCCTTGACCTCTACCTTACTAGAGGTCTTATGCTCAACCTGAATCGCATATTGATAGCACAGGAAAGTTAAATGAAGATTAACCGATTGCTGACTAATATTTGCACCTCTGATCTGGAGAAATCAAAAACCTTCTACACAACACTATTTAATCTCAATGTGGAATACGACAGTGACTGGTTTGTACACCTGACTTCATCAGATGGGGATTTCGAGTTGGGCCTTATTCTGCAAACTCACGAAATAGTTCCTGCTATTGCCAAAGGAAAGATTAAAGGGACATACCTGACTTTTGTCATTGATGATGTCAATAGTGGTTATCACACGGTGAAAGATTTGGATGTAGAGATCCTGGAAGCACCAAAGGAAACACCATATGGTCAAACTCGCATGTTAGTTCTTGCACCGGAAGGTACCGTTTGTGATATTTCCTCACCAACAATTATATAGCTCGCTGTGCCTATGGACAGCACGACAAGCCCTGGCATGTCGTCTCGTATTAAGGGTAATCCATGACTGATCATAAAACCATTTCTGTATACGACTCACAAGTTGACAACTACATCGATCTTATAAAAGAGCAACCCGTAGACAATATACTTTTAAAATTTATTGCACGGTTGCAAGCTAATGATTACGTATTAGATCTGGGTTGCGGGCCAGCCATATCATCGGCAACCATGCGTGAACACGGATTAAGAGTGGACCCTACAGATGCATCAATGGAGATGGTCAATCTTGCCAACAAAACCTTCGATATAGGTGCGCGCTTAGCTGTGTTCGAGGATATAAATACCAGCAATCTATACGATGGTGTCTGGGCAAATTTCAGCCTTCTCCACGCAACACGTGAAGAATTTCCAAAATTTCTGCAAGCGTTACACGAATCTTTAAAGCCTCGAGGGTTGTTGCATCTGGGCATGAAAATAGGCGAGGGTTCTGTACGAGACAAATTTGATCGTTACTACTGTTACTACAGTCAAGAGGAATTGCAGCAACATCTGACCAAAGCCGGGTTCACCAGCGTATCGGTTGAACTTGGTGAGGCCATGGGGTTAGCGGGCAATATGGAACCCTGGATCGCTTTAACCAGTGCCAAATAAACGGTAGCTGTTCGCAACATGAACCTCATTTATCATTCAATGGACAATTCCAATCTCTGGTTTTTATAGCTAGTCAAATTTGCGTACTCTGTCATCGTTTTAGGTCCGATACAGATTATTTTGCGCGCGAGGCTGCCTGATACCCACCCAAACCTTTCAGTTGGCTATTTTCTCTCGAAACGCCGTTCCTTTTTCGCATATTATGCGATGATCAAAAAACGAAATACACGCGCATCTTTGAACGATACGCTAACCGGATCGGTAATGCTGACAGACTACATAGAAAGCAGATGGGTTCAAGCCTTTGCACACATGTTCGAACTTTGCAAAATGCGCAAACAGGAGAACATCGTGATACTGCGCGAAAGCCAGTCTCGTCAGGTTAACGTGCAATTGGCACAACTGGCTCTGGGTCAGCTCAGGCTAGACTACTACACCATAGAAGTACCCACTCCGGCAGATTTGCCAGGGCCCGTTATTCGCTCATCCGGCGCAAGTCTGGCATTGAACGGACAAGAACAAGCTGTTGCAGCGCTTCAGCAATGCGATGTTGTCATAGACCTTACTCTAGAAGGGTTAATGCACGCACCGCAAACAGCGGCCATTTTAAAATCCGGCACACGCATATTCAATATATCCAATGAACACCCTGAGATTCTGTCGCGGCTGATTCCAGACAACGATTTAAAAGAGCGCGCAAAAGAGTCGGTTAAGCAGTGTCGTTTGGCAAAACAGATGAGTGTGGATTCTGCCGTCGGTACCAAGCTGACCATAGAGATGACAGGAGCCGCAACCGTTGGTGTCTGGGGCTGGACTGACAGACCCGGTACTCTGGCTCACTGGCCTGGCGGCATCATTGTCAGCTTTCCAAAAGCCGGCAGCGTAAATGGTCGGATGATCTATCAACCCGGTGACATGAACTTAACGTTCAAACGCTATTTTGACAGCCAGGTTGAACTCATCATAGAGAACGACTATGTCACTGACATACAAGGCACTGGAACAGACGCATCACTCATGCGCGACTATTTCGCATCATTTAATGAACGCGACGCCTATGCGACCAGTCATGTGGGTTGGGGCTTTAACCCGGCGGCACGTTATGAAGCCCTGACCATGTACGACAAGCGCGACTTAAATGGCACGGAACTTCGAGCCGTTGCCGGTAACTTTCTTTACTCAACCGGTGCAAACGAATTCGCTAACAGGTTTACTCGCGGGCACTTCGACCTGCCCATGATGCAGTGCAATATCGCGCTGGACGGCACCCCGGTTGTAGCCCAGGGCAAGCTCGTATGATACTTGGCGGTATTGAGTATCTTGAAGCTGGTAGTGGCCCACCAATTATCTTTCTACATGGAATTGGTGGAAGTGCAGACAGCTTTGAATCACAACTGACAAAGCTGACAAACTATCATTGCGTTGCCTGGAATATGCCAGGCTACGGCGCCAGCAGTACAGACAACTGGCCATGCAGTTTCGAATCGTTGTCTGCCAGCCTAGCCACGTTTATTGATGCACTCGGATTTTCGCAAGTACACCTTGTTGGCCAGTCCATTGGCGGCATGTTAGCCCTTGAACATGTACTCAGACGCCCAGACCAAGTCATTACATTGAGTATGATCGCATCAACACCCAGTTTTGGTGGTCGCGATGAGCAATTTAAAATCGACTTTCTAAAGGCGAGGCTCACGCCCCTTGAAGCAGGTAAAACCATGCAGCAGATTGCAGCGCAGGCAGCGCCAATGCTGATTGGCCCTAATGCAAGCGAAGAATGCGTCGGCAGAGTTGAAACCATTTTGTCGCAAGTCAGTGAACGCACATGGCGAGGTATTCTGGAAACACTGGTTACATTCAACCGACGGGATGACCTTGAAGCAGTAGAAAAACCGTGTTGTCTTATCGCAGGCAGCCACGATAAGAACTCACCGGCCAGAACTATCCAAAAAATGTCGGAAAAACTGCCACACGCCGAATTTCACTTGATTGATGGTGCCGGACACATGATCAATCAGGAGGCATCGGAACTCACCAATGACATACTCAATAAATTTCTCGGAAAACACACTGCATGAGTATTGAGCCAATTTTTGACCCAGCATCCTGGAGCCTGACCGATCAACAAGCTGCGCTGGCGACAAGTGCAAGAGAGCTTGCTTCCGAAAGGTTTGCACCGCGTGCAGCCAAAATTGATCGCGAAGCCATATTCCCGACTGAAAACTATAAAGATATGGCCGAGGTCGGGCTGCTGGGTATTTGCATACCCGAATCAGAGGGCGGTCTTGGTGCTGACTTAAAAACCTACATGATAACGGCTGCTGAAATTGGTCGGTATTGCGGGGCCACCGCACTCACGTTCAACATGCATGTCTCGTCTTGTTTATGGACGGGTTTTCTACTTGACGGACTACAGCTTGAACCAGAGTTACGCAAGCAACATGATCAGATGCGTAAACTGCACTACCGTCGTATTCTTAATGACGGAAAAATTTACTCGCAACCATTTTCTGAAGGTGGTGCCGCTGCTGCCGGGTTCAAAGCGTTCGGCACGACCGCACTGAAAGTTGATGGTGGCTGGCAAATTAGCGGTAAGAAAATCTTTGCATCGTTATCAGGTCATGCGGATTACTATGGCGCGCTTTGCACAGCCTTGCAAAAACCGGATGACACCCATTCAAGACGCAACACCATGTACCTCGCCGTGCCGGCCGATGCCGATGGTGTCAGCGTAGAAGGTGAATGGGATCCACTGGGTATGCGCGGCACTATCTCCCGTACCTTGCTCTTCAAAGATGTGTTTGTTCCAGACGAAGCCCAACTGATGCCGCTGGGTGTTTACCCGGATGCTGCCGTACGCTGGCCACATATGTTCATGACACTAACGCCAACGTACATGGGTATTGCGCAGGCCTGTTATGACTTTACGATCGCCTACTTACGAGGCGAATTGCCCGGCACTCCACCGATTAAGAGACGCATGTACCCAACCAAACAACTTGCGGTTGCGCAAATGCGCGTCATGTTAGAACAAACCAAGTCTATCTGGTTTCAGGCCATTTCCGAGGCGCGCCCCGAACCAGGCTCCGACAGCCTGATGCGAGCATGGGCTGCCCAATACACGGTTATGGAGAACGCAAACGAATTGGCACAGCTGGCCATTCGCACATGCGGTGGTCAGTCGATGTTACGTTCCCTGTCTCTTGAACGTTTATACAGAGACAGCCGTTGTGGCTCCCTCATGCTGCCTTGGACAGCAGAACTGTGTCTGGACAAACTGGGTAAGGCTACCTTGTATAACCCCGGCGAATCTGATGACGCTTGATCGCTGGATTACCGATGCAGCAATAACCTCACCCGATGCCATGGCCATTGAGTTTGGCGATGACAACATCACCTACGCTCAGCTGGCAACTAAAATAAACGAGTGCGTCAACACGTTCGGCGCAACCAGTATCAAACACGGCGACAGAGTAGCGTGGTACGGATTAAATCATCCTGATGTGTTTGTGTTGCTATTTGCCTGCGCAAGACTTGGTGCTATTTTTGTTCCGTTGAACTGGCGTCTGGCCGAACCGGAGGTTGCGGCCATTGTCGCCAATTGCACACCAAACGTTGTCTACCACGATCAACACTTTGCCGAGCAAGCGCAAGCGTTAACAGATGTTCCGGTTTTTTCCAATGACGCAATTTATCCCTCCAACGGCACCAACACCCACCAGACAGATTTAAACAAATCAGCATTACAAAGAGATGCAAGCGTAACGGCTAAGCTTTCTGACCCACTATTGCTGGTTTATACATCAGGCTCTACCGGGCTACCAAAGGGTGCGGTACTCTCACAAAAAGCCGTTGCGTGCAATGCGGCGATGTCAATCGATGCGCACGGCATGAACGAGAACGATGTTGCGCTGGTGATGCTGCCCCTGTTCCATGTTGGCGGCTTGAACATTCTCGCCACGCCGGCACTATCTGCTGGAGCAACAATCATATTACATGAACGTTTCGACCCCGATCAGGCCTGTAAAGATCTTGAACGAGCAAGCATCGCGCTTACCGTTCCTACAGTGCTAAAAGCCATCATGAACAGCGCCTTGTGGAATAACCTGAACCTGTCATCGTTAAAGGCGATGTCAATTGGTTCAACCGATGTCCCGGTATCACTTATCGAATCCATTCACGCTTTGGGTATACCGATGCCACAAATTTACGGTGCCACCGAGACAGGCCCGTTTGCCATTTATCAAACTATTAAAAACGCCATGAACAGTGTGGGTAGCATTGGCCAGGCTGGAACCGCGTGTAACATCAGATTGGTAAAAGATGGAATTGATGTTTCTGATGGTGAGTCGGGCGAAATTTGGGTTAAAGGCGATAACGTTTTAATCGAGTACTGGAAAGACCCTGAACTCACATCGAATAGCATACAAGACGATTGGTTTCGCACAGGTGATGTGGCCACACGAGATGCAAACGGATACTACTGGTTCGCCGACAGAATCAAACACGTGATTATCTCAGGCGGTGAAAACATCTACCCTACCGAGATAGAGCGAATTCTCGCCATGCTCGATGGCGTTGTCGAAGTCGCTGTTGTCGGCAAAGCCGATTCGATTTGGGGAGAAATTCCAGTGGCTGTTGTGGTCACAAACAAAAACCTGAACAAGTCTGACATTCTGGGTTCACTCGAAGGCCAGTTAGCGCGATACAAACACCCGAAAGAGGTCATATTCGTGGATGCATTGCCACGAAACGCTATGGGAAAAGTGGTCGCTGATGCGGTGAAAGATGTTATCTGATTCGTTAGAATCTATGCGTCGGTTACCGTCAGGTTCTTGAACGTGTAAATAGGATCTTCAATCAGCTTGTTGCCTTCTGAGTCTTCCAGATACAGGTTAGCTTCTTTCACACTCACTTCATTGGCATTTGGCATACTGATCTCGACCAACTCGAATCGAATCTGTTTCGGGTCTTCGAAAATCATCCCGGAAAACGACTTCTTTTTCATCGACTTGAACACCGGATTTTTTAATCCGAAGTGCTCGCGTGCAGTATCTTTTATCAGAGAAATCATGCCGTGTGTACCAAAGTTGCCGGGCACTACAGGGTCACCACGAAAATGATAGCGCAGCGGCCATAGCTCTGGTGTGATTTTCTGGGTTGCCTCTCTCGAGCTGATTACATCATCTTGCTTTTCACCGAGACCCAGGTCTGTATCGTAAATCGGGATTAACAGATTCGATACTTTGTCGTGTGCATGACTGTCATCAACACCTTGTGTGCCACCGTACTTTCCACGCAGTTCACGGATGGTTTGCGGGTTGAGAATGCCGACGATCACGTTCTTTGTTTCAAGGATGGGTTGATCATTATCGTCAATAATTCTTCCATTGAATACCGCGGTACCGCCACCGGAATCGCCTTCCATCCACTTGCGTTTTTCCATTACATACCGCAGCCGCTTTCCCGGTTCGAAATCCAGAGATTGATGTAACTGACAAACACCCGATGAGAGTGCTCTGCCAATGCCATCTGCTTTACGTGCTCCCCAAAAACCAACCAGCTGATCAAGCTGATCCTGAAACAGCATTTCCAACGCTTCGTCCTTCGCAAACGACCAGTCATCAGCACTGTCAGGAAAAGTAAACGAGGCTTCAATGCGCTCTTCATTCAACAGCTCAATTTGGTCAATACAAAGAATCGGTCTGCGGGGTAACTTAGCGAACTCCTCATTGCCCAAGGCACCTTCTGCGTGTAGATCCAATAGCTCACCGGTAAAGCACGACAAGGACTTCCAATCAAGTTCGCACAGTTGGTCTCGACTGAGTTTTTCAAGGGAGCCTAAATCGAGTTCAGATGCTGATTGTGTATTCATCACGTACTGGGTTCGTTCAACGGGTTACGGGGTATTGTATCCGCTTTGCGCATCGCTGGCGCGATGGCAATTAGAATTATTCTCCTTGCACCACGCCCTGACTCTGCGAGTAGGATATCGGAGGGTATTTGGCCGGGTTATCGTCATCACAACACGTCGGAATGCAGGTCATGACATAGTTTGGGTTGGCGTTGAAGAAAAACGGGATTGAGTAGCGGGAATGGCTACCAGTATTATTGTTGGCAAAGTGCCGTGTGCTAAGAAATCGATCGTTTGTCCATTGCTTCAACAACTCACCCGTGTTGATAATAAACGCATTCTTTTTCGCAGGCGCTTTCACCCAAACCTTGCGTCGCTCGCTGAATATGGTCAGTCCTGGCTGGTCTTGAGCAAGAATCGTGATGAACGAAGTATCGACATGCGGAGCAATACCAAAAGCATTGTCAGCATCCATACCCACCGATGGGTAATGCGTCATGCGTAAGCGGAAAAGCGGGCCTTCAAAAGCCTGATTAAAAAAATCGCTGGGCATATCCAGTGCCCGGGCGTATATGGGCAGCATACGCTTACCCAGCTGTTCCATTTTTTGCGCGTAGTCTTCAACACTTTCTCTAAAACCAGGTAGCTGTTGCGCATCGGGCCACTGATTATCCACCATGGTAAGTTTATCGTCACACTTAACAATAAATGCTTCGTTCACATTTCCGGTATCACGCGCCGGCAGCTTTTTGTTCTTCAGCGGCAGGTAACCCATGCCACCAACAGGCCAATCCGGTCGGTCCATAAGAATCTTGTTTTTTTCTTCAAGCGGCAATGAATGAAATTGACGAACTTGCTCGAACGTATTTTCAAGTACCGAGTCAGTGACATGATGCCCGGTAATTGATAAAAAACCGGTTTCCTCACAAGCCACTTTCAGCTGTTGAGCTGCAGCGTTTAACGCATCCTCGGACCCGGTTGAAAAATATTCATCCAAATCGATGATGGGAATATCGTCAGGCCGGGCATCTTCGGGCTGTGAGGTATCCCATTGCTCCGAATCATTTTTTAGTTGTTGTTCTTTTGCCTGTGCATTGAATGCATCAGAGGACGGATTTGAATCGGTGCTATTCATCTTTATCTACGCTCTTTCCACAGTGGAATGTTAACACTGACTTTATTCCACTTCTAAAACCGGCGTATCCACTAAAACCGGCGTATCCACTGAAAACGGGGTAACTACTAAAACCGGAGTAGCTACTATATCAATGAAATGCCAAAACCCAATACTAATCAGATGTTTTCAGGGCATATTTTCTGGATATTCGATCTACAAGCAGCCCTGATTTCAACGGGACAGCCTTGGCAACAGAATAATCCTGAAAACCCATTTTACCGTAATACCCAAGCCCCGGAACATTGTCAGCCCGAATGGTGGCGTTAATAAAATCATAATCATTTTCTATGGCGAAGGCTTTACTCATATCAAACAGAGCGCTACCAACACCTTTTACCTTGGGCTCTGCACGCGCAAAAGTTGCGATATCGAGCCAACCTGCTTGCAACTTCTCTTTTATTGACAGTGATTGAAAGCCCAACAGCTCACTACCACTTTCACTTTCGGCCACAAAACACGCAACGCAGTGACCACCGGTGATATACGCAGTTTCAAACTCGGCAGGGCTGAACGGTGTTTCCGCTGCTGTGGTTCCACCCACTTCAATTATTTCGTTTAACAACAACGATAGCCCTCGACTGTCGGATGAGGTTGCCGCTCTTATGTTGAATTTACTCATACCCGGATACCTTATTCGGTTGAATAATTAAGGCTTGCAGATTTATGGATTTGTTTTGGATTTGTCATGAATATCTATAACACAACGTCGTACGACTAAACTGGAAACCATGCTGAGCAACGCTGCAAGCAAAAGGGCTGTGGTGTAGGAGCCGTATTGATCATATAACCAGCCACTGACCCATGGCCCCAGCAAACCAGCAAGCCCCCACGCTGTGAATACCTGACCATAAATACGCGCAGAGGACAATACCCCGAATGTGTTTGCTACTGCCACCGGATAAACTGCGATAGCAGCTCCATATGAAAAACCGATAATGCTAAGACCTGACAACAAGCTTAACTTTGCAGGCCCCAACTGCAGCATCAACAAGGCTATCCCGAAGATGGACACAATCGGTAAGTACCGTAATATGAACTGAGTAGACAGGCGACTCACATAGTAAGCCGCCGTGTAACCACCCAACATGTTCCCCAATGCAACAGTAATGGAAGCCAAAGTTGCAGACTCGGATTCAAACTGCATCCAGGTCGCGATGCCAAAGGCATGACCAATAACCATGAGACCGGCCGTAACGGCACAACCATAGCCAATCCAGAACAGCACTCTTGTCCGACGCATTTCAACCGATAACGCACCAATCTGTGCAGCCGATTCACCCTGATACTTTGCCTTTGAGAAAAAAACCAGCAATGCAGCCAACAGAGCGACTGCCAACACAACAAATGCGATAAGTTTAAGCGCTAGTGAGTTTCCGCCCTGCTCTATTAATAGTGCGAATAGTAACGGAGATATCGTGGCACCAAGCGCGTAGAAGGCCGTTACCAAAACCATGGCCAATCCACGCCTGGTGGAGGTGACTTGACCGGCTAATTGCAATGTATAACCGTAACCGACGCCATTTGCACCACCAAACAAAATACCGTAGCTTATATACAGTGACATAAGCGTCGTACTTAGCGCAGCGATTAGCAGACCGGCACACGCTACAAAACCAACAATAATAAATACAATGTGAGGCGATACTCTTGCATATATTCTGTGTCCGAACAGCACTGCCACTGTAAGTGCAACCAAGGCCAAGGAATAGATTAAGCTCACGTTCGCACGATTCGCATTGCTGAAGGATTCCCATTCAGGTACAAACAGCGAAAACGCGTGAATGGTTCCCAACACTGCGCTCACAGAGATACAGGCAATTATGGTGGCTAGTTGGCGCAAATGGTTCCTGTATTTGACTTTAAGTGTTGTAACGATGTCATAAGCTGAACACTCATGTAATATCGGCTATCAATAGTTGAAGTCTTTTTCCAGCAGAATGTATTAAGCAAAAACCGACGAACAGGCAGTCGCTTTCCAGTATCGCACAATCATCCTGTTTGCCAAAATAGACTGACACCATGGATAAGAAAATTAAACCCCACAACCATATTCACGACGCACTTCAACTTGATGGTCGTCCTGATACCATGATTGAATATTATAAGAAATGGTCTGAAACCTACGACAAAGACGTAACCGATAATTATTTTGGCATTGCCTATATTGCTGAACTCCTGCACAAACATGTATCAGAAAATCAGCAAGACCATATAGCCAACATGGAGCAGATAAACATTGTTGATGTTGGCTGCGGAACCGGTCTGGCTGGAAAACACATTCATCAATTGGGTTATCGCAGTATCGATGGCATTGACCTATCGCCCGAGATGATCCAAAAAGCAGAGGAAAGCGGGGTTTATCGAAACCTAATTAGCGGAATCGATATTCATCAACCCATTCAGGACAATCTGTACAAGGCTTATGATGCCGCCGTGTGCGTAGGCGTGTTCACCATGGGCCATATACATCCCGAATCCTTGTACCAACTGGCGGCGTTGACGACTTCCGGTGGAATAATGGTTATCAGCACGCGAGTCCCCTATTACAAGGAAACTAACTTCCAGGCTGTCAGTGATCAGATGCAAGAAGAAGGCTTGTTAACACTTAAATCACACTACATGAATGCACCCTATCGGGATGATGGTGATGCACACTATTGGGTGTATGAAGTACTGAGCTAGACTTTGCTCCAAATTATTTTAGCTTCACAGTGACTACTTCATATGCGTTGAAAGCACGCACCAATCAAATCGTTACCACCGACGAATTACGAATGAAAAACGCCGCTTTATTCGGCTACAATAACGAACACCCATTTACTGATTTAGAGAAGCGCATGTTAAGGTTCGGCATTTTATCCACAGCAAAAATCGCTCAGGAACATCTGATACCGGCAATACAATCTGCCAGCAATGCAAGCCTGACCGGCATCGCCTCGCGAAAAGCCAGTAATGCAAAAAAGATGGCTGAGCGCTTTGGCGCTCCACTGGTTTTCGGTTCGTACGAAGACATGCTGGCGTCTGATGAGATCGATGCGGTGTATATCCCTCTGCCCACATCACATCATGTGGAATGGAGTATAAAAGCTGCCAATGCAGGCAAACATGTGCTGTGTGAAAAGCCCATATCGTTAAAATCCAGCGACATCAACAAAATCATAAAAGCCCGTGACAAGAACAACGTTATCGTGTCAGAAGCCTTTATGGTGACTTATCACCCGCAATGGATGAAAGTGCGCGATTTACTGGCAAAGGGCACCATTGGTACTTTGCGTCATATCGATGCCTCGTTTACCTACTTCAATACCGACCCGAAGAATATGCGCAACCAACCTGAGCTCGGTGGTGGTGCATTACCAGACATCGGGGTTTATCCAACAGTTACCGCGCGCTTTGCAACAGGGCTGGAGCCTAAACGAGTTCAGGCAAGTGTGGAGTTCGACCCGAAAATGAAAACGGATCGCTATGCAAATGTTCTGGCAGAATTCCCGGGGTTCAATATGACGTTCTATGTTTCAACGCAAATGGGTAATCGTCAAACCATGGTATTCCATGGCGATAAAGGGTTCATCGAACTGTCAGCACCGTTTAACTCCAACCTGTATGAAGGTGATGAAGTCAGAGTGCATAACGCAGGGCACAGTGAAACAAGAACGTATCGCTATACGGGTCTTAACCAATATGTGCTCGAGATTGAAGCCTTCGCAAAAGCGGCCGCTGGAAAGAAGCAGGCGCTGTTCTCTCTGGAAGAGTCTATTTTAAACCAACGCGTTATTGATGCCATTTACAAATCGGGAAAATCCGGTAAATGGCAAAACGTTTAACGTCTTAGCCAACGCCTTTACACGGCGTTGGCTAACTCTCGGGAACTACAATCGCCCGCACCTCTCCATCGGGTGCCGGGTTCGAGATTGCATCAGGTGCTTCCTTTAAAGATATGGTGCGCGTAATCAATGGCGCAACATCGACAACACCGTCAGCGATCATCTGCGATGCTCGAGCATGAGTGAAAGGATTGAGAAAACTAAAATGGACTTGAATTTCTCGAAACAGTAAATCAAAAGGCTCAATAGACACCTTGACCCCATCGGGTAAAACGCCCAACACAACCACACGACCACCAGTACGAGTCAGTTGTGGTGCCATGGCCACTGTTGCGTCTACACCAGCACACTCCACAACCAGATCTGCACCATCAGCCCATTGCTGTTTTACCTCATGCTCGGTACCGGCAACCAGATGAGCACCCAGAGACTGACCGAGCTGTTGCTTTTTCTTGTTACGCGTCAGAAGCATCACCTCACTACCAGCAAGCTTTGCCAGTTGAACAGCCATAAGCCCAATGACACCACCGCCAATAACCAATACACGCTCACCCGAACTTGCGGCACCGATATCCATACCGTGAATAGTGCATGCCAGTGGTTCGCAAAAGGCACCGTGTAGGGGATTAAGATTATCTGGCAGCACATGTGCTTTATGTGCCGGAAACGCGCAATACTCGGCAAAGCCACCGTCTCTGCCAATACCCGTTGCAACATTGTTTATGCACAAATTAACACGACCACGCTGGCATTGATCACAAGCGCCACACCAGGTATTCGGGTCGCAAGTCACTCTTGTACCAACAGGTATTTCAGATGTACCGGCATCAACAACGATACCTGAGAACTCGTGCCCAAGCGTTGTGCCAGCAACGGAAGGAAATTCACCTTTATAAAGGTGTCGGTCGGTACCACAAATACCGGCAGCCTCTACTTTGACAACAATATCACCAGACTGAGGAGCAGGCTTCGCAACATCTACGGTACGAATATCACCCACTTCAAATAATTGTGTTGCCAGCATGCGCACACTCCCGATATAGAAATCTGACTGGATATCGGTAGTTTAAACGATTACAAGCCCCATGCTACTTAACTTGATCTACTGGTTAACCCACAAACATCAATATTACGGGTGTCCATAACCCGCAGAAATGACTCTGTAATAGCGCTTTTTGAAATTCGCCCGTCGGCTACTGCATTAACGATGTGGTCCACCACCGATGTGACGTCAGCGACCGAACTGAGCATGATTAAATCCACGCCCGCCGCAATCGAGAGTTCAGCAGCTTCGCTATCGCTTAAAGACGCAGCTATAGCATCCATGTTAAATGCATCAGTAATCACCAAACCATCGAACCCAAGCTCACGGCGAAGCAGCCCATCGACCGCAGCACTCGATATGGACGCAGGTTTCCCATCTGTTAATCCTTCGACAACAAGGTGTCCGACCATGATTGGTATATCGTTTCGTTCCGTTGCCTTTATAAACGGAATGAGATCTTTGTTCTGCAACACCTGCACAGCCGGGATAACCGGCAATCCGAAATGACTGTCACTACCCCTGCCGTGACCGGGAAAGTGTTTTAACACCGGTACCAAACCAGCGTCGATAATCCCATCTGCCGTTGCCAGTGCATAGTCAGACACCAGCATAGCGTCTTTACCAAAAGAGCGATCACCAATGGCGCGGCTATAATCCAGATCAGCCACCGGAGCCAGGTTCATGGTGAATCCGAGTTCACCGATGGCACGTGCATGACGTGCCGCTAGTTCACGCGCCTCATCAGGACTCAGCGAACGCGCTATCTTTCTTGCACTTGGCATTGATGATGTGAGTTTTGATAATCGTTGCACTCGACCACCTTCTTCATCGACAGCAATAATGGCAGCGCCAAATAAGGAACGTCTTTGGAACCGAGCGATATCCTCACGAATAGAAGCATCGGGTGAACCGAGTACAACCACACCACCAAGCTTACCTGCTGATGCAAGCTCATTAGCCTGCGCAAACTCGGATTGAGTCATCAAAGGAAACATGAGTTGTCCGACACGATGCGCCAGCGGCAATTGTTCTGCGCATTCATATTGCGACAAGGGCTTTACATTTGCAGGAAGAGCAGCTTTGTGCGCTACTGCAGTTTCGGTTGCTGAACTAAGGGCTGAATCGGATTCAATATCCGAATGTCTAGCAGGTTCAGCTACCACAATCTTGGTAACCGACGGAGTAACATGGCAGGCGCTGATGAACATCGAACCTGCAAGCACCATCAATTGAATCCAGACGCGAAGCGCCGAGGCATAGATTGATTTGTCTGTGGAAGAGAACGCCTTCATGGATAGTCGCGCAGTGGATCGAGAAGACCAACCTGCAAGACTGGGGCCGAAAAACAGCGCTAAATAGCATCAATCCCGAGAACCAAGTACCCCCAACGACAGCGTATTTTTGTTTTCCGCGACTATGAACGCTGGGTAAGAGACAGCGTATTACCGTCCGGGTCTTTGAACCAGGCCACTTGAGCGTTGCCCGGACTGGTCCAGATGCCCAACTCGTCCTGAGGCATACTCTCAAACTGCAGAAAGCTCACCCCTCTGCCCGTAAGGTAGCGAACCGTCTCGGCAATGTTCTCAACCTGCCAGCCGAGTACGGTGTACGGCACGAAGGATAAGGTTTCTACTTTTTGAATTCGGATTTTGGTGCCATTGACAGAAAACTCCAATGCGAAAGGAGAGTCTTCGGTATTGGTTAGCTCAAGAGTGTTTGCATAGAAACGCCGACACGCTTCCGGATTAGCAGTGGCAATAAACGCCATTAACGATTCCTTACCTAACACGGTTGACTTCTCCATTGCTCAAAGAATCACGTCTGCTCAAAGAATCACGTCACCTTCATGCGCTTTTCCCCAAACAAGCAGCTTGTAGCTTCTAAGTTCAGGTGCGTAGTAGGGGTCATTCTTTATCAGTTCTTCAGCCCGATCAAATGACGCGACCTCCATTACCCACAGACCGCCGACAAACACCCCATCCGGTTCCGGTCTTAACCCACCGGCTATCGGAATTTCATTGAGATTGTCTTTCAAATATTGCAGATGATCTGCTTCATACCTGGCCCGGTGATCCATCATCTTCGGACTGTCTTCAAAGTACGCTATTAATCTCATGATTGGCTAATCGATATAATTATCTGCTCGAAGCCCCGCTCGCTCGTAATGAATCGGCAATGCTCGCCCATACAACTGCTTACAACGCTCGGGAGTCGCTACCATATCTGGCTGTTCAACATAGGAGAATATGGCAACGTATCTTGGGGTAACACCCGACAGTGGCGCAACCCGGTGAAGTGAATATCGCCCGCGAAACAGTTGTAAATCCCCTGGCTCCAGCTCCAACTGAACGACTTTATCCGATTCATCGTTTAGCACTTTGCGCACTTCAGAGAAGTTTTCCCCACTAACACGTATATTTGGAGCGTATTCAAACTCGCCACCTGTCTCTGCGTTCTGAATAGCCAGCGTCACTGTAAAGTTGTTAGTATCAAAATGCCATGGAAATCCATTTCCAGCATCTGCCATATTGATAATGACGTCGGCCAAGGGATCTGCATAGCGATAAAATTTTTCTTCCTGCAAACAATCTTGAATAAACGGATCAAAGGATGGAAAATTATGAATGGTTCGCAGTGCACCTGACTCATGAAAATTATCTGCAGCGATGAAGTTGTTCGATCGCTTAAAAAATGCTCTGCGCGGATCGTCGACTGGCAGCGAGGGGTCATCGTTTGTGAAGTACGGGTTGGTCTGACTAAATGTCCGATGACCATTCAATGAAACACTATCTGCTTCAGCTTTCAAAGCCTGAATTCCCTTTTCAGACAGGAAACCCTTAATTACCGCACAACCGTCCTGAGCGAGATCTGCTCGTGCCTGCTGGACTAATGCCTGTCTTTCAACCCCGTCGCTATCGATAGAATAACACTTCAGATTTATTAGTTCGTGAGCATCATATGACATAGCAACATCTTCGCTCCTATTTTATCCCTTTTAGTTGTCACCCCGTTCGGACGGGACACCATGGCCAAATTACATTCTATACCTCAGCTACCTTATTATCGACAGCGGATACGCGATTTAGGCGTTTGATATTCGAGCTGGTATAGTGGTTTTACCCATAGATTAATGTTGTGACAATATCTGAGAGCAACACATGCCAAATATCAATATCCAATTCACCCTGTTCTCCGCTTTTTATTCGCCACTTATAGTGACGATGGCCGGGGACTTCCTTGCCGATGAGGGTCTGGAATTTACTTGGTCGGTTGCACCACCTGGAGAATCGGCGATTAAGGCACTGCTGGAGGGAAAAGCAGATGTCATACAATCTGCACCCAGCCAGGGATTCAGCTCACTTAAAAAGGGCGAGGAGCCGCAAGCAGTACACTTTGCTCAAGTGAACGAAATGGATGGGTTCTATATTACTGCGCATGAGCCGGATGAAAATTTTAATTGGAAAAATCTGGAAGGCAGTGAGGTAATTGTATTCAAAGCCGGCCAGCCAAACGTTATGTTTCGTCGTGCCTGTCAGGTTGCTGGAATTGACTACGACAAGATAAACATAGTGACACCGGGAGGCGCAGATGCAATAGACGACGCTTTTCGCTCTGGTCAGGGAACATATGTACAACAACAAGGCCCCTACCCACAACAATTGGAATCCGATGGCGCAGGCCATATCGTCGCGCAATGTGGAACTCTAATTGGACCAAATGCGTTTTCCAGTCTCGCATCAACAAGAGAATGGTTAGCCTCCGATGAAGCAAAGGCGTTTACTCGTGCCTATCAGAAAGCGCGCGCTTTTATAAACTCACAATCGGCTGATGAAATTACCAATATGATTCTTCCCTATTTCAAAGACACAAATCGGAACGCCCTTGTTAACTGTATAGACAGTTACCAGAAATTGGGTTGCTGGTCTGCACATGCCGAAATAACAAAGGAAGCCTTTGACAATCTTATAGAGATATACACTTTAACAGGAGAGATTGATCAACCATATCCATACGAGAAAGTATGTGCGAAGTTGCCTGCTTAGTTTGTATGTTATTTTCTGAAAATATTGATCGAAGCAACTGGGCTTCATGTCATGCTGATCGATTCGACTTGTTTGCCACTCAAAGGGTCAATACAATACAGAAATCCATGGCACCGAAATCGGGCCAACGCGTTGTCTTAAACCTAGAAGTGTGACGCACAAGAGGGAGATCTGAAATGAGCGTAGAAGCCGTACCGTTCCCAGAATCGCAGCCCAATGGGTATTCATGGTTCCCGGATGAACCGGTGTTCGACCCGGCAAAACACCTCGCTCTGGAAATGCCCGAAAGCATCCGTTACCTTGAAGAGTTTGGTTACTCAGCCGAAGAAATAAAAACCAAAGCATCCCCGGTTGCGGTGTCTTCTCCGTTCAGGGTGCTATCGGATAAAGGAGCGCAGGTTTTACTGGAAACTGCTCGAGCATTACGCGCACACGCTATTTCGTGTGAACGCATTGAGAATATGGTTAGAGGCGGATGTTACCGGTCACGTTTCCTGCGCGATCTTTGTATTGATCCGTCCCTAACTCAGCTAATGTGCGATATTTATGAAAGTGATGTTGCACCGCACACAATGCCATTGCATTTAGGGCACATGAATTTTTCACCCGACGATTTATCTAAAGCGGTTGATAAATGGCATCACGATACCTTGCCACTGGACTTTGTCATGATGGTGACCGACCCAACCAGGCTCGATGGCGGACAATTTGAATATTTTGTCGGCACCAAAGCAGAAATGGCAGAGCTTGCAAAACAAGGAAAAACACCGCCACGCAATCGTGTAGAAACACCACCCTTTCATGGGCCCGGCTACACCATTGCGTTGCATGGCAACATGGTAGTCCACCGGGGAGCACCACTGAATTCTCCAGGCGAACGAATCAGTATGGTCAACGGATATGTTTCAACCAACACCACACTCGACGATCAACACAGGCACAAAGATCTTACCCTTGTTGATGATCCAGAATGCTTGTATGCCGAATGGGCGAAGCACAGTGCGTGGCGTGCAAAAGAACGATTGAACACACTGGTTGCCTCTCTGGAATTCAATGCCGACAGACAAGCCATTGCAGATGAACTCAGTGATGCCATTCGCGACGTAACCGAAACGATTGATCAGATGCGCGATACCGGCAAGCACGAAATGCATCACTACGAGAAAAGCTAATCAGCTTAACTGTACCGCAAACAACCTGCTCATTTATATTCAGTTTACGGCCGTCGACAATAAATATCCGCTTCTACAAAGGAAGTATCGTTCTGTACAATGCATTGAAATGCAGCCTGCAGTGCTCTGTGATGTATGACCGTACCAGTATCCGCCCGACACGCACCACCAGTTGCAGAGTAGCCGGCCTGCGTACGACATTGAGCAGTACACGTTTCACCAGCAACTGCGTTTACGCAACGTTGTGTTCGAATTTCGGATACAGGATTATCAGCGACGGTTTCTGATTCGTTATTGTCGACGTCAAATACTGCGCGACCAGAGGAGTCAAGTGTTGAGTATTCACCATTGTCTGTTGCACTTACAACCGTATAGATACCAGGCGAGCTCAGTGTGTACTCATTGGCATCAACAACTGTGGCGACGTAATCGCCGTTGGCGTTCGGTCCCAGATTAGTTAAAAGATAGATATCGAACTTCGAAACGCTATCAACAGCGTCCCACATAAGCACGTTTTGTTCGAGACGAATATTGGCAGGTGGCTCGACAGCTTGTGCATGACCGCTAAACAGCAAGGCTGGTAGCAGAGCAAAAAAACAGATCAACTGGTTCCGAATCTGATCTGCCTGCGTACTTTCACCAGCTACTCGCATCGCAATACGCATTGTATTTATCATGGACAGCTCTCCTTTATCTTAAGATTCAACTCTACCAGTCATTGATCTAATGAGATCGGTAAGATTACCCTTCTGCGACGTAGCCCGCGTCCAAATTCATGAATGACTCATTCGCAAACCAATGCTAGTAGACATCATTTTATACAAGCAATGTATTTCTATTGATTAGAAGCGATCAGGATAATCATCCTTCTTCCAGGAATATTCCTGAGCACTGTGGTCAAATACGTTTTTTAGCCGCGGCCTCCCGGTTAGCATCTCCGGAATTCGGCTCACCTTTTGGTTCTATTAGAAGAACTTTTACTTCTGCTTCGGCTCGTGGTCGATGTACCACCCCCTTAGGAACCACGAATAGTTCGCCAGCTTTAATTTTTCTTGGCTCTTCACCTTCAATATCCATCAACATTTCTCCTTCGAGCACATAGAAGAAATCATCCGTTGTATCGTGTTTGTGGAAGGGGAACTCACCGATGAACTTCACGACCATGACTTCATTATTATTCTAATCAGCGACTACATGTGGATCCCAATGCGTTTCGAATAGCGACAGCTTCTCTTGCAAATTGATTGCTTTCATTATCATCTTCCAAGCTCGAATACTAATTTACATCTTATACAATTTACAAAAGCGACATATGCAACATTCGGTCGCGCCAGGTTTCTGTGCGAACAAGACTACCATCTCAACTCAGCTTACCTGTAATTGTCGTAGCAGGATGCTGTACAGCGTTAAGCGTCGAACTAACCCTACTGCCAGGGGCAATAGCCGCTACCCAACTAAGCAACTACCTACATTGGACGAAGATCAACCGCTTACCGTGCTCATATTTGTAAAATAAACATAGTGAAATTTACTAATTTCTGCGATACGATGGAATTTCGGCAATTCAACCGACACGGCAGCGAGACAATTTCATGGATATTCTTATTCTGGGTGCATCTTACGGCTCTCTACTCTCAACCAAACTTCTAATGGCTGGGCACAATGTCACTCTGGTTTGCCTCCCCGAAGAAGCTAATTTGTTCAACAACGAAGGTAGCGTTGTTCGCATAAAACTGCGTAATGAAGATGTACACCGAAACATAAAGTCAGGTGATCTGCCAGGCACGCTCGATGCGGTAGTGCCTGCAAAGGTAAACCTTGATCGCTACAGCCTGGTTGCCTTTGCTATGCAGGAACCACAATACGCAGCACCTGAAGTGAAAGCTTTGTTGAAGAAACTGGGGGCTTCAGCATTACCCTGTCTTTCAATTATGAATATGCCGCCTCTTGCTTTTCTCAAAAGAATCGAAACACTCAAAAACATGGATCTAACTGCCTGCTATCGTGATGCCTCTGTTTGGGACGTATTCAATCCCGATAACGTGTCACTTTGTAGCCCGGATCCACAGGCTTTCAGGCCACCTGAAGAGAAACTAAACGTACTCCATGTAGGACTGCCAACAAATTTTAAAGCTGCTCGGTTTGAACACGCTGCTCATCAAGCAGTGCTTGATCAACTAGCCAGCGATATAGCCGGTCTACAGCTCGATGGACAGGATGTACCAGTCAAGCTTAAGGCGCATGACAGTTTGTTTGTACCAATGGCCAAATGGTCGATGCTATTAACAGGCAACTATCGCTGCATTGGTAAGAGTAGCATTAGGCCTATACGTGAAGCAGTTCATACAGACAAAAAAGCATCAGCAGAAATATATTCCTTTGTAGACAGTCTGGTAGAAAAGCTTGGTGGTGCAAAAGACGATGCCGTACCTTTCGATAAATACGCACAGGCTGCAGAAAATCTGGCGAAACCATCATCCGCTGCCAGAGCGATAGATGCAGGTGCGCTGAACATTGAAAGGGTGGATCGGCTAGTACAGACGATAGCACGCGAATTTAATATGCAGAACTCTGTGGTTGATGACATTGTTCGAACCGTAGACCAACGTTTGACGGCGAACAGGAATCAGGTTGCAACCGAACCTGCGTAGTGTTTTCAAGGATGCTCGATCGGGAACGATGCATGTTATCAAGCAAGGCGGTGTGCCCGCAACCCGCGCGGTTGTCAGTTAGACCCCAACGCCCTGAACATGTAGTTTACCCGGACAGATGAATACGATCTATTTTATTTCAATAAACACTCTGGACTTACTATTATAAAAAGCTATGCATTTGCCAGAATTATTTCGAACAACCCAAGGATGGGTTACATAAGTATCAACGCCCCAACTGTCACCCGGCAACATGGTTTGTTTGAGCTCTTCCTCGCCTTCATAGTTTATCCAAAACATATTGACAGTCTGGTCGAGCGAATTTACAAATTCTATCTGATATTTGCTCTTTCCCTCTGTGGACGATATGTTGCCTATATCACTACACCGTAGCTCCTCAACTGGTTTGCTATATTGACGTTTCAAGGGTGTTGCGCAACCGGTGCCGAACAAAATAGATATAATAATTATTGATGTTTTCTTTATATACATTGATATGTCCTTATTTCCAATTATTAAAATTCAACCCGTATCTTTGTGCTTTTTCATACTCAACCACCAAAACACAAATGCCAAAAAACCACAAACACTATTTGAGCTGACGTATTCACTACACAGCTAATAACGAACATCCACGATACTTTTAACAGATTACTATCGCAAAATAATGTTAGAACTGTCTGAATTGAACTACGCGTAAGAATATCTATTTCACCCATACAGTACCGAATACTTCGAACGGCGAAACAACGTTTAAGCCACTATTTTACGAGGTCGCGATAGGAATACCGGTTACCTGGCACCACTCACACAGATCCAAGCGTGTACTACTAAAGCACCAGGCTCCTGACGCAGGTTTTGGCGTCAAGGCGTTGTGTAAGATGTAAGCGGGCAATTCGGTTAGGAGGAGCAAACTGCTTTCACAGGGAATCAAAGCGATGCCAATTCATCCGATGTCGCAACGTGTAGACGCTAAAGTACAGAGTATTGTCGGCACTCATTATTGAAATTTGTGTTTTGGGAACACAATTTCAACGCAACCGTTATTTTGAATGCCAAAAAACTGTGTGTAAACGCTGCTCTAGAGCTCCAAGAAGATCATTACCAACTAAAACATGTGGTGTTTTAGTATCATTCATAAAAACTATTTGAGGTGAGGCTGAAATACCATTGCTGCCTATTTTAGTCTTCCTGCTTTTACTATCGACCCGCGCTACTTCAGAATCAGAAGCATCCTGAATCAGTGAAACTGGAGTGGCGTCAACAATACTCATAGAATAGAGGCTATTTGTGGACGTGAATTCACATGAATTTGTCGCTGATGAGCGACTCGGTTGGTAACTTGTCGCGAGTAATGTGCCTTCGTAGGTTCTAACGCTCGCCAACACTTTTTCTGCTTTTTCCAAGTTGACGAACCAGCCTCGCTTAGCGTTTAGTTGGTCCCTAGCCGCTGACTGCGTGGTGCTGTTGGATGAAGATATATCATTGTTCGTCGCGTTATAAAGATCTTTTTCAGTGATAACACTTACGACCGATTGTGGTGGACCTTTTTCTATCTCCTCGTCACGCAGCATGTAAATAGCATTTGTCGAATCATAATTTAGAGGATCGGTTCGATCACCTGTTCCAAAAGCAATTGAAAAGTATTTTTTTCCACCGGAACGATTTAGCGATATACTCGGCGCATAGAAAATTGGCTGTCGGTTTTGCCCAATATCTGCCAATAATGTCGTTTGGAAATCTGCGCCATTTCGAATATCGTCGAAATCAACTCGCCAGACCTGTCCTGAGTGGTCCCCTACATAAATCCTGTCGGCAAGGCCGTCTCGATCAGTGTCTATGGCGGTTAGATCTGAGGGTATAGAGTAAACAAATTTATTGTGATTCGTTTCGCTTGTTGACCAAATATATTGACCATCTTCGTCAACCATGTAGATTGCATTCCCACTCGAAGGTATTGCGATTGATTTACCGTCTAGTGCTGCTGCGTCGTAGCCACCTGAAAATAGCAATACACGACTGGTTGCCCCAGCATCATTTACAGAAACTAAACTTGGACGCGACCAAGTTTGAGCTAATTTCTCAAATGGCGCTTTGCCACCAGATATTTGCCAAGCTAGTTTTGGTACGGTTGGTGATGTTACATCCAGGGCATAGTAGTTAGTTCCGCCGCGTCGCATGCCAAACACCAGTTTGACAGTATCCGCTTGATTGACAATTCCGTCGTTATTGCCATCGTTATGCCATAGGGTAATACCACCATCCAGACCGTAAATATGGCCGTCACCATCAGTATCATTAGATAATTCCGGTAAATTTGATAATAATTCTTTCGGCATAAAAGCGTATAGTTCTTGTCCCCCACCGTGATCCCCTGATGATATATCAGCGGGTCGTGTGGCATCAATCGCATGGATAAAGCCCTGGTTGGTCATGACGAAAACAACCCTTCTATTCGGATAATTCACAATAACTGGCTTACTGTGCAATGCGTCACCCATTGGGGCGTTCTGTATCCAATCCAACGCAGCGTCTCTAACAGGTGAGCCATCCGGCAATCCCATAGCAGGTCCATCAATCAGAGAGTTACTGCTGCGTAGCTCATGGTCAACATTACTGGTCAACGGTACGCCAGATGCACTAATTGAGCTTTCATCACCTAAAAATGTATAAAGGTTTCTAGATGCTGTGCCGCTGGTGATATTACCTGATGCACCACCATCACTAACATTATTACCGTCCGGGTAAGGTGACCAAAAACTTTGTGCGTCCGCGCGTAATTTGATTCCAGTCCCATCATCGTATGTTGCCGGGAGCCCGTTTGTATCAACTAATCCTGTACTGTTGATGTAGTATCCTTTGAGATTTCCCGCCCAACCAGCCTTACCACTAGGCGTAAACATTGGCATGTAAGTCCGATCGTCATGAGAGAAGCTCGCACGATCAACATCCAGAACAAGTTCGGAAAAGTTCTCGCTACCGGATAAGATGCTATCAAGAACACTGTTCAGCGCATCTACAAGCTCCTCAGGTCTGGTGGCTTCGTAGAACCCGCCATTGCCAGCGGACGCAATTAATTTCAAATAGTCTTTACCCGGCCCTTCAAGCGAAAACCCGATCGTATAGGTATTCACTGTGCTACCGGGAATATCCGAAACCACATCAGTATTAGCAAGTTTTCGTACAATTTCAGGTCCACAATTCCCAGACGTTTTAGCGCCTGGTGCTTCACCAAAAATGCTGCTGCTTAAATCTTCACAATTTCCAGCACCATCTACTGCAGCAGACAATGCACTGTTGTTATGACGCGAAGTAGGTTCTCCATCAGATATCAGAACGATGAAATTTGCCTGGCAATTTTTGACAGGGGAGTTATAGTTTGCGCCTAACCAACGGTCCGGGTGTTCGTAAGAGCACTGTGTATAAGCTGGAGAATAACCGGAACTGGTTTGAGTTACGCCAGAATCGTCAACGTACGTATGAGTCCAGTTAAGTTCAGGATTATCAATACATCCAAAAGTAACCTTGCCGTCACAGCCTTGCGCCCCTCCGTCCCAATCAGTACACCATGCGAAACTATCTCGCCCAGTACTCGTACCATATTGATAAGCATCAGTCGGAACATAGCTACTAGGTATGGGTGTTTTCGAACTACCGTCTGTATAAATCTCGTTACTTGCGTCCCATTTACTAGGAGTAAAATAAATTGGAACTCTAGGATCAGCATCACCGAGTGTCACTGGATCTCCTCGAAAATAGGCGGCCGCTTCGGCTAAGGCATTAACAGTTGATGTAGCGCCTTCACTATTTTGGTATTGCCTGCTGTGCAGCAGCGATTCTATGATTTCCCCTGCATCTTTGGTTCCTATCGGAATATCGGCGTCAATGGTGTTTGCGTCAACTTCCAAATCAGTGGCTGGCCAGAGAACACCACTCGCATGTGTTGCGTATATTGATGCGATACCCGCATTAATTTTGGTTTTATTGGATTGGACTACAGCGGAGACAGCATTGCGCAGTATATCCAGTTTTGATTCTGTAACTTCTACTTGATCTTCAGCAATCAAATTATTGTTGACATCTTCGAGCATGCTGACCGAGTAGTCTAGTACAAACATCACATTTGGCTTTAATTGATTCTCAATAGTGGCGTTATAGACATCTATATCGTCAGCGTTTGCACAAACCGACAAACTTGACAATAGCGCACCTACCATTGCCACGCAGCACTTGCGCCTTGCTTGAATCTTTTTTAAAATTTCCCCGCACACCATTGTATTCTTCATTATCATATTTAGATAGGATGGTGCTTACAACACCAAATGAGCCCGCAAAGTTAGGTATATGCTTACTTTTTCTTTGGTCAATAAACCGTTAATGAGGCAATGTACATTTTCCCTGCCGCCCTGTACTCAGGCCATTCAATTTGGTACGCATCACATTAAGAGAACGCGCTCCGCTGTTTTCAATGTCGGCGGAAGCTCTTAAATCAAATAGCAAACCTACTTTTTTTGGTTGAGATTCATCGGCGTTTAGATCTGTGTTAATCGGAGTCGATTCTCCGCAGTATTGAATACTGCTGGTAACAGTAACGTCTATTGACTTTCCAAGCGCATTGAATTGATCTAGTTCGGATGAAACATTTGATGACACGATTGACTGTTCGACTGGATCAGGTTCGCTTAACAATTCCGTAGCAATCATGTCAATGGAATCTTTCACTAGATTCAATGAATGAACCTCCAGCAATGCAGACTCAGCTGCCTCAAACGCGACTAGCTTTTGCTGAGAATTGTGGGCTAGAATTTCAACGTGTCTCGCGCCTCGCATACTCTGGAGACCCAGAATGGTGAGTACCGCCATGAGTATCAAACTAATGGCTAGGGCAGCCCCGTTTTGATTATCGCAATTGCATTTATGTCGATAATTATGCGTTGTCGCCCAGCTCAAGTCAGTTTCCGTCGTTTCAACCGAATTAATGGAGAACCAAGAGTGCGTGCCCCGTATTGATAGCGGCAACGGAACTGAAATCTTAATACAACGAAATCGAAAAATACCCAGCAAACGACAACATCAGTAGAATCGAATATTAATCGCGATTGCGATCAATACACCTGTACTTCTCTTCGGGTCCCTGGCGAAGTACGCTACCGCTTCCTTTAGAATGTTACGCTCATTCTTTACGTGCGCCAGCCCACGTTTTAATGCGGCTACTTCATCGTTGCGTGACTAACCTTTGCCTGGAAAAGCATCTTTGCCCAACACTTCAACCTCATCTCGCCAACACAGGAACTGTCTGGTAATGACCCCTAACTCGTCACAAGCGGCTTTATCTGACATTAATTCTTCGTTGGCCCTAACGAGAGTTGCGATAGAAATGCCGGTTACCCGGGGCACCCCTCACACAGATCCTGGCGTGCACTACTAATGCGCTGAGCTCCTGCCTCAAGTTTTGGCGTCAAAGCGTTGTGAGGGATGCAAGTACGTTATTCGAATGGAAGGGACGAATCGCTTCTACTCTGATTCAAAGCGCTGCCTTTTACGAATTCGTTCACAAGTAACGATGATGTTATCAATTGGTCCGTCTACAGGTTTCCGTTAGGTGTCTTGGCGCCACTTGGAGGCCTTATCC